>CAZWQN010000076.1:0-4237 GCA_964635895.1 uncultured Thermotogae bacterium | reverse complement strand
ATCCGGGCCGAGGGCTTCGAGGACCTCGTCGATCCGAGCGCAGTCGGGACACCCCGGCTCGTAGAACACGACGACGACGGGCAAGCCCTGGGCGCGCCCCGCAAGCCCCAGGGCCGCGCAGAACACGAGACCGAAGAGAAGGCGTGATCCCCAACGAGTTGGCATCGGCAGTGCTCCCACTCCTTCGAACGGGCACGCGCCCCGCGGGCCCGTCTGCCGGAACGCGCCGCCCTACGGCTTCAGGACGAACTGGTCCTCGTACGCGAGGTTCCAGGCGTCGAGCCCCCCGAGGAGGCTGCGCGCGTCGCTGAACCCGGCTGTGATGAGGACCTGGACGGCTTCATCGCTCAGGGTCCCGGTCTGGTCGTACAAGACGATGATGACGCCCGTGGGAAGGCGCTCGACCCACGCGGCGAACTCGGCGTACGGAATGTTGAGCGCGCCCATCAGGTGACCGGCTGCGTAGGCGTCGGGCTCGCGCAGGTCGATCAGGATGTAGAACAGGTAGTTGAGGTCGCCGACGGTGATGTGGTACTCCTGCGCGCGCAGCACCTTTCCCGCGATGTGCAACGTTATCGTGGCGTGCTCGGAGCCATCTGCGGTGCCGTAGTCGACGTAGATCGACTTCACGATCTCTCCGCCGAACCCGCTCGTGTCCACTCGAGCCTCGAGCTTGACGGACTCCCCTGGGGTGAGCGCGTAGTCGGACAGCGCAGTCGCCGTGCAGCCGCAGCTCGCGCGAACCTTCGTGATCTGAACGGACGCAGTCCCTGGATTAGTGAGGATGAACGTGTGGACCACGATCGTGCCCTCGAGGACCTTGTCGAAGTTGTAGTCAGGATTGTCGGCGGACAGCTGGACGCTGGCCGACGCCGTCACTCCCGCCGTGGCGGCAATCAAGAGAGCCAACAGCAGCTTCTTCATTCTCGTCTCCTTCCCATCGGAGGCCTTCCCGGTCGCCCAGGATAGATGAGCTACCCACGAGGGGGCGATCCGTGTCGAACGCCGATGATACGTGGGGAAGGCGGAGAAGTCGACTCTGCCGAGGTTGGGAGTGTTTGCGGGCGGTTCGCGGCCGACCTATCATTCGAACGCAACGAGGGGTGCAGCATGCACGACGTTCGTTTCTCGGGGGAAGATATCCTGGCGCGGCAGCTGGAGCTTGCCGACGCCAACTACCGAAGGCTGCGGGAGAAGCGAATCCGCTCGGTCAGCGTGCTCGGCGCGATCGGCAGCGGAAAGACGACGCTCGTCGAGCAGGCGATCGACCGGCTCCACGGACGGGGACTCCGTGTGGGAACGATCGCCGCGGACTCTGCGGGGGATGACGATCATCGCCGTTTCGTGGCGCGCGGGGCGAGCTCCGTGAACGTGAACACGCAAGACGACTGCCATCTCGACGCGCACACGGTGAGCCACGCGCTCGATCGGCTCCCGCTCGACGAAATCGACGTCCTGTTCATCGAGAACGTGGGGAACCTGATCTGCCCGGCGGACTTCCCGCTCGGTGCGGACGTCGAGATCGTCGTCATCTCGGTGACCGAAGGGGACGACATGGTTCGCAAGCACCCGAAGATCTTTGCGCAGACGGACGTCGTGGCCGTCAACAAGGTCGACCTCGCCTCCGCCGTCGGGGTGAGCCCCGAGCGGATTGCGGCCGACTACTCGAGCGTGAACCCCCACGGGAAGCTTGTCCTCACATCGCTTCGCTCCGGAGAGGGGATCGACGCCCTGCTCGATCTCGTGGGCCTGGGATGCACGAGTACGCAGTGGTGAGCGAGCTGATCGGCGCAGTCCTGCCGAGGCTTGCCGAACACCGCGGCCGCGTGCGAACCGTTGTCCTGAGGAAGGGCGAGCTGCGGATCCTGTCCGATCACGCGCTCGCAAGCGCATTTGAGATCTTGGCCCAAGGAACCCGGCTGGAAGGAGCGAACCTCGCGGTGGAGACCGTCGCGGCCGTCGTGTCGTGTCCGGCGTGCGGCTATCACGGATCCACGGGGCGGTTCGGCGACGACGGCCATTACTCGATTCCCATCCTCACCTGCCCGCGCTGCGGAGGTTCGGTGGATGTCGCCGCCGGGCGTGAGCTCTACGTCGATCGCGTCACGCTGTCCGACGACCCGGCGACGGCCGGGTGACCCGCATGATCGTCCGCCGCCGGCTGATTGTTCGCGGGGTGGTCCAGGGCGTCGGGTTCCGCCCGTTCGTGTACCGCGTTGCGGTGGCCCTCGGGCTGGGCGGAAGCGTGTGCAACCGCGGCGACTCCGGGGTCGAAATCCTGGTCGAGGGGGAAGCCTCGTCGGTCGACGCCTTCCTCCGGGCGGTCGAGCACGACGGTCCGACGCTCGCGTCGGTCGCCGACGTGTCGCAGGAGAACGTCGCCCCCATCGGGGAGCGACGTTTCGTCATTGCGCCGTCGCGGGGGGAGGGACGAGCGAGCGGGACGATCCCCCCTGACACCGCGATCTGCCCGGCGTGCCTAAGGGACGTGCGGGGCGCGACGCGGTACAAAGGCTACTGGGCGACAAGCTGCACCGACTGCGGGCCACGGTTCACCATCATCGATGAACTCCCCTACGACCGCGCGCGCACCGCAATGCGGGAGTTCCCATTGTGTCCGGACTGCCACTCCGAGTACGTCGATCCCGCGGAGCGGCGCTACCACGCCGAATCTACGGCGTGTCCAGTCTGTGGACCCCGCCTACTATTCGACGGCGTCGACCGGGATCCGATCGAGCGGGCCGCTGGCGCCCTCACGGGCGGGAAGATCGTGGCGATCAAGGGGCTAGGGGGAACCCACCTGGCGTGCGACGCGACGAATCCATGCGCTCTGGTGCGGCTCCGGCAACGCCTGGGGCGGCCCGGGCAGCCGTTCGCCGTGATGGCGAGCGAGGCGATGGTCCCGAAGTGGGCCGAGGCCGACCCGCAGGAGTGGGAGCTCCTGCGCCGCCCGGAGCGCCCGATCGTCGCGCTGCGGCAGCGGGATGGGGCGCTGCCGGCGGCGGTGGCGCCGGGACTCCACACGGTGGGCTTGATGCTTCCTTACACCGGGCTCCACGCTCTCCTCTTCGACCGCGTGCATGTCCCGCTTGTGATGACGAGCGCGAACCAGCCGGGGCGACCGATGTGGATCGAGAACGAAGAGATCGAACGGAAGTGCGCGGGGATCGCCGACCATCGGTTGACGCACAACCGCCGAATCGTCGCCCGCTGTGACGACTCGGTCGTCCGCCGCGCCGGCGGGCGAACGGTCTTCCTGCGCCGGTCGCGCGGGTACACGCCGGCACGCTTTCCGATCGACCTCGGGACGGAGCCTATTCTCGCCCTCGGCCCCGAAACGGGGGCCGCGTTTGCGGTGTACGACGCGGGCGGCCTGACGATGTCACAGCACATCGGATCGGTCGACAACCTCGAAACCTACGCCTTCCTTGAGCACGCCGTCGCCCACCTGCGAAGGTTGCTCGGCACGGCGCCCCCTCACATCGTCGCGTGCGATGCGCACCCTCGTTTCCTGACAACGGCGCTCGCGGAGAAGGTCGCCCGCATGAGCGGGGGCGAGGTCGTGCGGGTCCAGCACCACGTCGCTCATCTCGCCTCCGTGATGGCCGAGCACTCCGTAGACGCCGCGGTGGGCGTCGTTCTCGACGGTTACGGCTACGGAGCCGACGGCTCGGCGTGGGGCGGCGAGATCCTTGCGGCGACCGGAGGAACGGTCGAGCGAGCCGGATCGCTCCGCGCCGTCCGCCTGCCGGGCGGCGACCTGGCGACGCGTTTCCCCTTGCGGGTCGCCGCAGCCTACCTCGCGGAGGCTGGCGTCCCGCTCGGACGGATCGGCGCGGAGCTCGAACGGCGCGGGATGGGCCGGGAGGCGGCCGCGGCGCTTCTGCGCCAGTGGGAGCGGGGGGTGAACGCGCCGTGGACCACGAGCGCCGGCCGGTTTCTCGACGCGGTCGCCGCCTGGCTCGGCGTCTGCGGGGAACGCACGTACGAAGGGGAGCCGGCGATGCGGCTTGAGGCGGCCGCAGCGCGGGGTGAACCCCTTTCTCTCGACGCTCCCGTGCGTCGGCGCGGGACCCTCTGGGAGGTGGACCTTGTCTCGGTCTTCCGCGCGTTGGTCGACGCCGGCACCACGGAGTCTGCCGCGTGCCTCGCGGCGACGGCTCAGCATGCCCTCGCGCGCGGCGCCGCCGCGGCGGCGATCGACGTCGCGAGCGAACGCGGGATCAAGACGGTCTGC
>CAZWQN010000075.1:0-5927 GCA_964635895.1 uncultured Thermotogae bacterium | reverse complement strand
CTTGTTCGGGCACCAAGCGGCGGCGGCATTGTGTGATCGCACGTTGGGAAGAGATCTTTCACGAATGGTTGACATGAGTGACATGACTGCTCTGATGGTGCGCGACTCCGGAGGTGGGAACATGGAACGGTTGGATCGAAAGAGGAGGGAGTTTGCCGCCGCGTTCGGCGAGCACATGGCCATCGAGCACCAGGCGTCAGCGGTGGCGGGGCGGGTGATCGGCTTTCTGCTCATCTCGCAGCCGCCCGAGACCACGATCGACGACCTGGCGGCGGAGCTTCAAGTGAGCCGAGGAGCGATCAGCATGGCAGCGAAGGACCTTCTGCAGCTCGGAATCCTTGAGAAGACGGCGCGTCCGAGGGACCGCCGGCGCTACTACTCCCTCAGGCGAAATCTGTGGGCGCGGTTGCACCTCGACCAGCGCGCGAACTTCAGCGACCACATCGAGATGGCGGAGCGCGGTCTCGATCTCCTTCGCGAGAAGCCGCTCGATGCGAAACGTTCGCTGATCGAGATGGCGGCCTTCTTCCGGTTCGTCAACGGGCAGATGCCCGAGTTCATCGCCCGCTGGGAGAAGAGCGGCCCGGCCCTGATCGCGGAACTCGAGAAGCGGTACGCGGGGTAGCTCGTGCGCGCGAAGAGCCCGATCTACTGCCGCGAACTGTCGGCCCACCTCCACGTGGGGTTAGGAATGCCCGAGAACGCGAGCCGGGTTCTGGCGTCCCTGCTCGTGAGCGGCGGCACCGCTACGCTGTCCGAGGTCGCCGCCGGTGCCGGGACGTCGCTCGGGGACGCCGACGTCGGCTGCGCCCTCCTGGCGAGCCGCGGCGCGGTCTGGCGGGCCGCCGGGGTGAAGCCCGGCACCTGGAGCCACGCCAAGGACGCGGGGCTCCGGCGGTCGCTTTCGCGTCTGCGGTCTGCCTACCGCGGCGGCGGCCTCCCCCGCGATCCGCGAGGAGCACGTGCGGAGCTCGGAGCAGTCTGCGGCATACCGACAGGCCTCGTCGGTCCTCGAGCGCTTCTGCCCGATCATGGCGCTCCTGCACCTCGGCGCCGAGTTGGAGGGAGCGCTGTGCCGCGAGAGCCTGCCGAACGCGGCGGCCTCCGTTCTCTCCAAGCTTCCGGATCGGTGGGAGATCCCGATGCTCGAGAGCGCACGCGCACCGCTGCAGCAGGCGCCGCTCCTCGTGTTCGGGAATCACCCGTCCATGCTGACCCCGTTTCTGTTGGCGGCCGCGTTGGAGCGGGACGACCTCCGGATCCTGGCCCACCGCTACGTGACGACGCTCGTTTCGGGCATGAGCCCGTACGTCCTTCCGCTCGAGCCGACCCACCTCGTGTCGGCCCGGCGCCGGGGCCTCGCAAGTCCGGCCCACGCCCTGTCTCTCTCGGCGCTCCGACCACTGGACGGCCTGGTGGAGGAGGCTGAGGCGTGGCGGGCCGACCGCGCCGCGCTCGACGAGGGAACCCGCCACGTGCTCGCCGGGGGCGCCCTGGCCCTCTTCCCGAACGGCGGACGTGAGAGCGGCCGGCGGTATCCGGGTCTCGGTCGGCTCGTCGACGCGCTGCGCGGGTCCGACGCGCTGCTCGTTCCCGTGCGCGAGGCCGGTTCGTCGAACCGCAGGGTGTACCGGCTCCTGCGCGGACGCCGCCGCCGGGCGGTTCTCCGAGAGCCGATCCGCCTCTACGTCGGCGAGTCGATTCCGATGCGTCGCCTCGTCCTTCCTGCGGACGTTGAAGCCGGCGAGATCGTGGCGCTTCTCCAGTCTGTGTACGAGCGGGCGGCGTGGAGCGGGCTCGGCCGCGTGGCCTCGCTCCGCACGTGCCGATGGGATCGGGTCGCCGGCCGAAGGCCTTTCAAAGGCCGCTAGAGCGAGACCGGTGTGCACCAGTCGGCGTGGCGGTCCGAGCGGCCGCGCGCGACGTCGTCGAACGCCTTGGCGAGCCGTCGGACGATCGGGCCGGGCGTTCGATCCCCAACGGGGCGTCGGTCCACCTCGATCACCGGCGCCAACTCCGTGGCGGTTCCCGTCAGCATGACTTCGTCGGCGGCGTACAGCTCCGATCGCAGGACGGTCCGCTCCACCACCTGGAGGCCGAGTTCGGCGGCGAGGGTGAGGACCGTGCTTCGTGTGATTCCTTCGAGGATCCCCGCGGAGATCGGAGGCGTGATCAAGACTCCGTCGCGAACGAGGAACAGGTTGGACACGGTGCCTTCGGAGACAGCGCCGCTCTCGTTCAAGAGCACGGCCTCGTCGACCCCGGCAAGGAGGGCCTCCGACTTGGACAGCGCCGCGGTCACATACGATCCGGAGATCTTGCCCCGTGGGGGAATCGCCGCGTCGCTGACTCGTCGCCACGACGAGACGATCACTCGGATGCCGTCCTCCGTGTTCACGTACCGATCGAGCGGCGTGGCGAAGATCGATACGTCGCACCGGTTGTCATGGACGCGCGGGCCGATCTCGCACGTCGACTTGTACAGCAAGGGCCGGAGATAGACATCGCCGCGGAACGCCTCACGCCGTAGGAGATCGGCCATCGCGTCGGCCATCGCTTGGCGGGACAGCGGCGGTTCCATGAAGAGGATCCGGCCGTTCCGCCAGAAGCGGTCCAAGTGGTCGTCCAGGCGAAAGACGAGGAGGCGTCCGTGCGCCGGGTCCCAGTAGGCGCGAATCCCCTCGAACACGGCGAGGCCGTAGTTGAGCGCCGACGTCATGATGCTCACCCGGGCGTCGTCGATCGGCACGACCCGTCCCTCGAAGTACGCGTAGCGGTTCCTGATCTCCATCGGGCCTCCTTCTCTCGACTACACGACGAAGTGGGGGATCGCCGCCTCGCGGGTCGTCGCCTCTGCGGAGAGAGCGCCCCCTGGCGAGAGCGAGCGTTGCAGCGCCAGACCGAGACGCCTCATCCCGTCGGCGATGGCGTCGGAGGGGTGACAGGCGAACGAGAGGCGGATTCTGTCGTGCCCCTCCGACTCCGAGTAGAACAGGGAGCCGGTGATGAACGCGAGGCGAAGGTCGATGGCCTCTTCGAGCAGGCGGCGGGCGTCCGCCTCCCCGGGGATCCTCGCCCAGAGGAAGAGCCCGCCGTGCGGGACGTCAAAGGATAGGTCGGGCGCGTAGCGTCGGAGAGCGACCGCCATCGCGTCGCGCCGCTCGCGGTACTCGTGGCACACGCGCTGTAGGTGCGCGTCGAACAAGCCGCGCTTGCAGAACTCGTAGAGGCTCCCCTGCGCGAGGCTGTTCGTGAACAGGTCGATCACGTTCCGGAGGCTCACGAGGCGCGGCAGCAGCTTCCTCGGGGCGGCGAGCCAGCCGATCCGAAGTCCCGGGAACACGGATTTCGAGAACGTCGACAGGTAGATCACGCATCCGTCCCGATCGAGCGAGTACAGGGTCGGGAGTTGGGGACCGTCGTAGCGCAACATCGAGTAGGGGTCGTCCTCGACGATGGGAAGGCCGTGGCGCGCGGCGAGAGCGAGAAGGGCCTCGCGCTTCGCCACGGGGAGGCAGCCCCCGGTTGGGTTGTGGTACGTCGGGATCACGTACAGGAACTTGGCGCGCACGCGATCGAGGATCGCCCCGAGGCGCTCGAGGTCGATCCCGTCGGCGCCGCTCGGGATCGAGACGATGCGCGCGCCGGCTCCGCGGAACGCCTGGATTGCGCCCGCGTACGTCGGGGCTTCGATGAGGACGGTGTCGCCGGGCTCGAGGAACGCCTGGGCCAGAAGGTGGATCCCTTGGGTCGAGCCGGACAGGACCATCACGGTCTCCATCGGGCAGCCGAGGCGATCGGCGATCCAGCTGCGAAGCGGAGGATACCCTTCGATCGGGCACCACTGGAGGAGCCTGGCGCCCTGTTGGCGCAGCACGCCGTCGGCCAGCTGCTGGAACGCGTCGCCCGGGAAGAACTCGGGAGACGGGAGGCCCCCCGCGAACGACAGGAGATCGGTTTGCGACAGCATCCGGAGCACCTGCCGGTACTCAGCATCGGGTTCCTGGATCCGAGGCGTGAGGAGAAGGTTCCAGTCGATCCTGTCTCCCCTCGCCGCGGAAGGACAGCACCTCACAACGGTTCCCATCCCGACGCGCCCCTCGACCCGGCCTTCGCGGGCGAGCTGCTCGTAGGCGCGGACCACCGTGCTGCGGCTCACTCCGAGATCCTTTGCGAGATCCCGCGTCGTCGGCAGACGTTGGCCGCCCGCCAGCTCACCTCGCTCGATCTGCGAGCGGAGGGAATCGGCGATCTGCGCGTGCAGCGGCCCCCTCTCCTCTGTCGGCTCGATGGCGACAACCATACCAATCACCGCCTTGGAATAGTCCAAAAGGACGATACACCGTTCAGGACAGCCGCGCAAGGCCACTTTGCCCTTTATTGGTTCAGACCAATCTCGGAGAACCTGGCGTGAGACTAGAACAGGACAGCCGAGAGGTCGTCCAGCCAAACGCCGGCTCGCGTTCGGTCGCACATCTCGGCGACGGCGGCGAGCGGGACTATGACGTTGAGCTGCGGCCACAGCCGGGCCGGGTATGCCCAGGCGCGGACGTCGAGCCATGAGGCTGGTTCTTGGTTCGCCGGGTTGTCGGGGAGCCAGGGGCTCTCCGCGTGGGCGAGGAAGGCCTCGACGTAGGCGCGGTCCGGGTTCAGCCGACACCAGAGGCCGGCCCGCTCGTGGAAGCCGTCGAACGCCTGGTGCACGTGAGGCTTGTCGATGGCGGTCTGGACGTGATCCTCGGCGGCGAAGACGAGCATCACGTTGAGGTTCGGAAGCGTGTCGGCGAGGCGCGGGTAGTTCCAGACCGTCGTTCGGTAGTCCCACCAGGTCTTGGCCGCTTCCGGTGTGGCGAGGGTCGCAGGCCACGTCTCCCGCACTAGAGCCCCGTTGTCGAGAAGCGCCTGAAGCAGCGCCGTCGACCAGACGTCCTTCCCCTCCATCTGCGGGTGCTTGGCCGAGCAGACGTAGTCGGTCCCACCCTCCACGCGGAACGCGGGGCGTCCGTCCCGCTCCGACCAGTAGACGGTCGAGTAGTCGATGGCGATGGAGGTCGGCGTGTACCCCATCGGGTCGTAGAAAGGGTTGTCCACGGGAGCGCCTGCATCGTCCCAGTGGCCGGGCTCAAGCGGGTACAGCGGGTCGATCGTGGGGTTCTCTCGGCCGACGAAGAAGCGGACGCCCGCGAGGTCCGCTCCGTGCAGGGCGAGGACGTTGGTGGCGGCGATCCCCGAGTGCGAGAAGGCGTAGAGCCCGGCAACCTCATACAACACGGGCCCGCGCGCCGACTCGTGAAGCCTCTTGCCGTAGGCGTCCGGGACAACGCCCGTCGCGAACCGGATCACATCGCGCAGGGCGGCGAGGCAGCCCGGGCCGCCGAAGTCGAACGTCCCCGTGCTCGCGGCCCCGGTCTTCGGATCGGTCGTGCCCGGCCACAGGTAGGTGATGTACACGGCGCCAAGCGCGTTCGGATCGAGCTCAAAGGAGAAGCCCCTTCTCGGCGTGAAGAAGCCGGAGACGTTCACAACGACGGGTGCGCCGCCCACATAGCGCGGAGTCTGGGGTTCGGAAACGTGGACCGCGATTCGCCCGGCGGCGGAGTCGATGTACGTGATCCACGTCGCCGCAGGCGCGGCGCCCACCGCAGAGCCCACGGCCTTGCTTCCGCCGGCGAGGCACAGGACCGAGAGCGTAAACGCTCGAGCGAGGTTCCTCAGGGTTGGGCGCATCCGGGCGGCCTCCTCTCCCACGACGCGTTCGCGGGAGTCTCATCCTACGGTCCCGCGGGGTAGGTAGGCCAAAGGCCGGCGAAAGTGCACCCGGGCTCCTCCGCACGGTTTGACGATCCCGTGGTTCCCGTGTAGCCTGGCGTGACCGGAACGAAAAGGAGAGCGGGGCGGAAGGGGCTCGATCGCGTGAAGGTCACGGA
>CAZWQN010000074.1:0-6211 GCA_964635895.1 uncultured Thermotogae bacterium | reverse complement strand
TAGCGGTCAGCGACGAACGTCGGCCGCTTCGCGGCGTAGAGAAGGATGACGTCCGCCGTCTCGCTTCCGATCCCGTGGATCCCCAGGAGAGCGTGGCGCAACGTGTCCGTTGGCTGGGCAAGGAGCCCGAAGAGGTCGCCGCCCCAGTCCGCGGCCACGACGTGCGCCAGCGCTTTCAGCTTCGCCGCCTTCGCGTTGTAGAAGAGCGCAGGTCGCACCGCTTCGGCAATCGCTTCGACCGGGGCGCGGTCGAGGCGCTCCGCCGACAGGAGTCTGGACTGTCGCAGCCGTTGGATGGCCGCCTGGGCGTTCCGCCACGCGACGCGCTGCGTAAGGACCGCACCGACGGCCATCTCCCAGGCCCCGTCGGCGGGCCACCAGCCTTGCGGGCCGTAGGCACGGAGGAGAAGGCGATAGAGCGAGGCTACGTCCTCAGTCCTCATCGGCGAGGAACGCGCGGATTCCCGCATAGACGGCCGCCGCGACCTCCTTTTGCCTCGCCAGGTTCCTGAGCGCGCCACGCTCCTGGAAGTTCGTGATGAAGCCCATTTCGACCAGGGCAGCCGGCATTGCGGCCCGGGTGATGAACAGGGACGCGGTTCGCACGCCACGATCGCGCGACCCCATCACCCAAGCAACCCGCGTCTGGAGCGCCGCGGCCAAGCGAGCGCTGGCGCCGTCACCTGGCTGCTTTGCATCGATGTAGGTCTCCACGCCGCACACGCTTGGGTCCGAGCATGCATTGACGTGGAGGCTGACAAACAGCGCCGCTCTTCGCTGGTTGGCCATCCTCGCCCGATCCGCCAGCGCGACGAACACGTCGCTGTCCCGCGTCAGCACGACCTGAATCGTCGGGTCAGCGAGTGCTGCCATTTGGACGAGCCGAGCCACCGCCAGCGTCACGTCCTTCTCCCTCGTGCCGTCTGCGCCGACGGCCCCCGGATCCTCGCCCCCATGCCCCGCGTCGATGACGACGACGCGCAACGGCGGTGGCGCCGGGGGTCCCCCGATCCCGATAGCCACAACTCCGAGAGCGACTCCGAGGAGACCGAGCACGACGATCAGGCGTTGGGACCGTTTCAAGCGGGTTGTCCTCCTTGCTCGCCGCAGAGTACGCGCTCGCTCGCCGGGCAGCGATTGCCCCAGGCCGTCGCCGGGCTGACATTTGCACGCCGCCGGACGGCCTTTCGTCCTCCCCCTTGCTGCGGGCACACGAACCGGATATTCTTCACCAAAGAATGAGAATCATTATCAATAAGGAGTGCCGATGACGCTGGAGCAGCTACCGCCCGGAGCGTGCGGGCGCATCGTGTCCATTGACGTGGGGTGGGGGCTCCGCCGCCGCCTCGAGCAGATGGGACTTCAGTTGGGAGATCTCGTCTCGGTGACCGCGCGCGCCCCGTTTCGCGGCCCCCTCCTCATCTGCACGCGGGGAACCCAGACCGCCCTCGGACGCGGCGTCGCGCGGCGGATCGAGGTCTCTTACGTCTCGGAGGCGCCGCGGACGAACGGAGGCCGGGGTGTCTGATCGACTCTCCATGCCGGATCGGCTTCGCGCCGAGGGAAAGCGGGTGACACGAGAGCGCGAGCTTCTCCTCGGCATCATCGACGCCAACCCTCACCTCGACGCGGCGGAGATCTTCCGCCGCGCCCGCGACGTCAGCCCCCGCATCGGCCTCGCCACCGTCTACCGCACGTTGCGGCTGCTCGAGACGATGGATGTCATCGACGCGAACGACCTCGGCGAGGACCACAGCCACTACGAGATGCGCCAGCAAGACCACGTCCATCTCGTGTGCTCGGAGTGCGGCTCCGTGCTCGACGTCACGCCGTCGTTCGATCCCGAGGCGTTCGGCCGCCGGCGGGGGTTCGAGGTCCGGCAGACGCGTCTCGAGCTCGTCGGGGTCTGCAGCGCCTGTCGGGCGAAGGCGCGCAGCGACGCGGAGAGCCGGGGCGCCGAGGCCGCGCGTCACCAGTGATCCGCATTGCCCTCGTCGGGCAGCCCAACTGCGGCAAGAGCACGATCTTCAACCACCTCGTCGGCTACAAGGCACACACGTCGAACCTGCCGGGAACGACCGTCGAGTACCTGACGAGCCATGCCCTGATCGGGGGAACCGCCGCCGAGGTCGTGGATCTCCCCGGCACGTACTCGCTTGTCTCGCTCGACGCCGCCGAGAGCGAGACCCGCAACTACCTCCTCACCCAAGGCGTCGGCGCTGTCCTCAACGTGATCGACGCGTCGCTCCTCTCGCGGAGCCTTGAGCTCACGATTCAGCTCCTCGAGCTCGGGCGGCCCCTCGTCGTTTGCCTCAACATGGCCGACGAGGCGCGGCGCAAGGGGATCCGAATCGACGTCGAGCGGCTGTCCGATCGTCTGGGCGTTCCGGTGGTCGAGGCGACCGCCGTCCGCGGCGTCGGCGTGAAGGAGGCGGCGCTTCGTGCCGTCCGTACCGCCGAGGCCGGTGTCCCCGCCGAACCGCTACGCTACGGAAAGGACGTCGAGGACGCCCTCACCGAGCTCGAGGCGGCGCTGCATGAGCGCGGCAACGATCTCCCGCAGCCCCCTCGGTTCGTCGCGACCAAGCTCCTCGAACGCGACCCCGTGGGCGCTGCAGACGAGCGCACCGACGCCATCGTCGCCGCCATCGAAGCCCGGCGGGGCCGCAGCGGCGACAGCCTCCTCGCCGCGGAGCGCCACACCCTGGCGATGGAGATCGCCGAGGCGACGAGCGTGGTCGGACGGCCGACGCTCATGCTCCGCGACCGCATCGACGCGCTCCTCATGCATCCCACGTTCGGCCTGGTCGCCCTGGCCGCGATCCTGTTCGGCCTGTTTCAGATCGTGTTCCGCGTCGGCGCGTACGCCGAAGGCCCGATCCTCGCTCTGTTCGACCGAGCCTCGACGCTTCTTGCGGCCGGTCTCCCCGCCGGCGGGATCGCGTTTCACCTCGTGAACGGACTCCTCCAGGGGATCGGCGGCGCCGTCGGCATCGTCATTCCTTACCTTGTCCCGTTTCTTCTCGGCCTGTCGATCCTCGAGGACATCGGGTACCTGCCCCGCGCGGGGTACTTGATCGACGGGCTGATGCACCGGGTTGGGCTTCACGGCACGTCGATCATCCCGTTCATCCTCGGATACGGGTGCAGCGTGCCGGCGGTCATGGCAACCCGCATCCTTAGCTCCCCGCGGGATCGGTTCGTCACCGCCATGCTGGCGGTCATGGTCCCGTGCGCCGCGCGCGCGACGATCATCTACGGCCTCGTCGGCTACTTCCTCGGACCGACCCTCGCCTTCGCGGTCTACGCCATCAACATCGTCGTCATCGCCGTCGCCGGACGGCTGCTTGTCTACCTCTTCCCCCGCGTGAGCCCCGGGCTGATCCTCGAGATCCCGTCGTACAAGATCCCATCCGTTCGGGTGCTTGGGGCGAAGGTCTGGCTGCACCTGCGCGACTTCCTCCTCGTCGCCGTCCCGATCCTCCTCGCCGGAAGCGTCATCCTCAGTCTCCTCGAGTTCTTCCGCATCGACCGGTATCTCAACCTCATGGCGCGGCCGGTTACATGGAGTCTCGGATTGCCGCTCGTGCTCGGGATTCCCCTCGTGTTCGGCGTGTTCCGCAAGGAGCTGGCGCTCGTCATGTTGTTCCAGGCGCTCGGAACGACCGCCGTTCTCGACGTCCTGTCACGCGGCCAGGTCATGACGTACACGCTCTTCCTCCTCTTCTACGTGCCGTGCATCGCGACCATCGCCGTCCTGAAGCGCGAGCTCGGCTGGGCGCGCACCGGGTTCGTCCTCGCCTCGACCACGGCGATCGCCCTCGTCGTCGGCCTCGCGTCCCGCGGGATCGCCGCGTGGATTGCGTGAGTGGCCGCTTGGGCCGGTGGCCCGTATCATCCACGCCATGGCGCGATGGGAAGAGATCGCCGAACGAAACTGGGGGGCGCGGCGCGAGGCGACGTACGACGTGCCCGGCGCTCTCCCCGCGACGCGCGAGCGAATCCTCGACGCCATCGCTCGCAACGCGTTCGACAACCTGCGTGCGTACTCGAACTGCTGCCGGGCGACCCTGTGGGCGATCGACACGCACCTTCACGTCGCCGGGCGCGACGCCCTGCGCGGGGCCTCGGCTCTTGCCGGCGGGATTGCGGAAACCGGCGAGACGTGCGGGGCCGTCGTCGGCTCGCTCATGGCTATCGGCTACGCGCTCGCCACCGACGACCTGACCGACCTCGACGCCGACAACGCCGTCCGCGAGGCCGGGAAACGTTTCGTCGGTCGATTCCGGGACCTCTTCGGCTCGACCCGCTGCTGGGAGGTTCAGGAGAGGATCTTGGGCTGGCGGTGCGACGACCCGTCGAAAAACGACGCGTGGTATGCGGCCGGCGGCGGCTTCGCCTGCGCCGCTGTCTGCGCCGAGGCGGCGCGCATCGCCGGGGGAATCATCCTCGACACGTCGCGACCGGGCAGCGTGACGCTGCCCGAGGGACGAGGCTAGCGCTTTCCACCGTCGATCGACGAGCTTCGCGCCTGAGCGCGCTGGGTTCGTTCCGCGTCGCGACGCGCGATCCGTTCTTGGTCGTGGCGCGAGAACCGTTCGTCCCGCTTTGCTGCGGGCATGGGAGATTCCGGATCGAACGCCTCGCGGAGCAGGGCGGCGAGCGACTGCGGAATGCTGACCGCTACGTGGAGTTCGGCGAACGCTCGTGCGTTCACCTGCGCCGAGAGTCCGCTCTCGTAGTCGACGACCGCGTACACCGTTCCCAGGGGATGAACTTCGCCCCGTCGGGCCTCCCAGCGCACGGTGCGGACGGTGCCGGCGCCCCACCTCGCGTCGCTGGGCTCGACCGCGGCGCCCCGCAGCTCGCGCCACCGCCCAATGTCGCTTCCAGCGTACGACACGAACCACGCCGCCGGAATCGCCTTGTTCACCGCCCACCTCCCGCCGGAAGACGGTAATCGAAGTCGGCGAACCCTCCAAGGTCCCTCGGCGCATTGCAGGGAACGGCACCGATCCCGTACCGTCAGTGCCGGCGCCCACGCTCTCGCAGGGCGCTGGGAGGCGCCACATGACGGAACGAACTGCCCGCTTCGCGATCTCGGCCGTGCTCCTCGCCCTTCTCGTCGCCGTCGTCGTCCTCGTCATCCTCATCGGCCGCAACGGGATTCGTATCGAGACCGTCGGAGAGGTTCGCATCGTTGGCATGCCCTCCGAGATCGCGCTGCGGATGGCCGATCCGGTGCGGCTCACGATGCCCGAGGGGACGACGCTCGTCGGCGACGCCGGCATCCCGGTCACCGTCACCGTCTTCCCCTGCCCGACGTGCGGCGGGCCGCTCGTCCCCACGCGCCTCAACCTGTTCACAGGCGAGATCGAGTGGACCTGTCCGACGTGCGACGCGACGAATACTCCGTGACACAGAGTGCGCCTTGCGAGGATGCGCGGTAGCTCCCGCCGCTCGCCGATCCCGCCGCAGAAGGGCACAGAGAGCGCCGAGCCAAACCAGGCAACCGCAGGGAGCGGAGCGCCTCCGCCAGCCGCGGTCGATCGGAGGGTTCTGCCTGACGGTGACGAGATCCGTACACGCAGTTAGTAGCCTACGTCGCGGTCGGTAGACATAGTAGACCGAGGTGGATAGAATCTACACCGTGGCGAAGGGAGGAGGAAGGCAGGATGGCTACGTACACCATCTCAGCAAAGATTCCTACTGCTTTGCGCAAGCAGGTCGACGAGATTGCGGCGATCGAGAAGCGCGGTGCCAGCAGCATCGTCCGCTTGGCCATTGAGTTTTATGTGAACAGCTACTTTCAGCTGCATCCGCAGTTCCGCGCGGACATTCTTGAGGCGCGGGCGGCCATCGAGGCCGGGGATGTCGAGGACTACCAGTTCGGGTAGAATGCCCTGTGCTCTATCAGCCGAAGACATCCTCCAAGTTCATCAGGATACGCAAGAAGCTCCCCGCACCTCTCCGAGCGGCGCTGGATGATCAAGTCCGAGCGGTATGCGCGAACCCGCTCCTTGGGACACTCAAGACCGGAGATCTAGCCGGTGTGAGGGTGCACAAGTTCGGGTGTCTAGGAACGCTGTACCTGTTGGCGTACGGAGTGCACGAGCCGACAAGGACCGTCTACATCTACGCTGTCGGTGGCCACGAGAACTTCTACCGCGATCTGAAACTCTATCTCAACCGATAGACTCGGTCGAACCCG
>CAZWQN010000073.1:0-6363 GCA_964635895.1 uncultured Thermotogae bacterium | reverse complement strand
ATTGGGGGCCATGTCCCCGTTCCGTCCCGCTACGGCAGTTCGCTTGGGGCGAAGGACAGCTCCGCGAGGGGCATGCGCGCGAGGCCGTTCGCCCACAGCGGTGCAAGGTCGAGCCGGGCGCGCTGCGTGAAGTCGCCGTCGAGGTAGACGTCGGCCACGCCTCCCACAAGATCGCAGACGACGGAGTAGCGCGTTCCCCCTTCGGAGTACGAGGCCCCTGGGGCGGGGATGTGGCGCGCTGCACAAAGAATCTGAGCGACGCGGTCGAGCGTAGGGCTGGCGTCCCAAGCGATCATCCGGCTCGCGGCCGCGTAGCTCTCGCGCGGCCAGTCTCCCAGCGACGGATCGTCGAGCCAGAAGTTGGCCACCACGAACCCGGGTGTGGTTCGGAAGACGTTCGTCTTCCCCGTGTACACCGCCGCGTTGCCGGCTCGATCGACGAGGAGCGTCTGGACGCAGGGAAGGATGCGCGCGTAGTTCTTCTTGTGAAGAAACGCCAGCGCCTCGGCGACGGTTGCGCACGAGGCGAGCATCGTCCGCTCGATCGCCTCGGGGGGCCGCCCGAGCTGGGGCATGGGAGCGGGACCCTGTTGGTCGTCCGGGCGGCACGGGGTGCTGAACAGGTCGAAGTACAGGCCCTCGTCGTTGACGCCCTGCATCTCGTACCAGCTGGCGAAGCGGTTTGCGAGCTGCGGGAAGTAGAAGCCGAAGTAGACGGCGCCATGGCCTGACTCCGTCGCGGCTGTGGCCCAGATGGACGCGTCGATCTTGTCGTTGTCCTCGTTACCGCCTACCACGACGGCTCCGTCGCCGACCAGGACCACTCCCGTGCACGCCTCGGCGGCGACGAAGGCGAAACAGAGGACCAGCAGCGCGACTCCCAGCACCTCGCTCACACCACCACCTCCTGGGATGGCGGGCATTGTACTTCGTCAGCCGACAGACACCGGCTCGTTTCGACGGACTGAGCCTTCGGAACGTCGTACGGCGTGTCGCGCCCGCCCATCCTCTTGAAACGTCCTTGGGAGGCCCGTATAGTCAGGCCCATGAGTGACGTGTTCCGAGCTTTGACTCTTGGCGCGCGTACGATGTTCCGCAGCCGTACGGCCGGGTAGCTAACCGGCTGTACGCGCGAGTTTCTCTTCTCTCTTCTTTCCCCAGACGTGCAGTCCCGGTGAGCTAACCCGGCATGCGCGGATTCATCGATCTGTCGCTTGAGGCTGGCGCACTCGCGCCGATCTGGATGGCTGCACGTTTCGACAAAGGATGCGTTCCATGAAGTCAGGGATTGAGAAGGTTGTTCTCGCGTACTCGGGCGGGCTTGACACCTCGGTCATCGTGCCGTGGCTCAAGGAGAACTACGGATGCGACGTCGTCACAGTGACGGCCGACGTCGGCCAAGGTCAGAAGGAAATGGCGGGACTGGAGAAGAAGGCGCTCGCAAGCGGAGCCAGCAAGGCCGTCGTACTGGATTTGCGGGACGAGTACCTTCGGGAGTACGCGTTTCCGACGCTCCAGGCCGGAGCCGTGTACGAAGGCTTGTACCTGCTCGGGACTGCCACGGCGCGGCCCGTGATTGCGAAGTACCTGGTCGAGGTTGCGCACAAGGAGGGGGCAGATGCCGTGGCCCACGGCTGCACCGGCAAAGGGAACGATCAGGTGCGGTTCGAGCTCGGCGTGAAGGCACTCGATCCGTCGCTCAAGGTCATCGCTCCGTGGCGTGAGTGGTCGATTCGGTCGCGAGACGATGCCGTTGCCTACGCCGCCGCACATCACGTCGCAGTTATGTCGAAGAAGGAGTCGGTCTACAGCCGGGACGCCAACATCTGGCATCTGAGCCACGAGGGCGGGATCCTCGAGGATCCGTGGGCCGAGCCTGAGGAGTCGATGTTCTGCCGCAGCTGCTCGCCCCAGGCGGCGCCCGACGAGCCGCAGGACCTGACCATCGACTTCGAGAAGGGGTTCCCGGTGGCCGTCGATGGGGCGCCCATGGCGCCGGTGACTCTGCTGACGCACCTCAACTCCGTAGCAGGCGCGCACGGTGTGGGGCGCGCCGACATGGTCGAGAACCGACTGGTGGGGATGAAGTCGCGCGGCGTGTACGAAACCCCCGGGGGGACGGTCCTCTACACCGCCCTACAGGGGCTCGAGGGGCTGTGTCTCGATCGCGAGACCCTGCACTACAAGCTCCTCGTCGCTCAGAAATACGCCGAACTCGTTTACTATGGCCTATGGTTCACGCCGCTCCGCGAGGCGCTTCACGCCTTTGTCAGTCAGGTCATGAAGCGGGTCAGCGGCACGGTACGGGTGAAGCTGTACAAGGGAGGGTGCGTCGTTGTGGGTCGGAAGTCGCCCTACGGGCTGTATCGCGAGGCACTGGCGACGTTCGGCAAGGACGACGTATACCACCAAGCGGATGCGGCGGGGTTCATCCACCTGTTCGGCCTTCCGCTTGCCGTGAAGGCGCTGGTGGACCGAGAGCTGGCGGAGTCGCAGGGTTCTCCGGGCGAGACCGCGGTGTCGTCCCTGATCGCGGGACGGTGCGACGCATGACGCTCTGGGGCGGCTGTTTCGAGGGAGAGACGGACGACGGACTGCGCCAGTTCGGCGACTCGATTCACTTCGATCGTCGGCTGGCGGCGGTGGATGTTCGCGGGAGCGTGGCGTACGCCAAGGCGCTGCACGACGCAGGCGTGCTCACGGCGGAAGAGGCGGCGCAGATCCTCGCCGGGTTGCAGGGGATCGCGGACGAGATCGCGGCGGGGAGCTTCGCCGTCGACGAGATCGACGAGGACATCCACAGCGCGGTGGAGCGTCGGCTTACTGAGCGCATCGGCGCGACGGCCGGGATGCTCCACACGGGACGATCGCGCAACGATCAGGTGGCGACCGATCTTCGGCTGTACCTAATGGACGTGATTCCGCGACTCCGCGCCGGGCTCGTGGACCTCCAGCGGGCGGTGATCGAGACGTCGGCGCAGCATCTGGGGGTCGTCATGCCGGGACACACGCACCTTCAGCCTGCCCAGCCGATGCTGTTCAGCCACTGGCTGATGTCGCACTTCTGGAAACTGGAGCGCGACGCGGAACGGCTGTCCGATGTCGAGGGACGGATCGGCGTCTGTCCCCTCGGGTCGGGGGCGCTGGCGGGAACGACCTATCCGATCGATCGGGACGCGCTCGCCGCGAGGCTTGGCTTCTCGGCGGCGTCGGAGAACAGCCTCGACGCTGTTGAGGACCGCGACTTCGTCGCCGAACTGCTCACATGGGCGGCCCTGCTGCAGGTTCACCTGAGCGGTCTCGCCGAGACGCTCATCCTCTGGTCGAGCGCCGAGGTCGCCTTTGTTCAGCTTTCCGACGTGTATGCAACCGGCTCCAGCCTCATGCCCCAGAAGCGGAATCCCGACGCGCTCGAGCTGATGCGCGGCAAGGCCGGGCGCCTGATCGGCCGCGCGGCGGGGTTCCTCTGCACCCTGAAGGGGCTGCCGGCGGGGTACAACAAAGATCTTCAGGAGGACAAGGAGGCCCTTTTCGACGCCCTCGATACGGCGGCGTTGGAGCTGCCGCTCGCTGCAGAGCTGATCCGCACTCTGGAGGTCGACGCGGCACGGATGGCGCGCGCGTGCGGCGACGAGCTCATGGCAACCGATCTGGCCGACTACCTCGTCGCCCGCGGCGTCCCGTTTCGCCGCAGCCATTTTCTGGTCGGACAGGCGGTCCTCCGCGCCCGGGATCGAGGCGTCCCGTTGCGCTCTCTTCCGCTGGAGGAGTACACGGCAATCGACTCGCACTTCGGGAGCGACCTGTACGAGGTCTTCGATCTCTGCCATTCGCTTGCCGCGCGCTCAGCGCGCGGCGGGACGGCGGAACCCGCCGTGGTGGCCCAGATCGGCCAGGCGAGGCGAAGACTCGCCACAGCACGTTGTTCTGGGCGTCGGCCTGGCTAGGACCGAGAAGCGCGGCCGCCGAGACAAGGACGTTCGGGTGGGTTCGAAGACGGCTTACGGTGGGGCGTTCACGGCATTGCCGCTGCGCATGCGCGGCCGCCTGCGGCCCGATCGAGACGGTCCTCCGACATGGGCGTCTCCGCGTTGGGCTGGGGCGACGGCCACGCGGCGCTCGTTTACGCCTCTGGCCTCGCGCATACTCCACGTCCGGAGCGGCCCTGGGCCGACTCGCGGCGACGGCTCCGCCAATGACACGCACGGGCGTCGTCCGGCGGACCGGGAACGGAGACGCGGAGACCGGCGTCGCGAGATCCGGACAAGCTGATCTGGATCGACCTTGAGACGACGGGCCTCAGCGTGGGCTCGCGCGTCATCCTCGAGATCGCGACGCTCGTCACCGACAAGGACCTCTACATCCTCTGCGAGGGCGCGGCGCTGGTGATCCACCATGCGGACGAGGTGCTGTCGAGGATCGATCTCTGAAGTCGGCGGCGGCAAGACGGGTGCGGGCTCCTCGACGCGTCGCGCAGCTCGAGCATCACGTGCTCCGAGGCCGAGCAGCAGACGCTGCACTTCGTCCGCAAGTGCGTCTCGTGTGGCGCGTCGCCGTTGTGCGGAAGCTCCGTATCGCTCGACTGTCGGTTCCTCATGCGCTACATGCCCGACCTGAACGCGCACCTATCGCACCGAAACCTCGATGTGAGCACGGTTGAGGAGCTCGCCGCCCGTTGGTACCCCGGCGCAGCGGCGAAGCTCGACCGCGGCGTCCGCCACCGCGCGGGCCCTGACATCCACGACTTGATCGACGAACTGCATCTGTAGCGCCGCCTGATCTTCCGGGATTGAGGCAGGCGGCTCTCCTAGGGCGTAGGGAAGGGGCGAAGGGACCCTCGCCTCAAGCGGGCGTCAGGAGGCAACCACGTTCCTCCCCGAGCGCAGTTCCTTCACGAAAGTGAGGTCCTGGCGGATCGGGGTCATCCCAGCGCTTGTGTAGACGCCGAGGGCGTCCGAAGTGTTGTCGGTGTCAACGGTGAGCTCGACGGCCCTGAGGCCGCGGGCATGCATCGCCCCGAAAGCCTCCAAGAGCAGGGCGCGGCCGATGCCGCGCCGCCGCCAGGCAGAACGGACGCCGAACTCGTCGACGAGTCCGCACTCCCTGTCTCCGTGCGACTCCGCGAACGTGCAGCAGTACCCGCAGATCTTGCCGGCGTCCACGGCGAGGTACCACAGGCCCGGCTCGAAGTCGGGCTGCAGCATCCAGTGTCTCCAGCGTTCGACCTCGGCTTCGAGCGGCTGCTCGAGATACCCGTAGTGGTCTCGAAACGCGTCGCGATAGGCGAGGACAAGTTCAACGTCGTCTTCCCCGGGCCGGAACTCCCGCACCGCGATTCCGTCCGGCCACATGGGCACAGGCGGGCGCCGGTCGAGTTCGAGGCGAAGCCGCGAGAAGACGCGGTCGACTCGGAACCCGTAGCGCACGAGCATCTCCTGTCGGTGGTGGTCGTCCGCGGCCGCTCCGTCGATGAGGACCACGCGAGCGCCCTCCGGAGCTCGCGCAAGGGTCTCCTGCGCTCGCGCGCCCAACCACGCGTAGAGTTCGTCGGAGAGGTGATCGTCGTTCTCAACTTGGGGATCAAGTGACACGCCGACGAAGAGATCCACGTGAGGCTCTTTGACGTCGCGGAGATGGGCGTAGGCGAGCAGCTCTTCGCCGTCCCACGCAAGCCTTGTGTCGGTGGCGACGTTGAAGCCCGGCGTGGACCAACGGTGCTCGACATCAGCGGCCGTATAGACGCTCGGCTGCTCACGCGCGGCGGCGCGGCGATTCCACAGGTTGGCGACTGCGGCGGCGTCGCACGGGCGCCCGGGTCGCAAGGCAAACCGATTCGGTGCTTTGCTCAATGGGATTCGCTCCTTTGGATTCGCCGGGACGCCCCGGCCCGCTCGATCGAAAGGAGCAGAGAAACCGCTCGCTCTCTATCGAGACGAAGCCGGGGGCGTCGCCGACGTGTAGCTTGTTCCAGTCATGCGATCACCCCCTTCTTGATGGACTCGCCTGCCAGGCAGGCGGCGGACCAGTATACACAAACCGGCAAGCCCGTCACCGGGAAGGCGTTGCGCGGGAAGGCGAGTCGATCGTAGAGTTGCGCGTCCGCTCTCCGTCCGCGGGGCGGACAGGGGGTACCGCAATGAAGCGAAGAGCCTGGATCTTGGGTCTTGTGGCGTTGGTTCTCCTTGCCATTCTTGCTGCCTGTACGTCGAAGCGAGAGACCCCGACCGCGTCGGCTCCAACATCCAGCACAACCGCGTCGAAGCCCGCGGCGTCCCCAGCGGCGCCGACGAAACCCGCGGTTCTGGTCACCGCATCGGGATCTCCTGGGGGCGTCGAGGTCACGGTGGACGTGGCGATTCCTCC
>CAZWQN010000072.1:4080-6492 GCA_964635895.1 uncultured Thermotogae bacterium | reverse complement strand
CCGGCAACGTCGACGACGGCGCCGCTGACGAGCGGGCCGAACATCTGGCCCATCGCGAACGCGCTCCCTTGAACGCCGGCGAGTGTCCCCATGCCGTGGGTGCGGCCGAGCTCCGTGCGGATCGCGACGAGCGAAGCACGACCGAGCGCCGAGAACCCTCCCATGGCGACCGTGAGCCCCGCGACCGCCCAGATCGACCCGACGTGCGGAATGGCGAGGAGAACGAGCGGCGCAAACACGCTTCCGATGACGATCTGGCGCACCCGCGGGTAGCGGTCGGCGAGGTAACCGAACGGGATCTGCAGCAACCCCTCGGAGAACATGTAGACGGACAGAACCAGCCCGATCTCAGTCTCGCCCGCCGCGAGCGCGGTGACCGCATAGAGCGGGTAGAACGTGCTGAACGCCTGGCGCCAGAAGCCGCGGGTCGCGAAGTAGGCGAGCATCGCCTTCACCGCGTCGTGGGACAAAACCTCGCGTAAGGGCAGCATCGGCTTCTTCTCTGGGGCGCGGCGCGTCTTCGCCACCTCATCGGTAGGAACGAGGAAGACGACCAGGACGAGCGAGAGGAGCGTCAGTCCCCCCATGACGTAGAACGCGACGTCGTACGACCATGTCGCGCCGATCCCCCCGCCGAGGATCGGACCGACAGCCATCCCGATGAACTGCGACGCGTAGAAGGCGTTGAGCGTCCTCCCTTCCGACCCGGTGCGCGTCAGGTCGCCCACGTAGGCTTGCGCGATCGGCGTCACCATCACCGACGCGATCCCCTGGATGAAGCGGAACACGCCCAGCTGCCAGAGCGCCGCCGACCACGCGTAGAGGACTGAGACGAGCGCGTAGACGATGAGGCCGGCGACGATGATCGGCTTGCGACCGATGCGATCCGAGAGCCGGCCGACCAGGGGGCCGAGGATCGCGCGGGAGACGGAGAACGCAGCGAAGACAACGCCGATCTGGAACCCCGTGGCGTGGAACGTCCTCGCGTACAGCGGGAGGATGGGGGAGATGATCCCGAGGCCGACCTGCGCCATCGCGGTGGCGAAGAACAGGCTGGCGAAGATGCGAACCAACGGACCGCCCCCTTCCGTAGCTTGCGAGGGTATTCGCTTCCCGGAGGCATGTCCAGGATGCTGTCGAGCGAGCGATTCCGGCGCTGCGTCCTTCGCCGGATCCGCGAGCGCACCGGGGTCCAGGGACTCGCACATCGGCCCCGCGGGCAGCGCGAAGGCTGTCCTGAGCGCGGCCAGTGTGAGCGCGTCCAGTGGAGGTGAAGAAGGATGAACTGGGACCCCGTGACAACGTTCAACCTCTCTCTCAGCGCGACGATCTGCGCCCTCGGGATCGCCGGCTGGGCCCGCGTCAAGAACGCCCTCGCGCTGTTCATCGGCATCGCGTTTGGGCTGTTCGCGCTGTCGCACCGTGATGGTTCTAGGGCGGGCCGAGTCGCTGGAAGCGCTGCTGATCCTCGTGCACGCCACGGCCCGCACTTTCGGCGCGACCGTGGTGTGCAAGGGTGCGCTTTCGCGGAAGCCGCAGAAGGAGCGCGCCCTCTTCGACGGATCGAACTCGGGGGAGAACGTCGGGTTGCCGTAGCGGGGGACTCCGGATCGCGCGCCGGATCGGTCCCGCGACACGTCAAGGCCGGACGGAAGCGAACGTAGCTGCGCCGCATGCGCGCTCTCGGCGATCGACGGGGAACGCGAAGCCGCGCCGCTCTGGTTCCTTGCCTACGGACGGCGGGCGAGGAGGAGGACGACGGCGATGATTGCGAGGGCGGCGAGGCCGAGGAGCATCGCTGATCCGTGGTTCTGGACCCAACCGAGCGCGCCGCGGCGAGAGCCCTTCCCGCCGGGAAGGCGGAACGCCATGCGCTGGGCTTCCTTGTATGTCCTCACGAACAGGTGGATTCTCCCCTGCCGCTTGTACACGACGGCGAGGTTGTTCTTCGCGCGGGAGTGGTGGGGGTCGAGCTCGAGGACGCGGCGGTACGCGCGCTCGGCCCGGTCGAGATCGCCTTGGTCGATGTAGAGGTTCCCGAGGCGGAAGTAGATCGCTGCGTGGTCGACCTCTCGCGCCAAGGCGTCGTTCAGGAGGCGGATTCCCTCATCGTAGGCTCCGGCCTGGCGCAGCGCTTCCGCTCGGTCGAGCGCGTGGTCCACGAAGCGCTTGTTCTCCTCAGCCGAGGTCGTTTCTGGCGTTTCCACAGGGCCATCCTTTTCGGGCGAGTATCCCGGGCCCGCGGTTCGACGTCAACAACGCGCGGCGGAGCCGACTCCCGGCAGCGGAGGAGGGCGGGAACTAGAACGCGATGAGTTCGGCCCGTCCCATCAGCGTGTCGAACAGGACCGCCGTGGAGCGCCCCGTCAGCCAACCGCATGCCTCGCCGGGGTTCACGACGGCGGCGGGCCG
>CAZWQN010000072.1:0-3980 GCA_964635895.1 uncultured Thermotogae bacterium | reverse complement strand
GGCTCGTGCATGAGGACGACGCGCAGGCCGTCGACCTCGAACGTGTGGTATCCAGGATGGATCGTCCCGATCCCCTCGAACCGGCGTGTGAGGTAGATCCGGTCGCCGTCGTTGTTCCCGAACACGCCCACGAGCGGCGCGTGCAGCTTGCCGAGCGGGATCGCGGTGAACGGCGACACGAAGTCCCCTGCGTGCAGAACAAGGCCGACCTTCTCGGCGTTGAACCGTTCGACGATCCGCTCGATGGCCGGTAGGTTGTCGTGCGAGTCCGAGAGGATTCCGATCTTCATCTTCGCTCCTTTCGCGGTCCGAACAGCGCCGTTCCCAAGCGGATCATCGTCGCGCCCTCCTCGATGGCCTCGCGGTAGGAGTCGCTCATCCCCATCGAGAGGATCGCCATCTCGACGTTCGGAAGGGCACGTCGGGCGATCTCGTCGAACCGTCGCTTCGTCTCGGCGAAGAACGGCCGCAGCGCGCGGGGGTCGGCGAGCGCCGGCCCCATGGTCATGAGGCCCCGGATCGACACGAACGGCAGCCGCGAGACCTCCCGCACGAGCCCCTCGACGTCCTCCGGGAAGACTCCCGCCTTCTGCGGTTCGCGACCGCTGTTCACCTCGATCAGAACCGGGACGCGCCGGTCGATTCGGCGCCCCTCCTCGTCGATCTTCTCGGCCAGGGGGAGGGAGTCGACGGTTTGGATCAAGTGGAAGAGCGCAACCGCACGACGGACCTTGTTGCGCTGGAGCGGACCGATCAGGTGCCACGACGCGGTGCCGCGACCGACGGCCTCCTGGGCGGCCTCGGCCTCCTGGACGTAGTTCTCCCCCACGTCGTGAACCCCGCCGGCGAGGGCGGCGCGAATCTCATCGGGACTCCGGGTCTTCGCCGCGGCGACGACGGCGACGTGCGGCGGAATCCCCGCCAGGATCGCTCGCGTCCGCTCCTCAATGTCCGTCATTCGCCCTCCGCTGTCCGCTCCTCAACCTGCGCCGCGAGGGTCGCCCACTCGCGGTACTTCGCCTCAAGGTCCGTCGTCACGGCCCTGTGCTCGACGCCGAGCGACGCAATCCGCTGGCCGTTCCCCGCCTCGCTCTCCGCGATCAGATCCCGCTCGAGCCGGCCGAGGCGCCCCTCCAACTCCTCGATGGTTCGCTCGAGCGCCGCTCGCGCGTCATCCAGCTTCTTCTGTTCGTACTTGTCGCGCTTCCGCGAACGGGTCTCCGTCGGCCTCGGCTGTGCCTTCAGAGATCCTACCCGTCGGGTGGCTTCCTCAGGTCGGGCCACCTTTCCCGACGAGGCCCCCGCTTCGCGTCGCGCGTCGTCGAGTCGGCGGCGGTGCTCGGCGTAGCCGTACGAGCAGGCCGACATGCGTCCATCCTCGATGCGCCACACCTGCGTCGTGACGGCCTCGAGGAGCGCGCGGTCGTGGGAGACGAGGAGGATCGTTCCGTCGTACTCCTGGAGCGCTCGCTCGAGGATCTCCTGGCTTGCGAGGTCGAGGTGGTTCGTCGGCTCGTCGAGCAAGAGCAGATTCCCCTCCATCAGGGACAACAGCGCAAGGGCGACGCGACTCCGCTCCCCGCCGGACAGGGACTTGGCGCGCTTCTCGACGTCGTCGCCCGAGAAGAGGAACGCCCCGAGCAGTCCGCGAGCCTCGCTGATCGTGAGGGAGCTTCGCCCAAGGATCGTCTCGAGCACCGTACGGTCGCCGTGCAGCCCTTCCTGCGTCTGGGAGTAGACGGCGATTCGTACTCCATGTCCGACCTCCGCCGCGCCCGAGAGCGGCGGGAGTTCGCCGGTAATGGTCCGCAACAGCGTTGTCTTGCCGCACCCGTTCGGACCGACGACGGCGACCTTCTCGCCGCGAAGCACGTCGAGGTCGGGACACTCGAGGAGCGGCCGATCGAAGCCGACGGCGAGGCCGCGAAGCGACAGGACTCGCTTTCCGCTTGCCGATCCCGATCGGATGCGAAGGGAGATCCGCTTGGCCTCGCGAGGTCGCTCGATGCGAAACTCCTCGATCCGTTCGAGCTTCTTCTCGCGGTCCTTTGCCTGGCGGTGTTTCTGACCCATCTTGTGGCGACGGATGAAGTCCTTGTACTTGTCGATGGTCTCTTCCTGCGCCTCGAACGCTTCGAGCAGCTTGTCCCGCTCGGCTTCGCGCGCGCTGCGCGACGCCTCGTACCCGAGCCGATAGATCGTGACCTGCCCGAAAGCGATCTCCCACGTGCGGTTGGCCACTCGTTCGAGCAGATGCCGATCGTGGGAGACGAGCACGAGAGCTCCGGCGAACTCGAGGAGTTGTTCTTCGAACCAGTCGAGGGCGGCGAAGTCGAGGTGGTTCGTCGGCTCATCGAGGAGGAGGACGTCCGGGTCCTCGAGGAGGACTCGGGCGAGAGCGGCCCGCGCCTCCTCTCCCCCGGACAGAATCTCGACCGGCTTCTCAAACTCGTCCTCGGAGAAGCCGACGCCGGCAAGGGCGGCGCGCACCGCGGCTTCGATCTCGTAGCCTCCGTCGGTGCCGAAGCGATGCAGGAGCTCGTCGTAGCGGTGGACGACGTCCGGCGAGGCCGCCGTCCCGAGCTCTGCCTCCAAAGAGCGCAACTCCGCCTCCACGGCGCGAAGCGGCGCGAACGCCTCGTCCATCGCCTGAAGCAGGGTGCCCGATGCGTGGAGGCGCACCGTCTGCGGCAGGTAGCCGACGCGAACGGCGCCGATTCGCCGCACGATGCCCCCGGACGGTCGCTCCTCGTCCGCGAGGAGTCGAAGCAGGGTGGACTTGCCCACGCCGTTGTCGCCGATCAAGGCGATCCTGTCCCCGCGGGCGATCTGCCCCGAGAAGGGCGCGAAGAGCGTGTCGGCGCCGAACGCCTTTGTGAGCTGCTCCGCTTGGATGAGGGACATGGCCTCGGATAGTACGACAACGCCGGAACCCGGGGAAAGCCACGCTTCTCCGCTCGTCGGCGCGTGTGGTAGCATGCCGAGGTGAGTCGGGTGAAGGAAGCGATTCTCTATGACCGCGTCCGCGACGGCTCCGTTCGGTGCCGGCTCTGCGCCCACGGCTGCACCATCGCGCCGGGATCCCGCGGGCTTTGCGGCGTCCGCCAGAACGACGGGGGAACGCTCTACAGCCTGAGCTACGGGCGCCTGGTCGCTCGCGACGTCGATCCCATAGAGAAGAAACCTCTCTTTCACTTCTACCCAGGGTCGCGGGCCTACTCGATCGCCACGGTCGGGTGCAACTTCATGTGCCAGAACTGCCAGAATCACTTCATCTCGCAGTACCCGCGCCAGCACGACGGCCGCCTCGTCGGAGACGCCGCCGAGGCGGAAGAGGTGGTCGAGGACGCGGTCCAGGCTGGGTGCCGGTCGGTCGCGTACACGTACACGGAGCCGACGATCGCCATCGAGTTCTACCTTGAGGTCATGCAGCGGGCGAGGGAGGCGGGGATCGCCAACGTCTGGGTGTCAAACGGCTTCTTCAGCCGCGATGCGGCCGATAGGCTCCTCCCTTTCCTCGACGCCATCAACATCGACCTCAAGGGGATTACAGACGAGTTCTACCACCGCGTCGTGGGAGGCAGTGTTCGCCCGGTGCTCGACTCCATCGAGCGGGTTCACCGAGAGGGGGTCTGGGTTGAGGTCACGACCCTCCTCATCCCGGGGCAGAACGATGCGGACGAAGAGCTGCGGTGGACGGCCGAGGCGATCGCCGGGATCTCGCCGTCGATTCCGTGGCACCTCAGTCGCTTCTTCCCTGCGTTCCGGCTGATGCAGCACCCTCCGACGCCGGTCGAGACACTTGAGCGGGCGCGTCGCATTGGCCGGGACGTCGGCCTCCACTACGTCTACCTCGGCAACGTCCCGGGCGAGGGCGAGGAGACCCACTGCCCATCGTGCGGCGCCGTGGTCGTTCGACGCGCGGGGTACTTCGTGTGGGAGAACCGGCTCTCCGGCGGAACCTGCCCGTCGTGCGGGGC
>CAZWQN010000071.1:0-6524 GCA_964635895.1 uncultured Thermotogae bacterium | reverse complement strand
TGACGGGCCGACGTCCCGACGAGGTTCCCGACGCCGACGCCAATCAGGCGGACGCCCCGATCGTCCAGGGCGACTCGATGCCGTAGCAGATGGACGGCAACCGCCTCGATGACGCCGGCCGAGTCGACGGGCACGCCGAGCCGCACCTGGCGCGTGACGGTGCGAAAGTCGGGGTAGCGGATCTTGATGCGCACGGTGCGGCACAGGAGCGACTCCTCCTCCAGGCTCGCCGCCACGAGCCGCGCCATCCGCTCGATCTCCCGCTCGATCTCGTCTGCCGAAACCAGGTCGACGTCGTACGTCGTCTCACGCGAGATCGACCGTGACTCCGCCTCGCCGGCGATCGCGGTGTCGTCGCGGCCGTGGGCCAACTCGAACAGCCGCTGGCCGTACATTCCGAACTCCCGGACGAGAAGCTCGACATCGGCTTGGCGGAGGTCCGCGACGCGCAACAGGCCGAGGCTTCGGAGCCGTTTCTCCGTCACGTCCCCGACGCCCCAGATTCTCCCCACGGGGAGAGGGTCAAGGACAGCGCGGACCGCGGCGGGCTCGATGACGCGGAACCCGTTGGGCTTGTTCAGCTCAGAGGCCAGTTTGGCGAGGAATCGATTCGGCGCGAGGCCGACCGAGCAGGTCAGCCCCGTCTCCGCCTCGACGCTTCGCTTGACCTCGCGTGCCGCCAGCTCGACCGCGTCCCCGTGGTGGGAGAGATCGAAGAAGGCCTCGTCCAGCGACACGGTCTCGATCACCGTCGCCGCGCGCAGGATGATCGCGCGCACTCGCTCGGAGACCTCTGCATACCGTTCGAATCGCCCGCGAAGAAAGACGCCGTCCGGGCAGCGTTGGTGCGCGAGCGCCATCGGCATCGCGCTGTGAATCCCGTAGATGCGTGCCTCGTACGACGCCGTCGCCACGACGCCGCGCGGGCCGAGACCTCCAACGATGACGGGCCTGCCGCGATACGCCGGCTCGTCGAGCTGCTCGACCGAGGCGAAGAACGCGTCCATGTCGAGGTGTCCGATCCACCGCTCGCTCTCACCGCTCAGGGTCGCCGCCTCCTCGAGAAGGTCAGGCCGGGCCGCCGGCGACAGGATAGAATCGCATCCCATGGGCTTCAAGGGCCGAATTGCTCTCACCGGGCGCCCCGGCGTCGGAAAGACGACCCTCATCGAGCGGGTCCTCGAGCGGCTTCCGATGTCGGCCGGGGGCATGCTGACAAAGGAGATTCGCGTCTGCGGCCATCGCGTCGGCTTTGCGCTCGTCGACGTGGCCACGCGGCGCGAGGAGGTCCTCGCCCACATCCATCAGCGCGTGGGGCCGAAGGTCGGGCGCTACACGGTGAACCTCGCCTCGCTGGAGCAGTTCGGGGTTCCGGCGATCCTCCGCGCGATCCAGGAGACGGACCTCGTGGTCGTCGACGAGGTCGCCCCGATGGAGCTGTCGTCGCCCCAGTTCGTCCCCGCCGTGGAGGCCGCGCTCGCCAGCTCGAAGGCGCTCCTCATCTCGACGCACGCCCACGCCGACTGCCCGATCGCGCACCGGGTCCGACAGGAACTCCACCTCGTTCGCGTCCGACTGGGGAACCGGGACGAGTTGGTTGACGCCGTCCTCGCCCTGCTGCGCGAAGCGACCGAGGGCTGACGGGCCTGTCAGCGCCCTGTCTTCGGAACGCCGTCCCAGTCCTTGAGGAACCGCTCGATTCCGACGTCGGTCAACGGATGGCGGAACATCTGCTTCAGCACGGCATACGGCACCGTGGCGATCTGTGCTCCGAGGAGCGCCGCTTCGAGGACGTGACGAGGGTGGCGCACGCTCGCCACGATCACCTCGGTTTCGAACGCGTAGTTCTGGAGCGTCTCGAGGATCTCCGCGACAAGATCCATCCCGCCGCCGCCGACGTCGTCGACGCGACCCACGAACGGAGAGACGAACGATGCACCGCACTTCGCCGCGAGGAGCGCCTGGTTGGCGGAGAAGACAAGAGTTACGTTGGTGCGGATGCCGTCCGCGGCGAGGACCTGCGTGGCCTTCATCCCGTTCTCCGTCATCGGGACCTTGATGACGACGTTCTCGTGCAGCGCGGCGAGCGGCCGCGCCTGGGACACCATCCCGTCGGCGTCCATCGCCGTCACCTCAGCACTCACCGGGCCGTGGACGAGGTTGCAGATCTCCTGGATGACCTCCTCGAACGGACGCTTCTCCTTCGCCACCAGCGACGGATTCGTCGTCACCCCGTCGATCAGCCAAGCCACGTCGCGGATTTCGTCCACGTTCGCCGTGTCCAGAAACAACCTCATGGTCCCTCCTCGCCCCGTCGTGCGTCGCGTGCCCACCGCAAGTTTACCGCGTCGGCGTCGCGGCGCCCATCGAGCGTCTTCGGCGTCTCGAGAATGAACGGGACGTCGGTGAGCGCCGGGTGGCGGACGAGCGCGGCGAGGCCCGCGCCGATCTCGCCCCGCCCGAGGTGCGCATGGCGATCGCTGCGGGCGCCCAACTCGCACGCGGAGTCGTTCAGATGAACGAGCCGCAGGAGGCGGAGGCCGACGAGCCGGTCGAACCTCCGCAGGGTGGCCTCGACCGCCCGCGGCGTTCGAAGGTCGTAGCCCGCGGCGAACACGTGGCACGTGTCGAAGCAGACCCCGACGCGGTCGTCGGCCACGGCGTCGACGACTGCGGCAATCTCCTCGAATGCCCCGCCGAGCGCCGTCCCGGCCCCGGCCGACGTCTCGACGAGAAGATCGACCCGGTCCGTAGCAGAAAGCGCTCGGCGGACGGCGCGGACGATCCGCTCGGCACCCTTCGTGGATCCCGCGCCGCGGTGCGCCCCAAGGTGCGTGACGACGCAGCCGGCGCCGAGCGCACGAGCCCTGTCAAGCTCCTCGATCAAGGTCGCGACCGACCGCTCATGCAGCGCCTCGTCCGTTGTCCCAAGGTTGGGGAGATAGGGCGTGTGCACGGCGAGGAAGCGAAGACTGGACCTCCACACGCGGGCCCGGAACGCCGCCCGTTCTGCGGGGTCGATCGGCCGCGCCCACCACACCGACGGCGAACGCGTGAAGACCTGAAGCGCGGTCGCCTTCAGCGCCTCGGCTTCGTCGACGGAACGGGACAGCCCGCCGGCGATCGAGACGTGAAAGCCCACGATGAACTCCTTCTCTCGTCCGGCCGTGCGTCGCATGGCGCGATCATCCGCGGCGCGCCCGCGCTCCTCAACCGGTTGAACGGAACCGCGTTCCCCGCTACGGTATCGCCCCGGAGGGATCCGCATGAGGTACGACGTCGTCATCATCGGTGCGGGGCCGGGCGGGTATGCCTGTGCCATTCGCTGTGCCCAGCTCGGGCTTCGAACCGCCCTCGTCGAGGAACGGAAGATCGGCGGTGTCTGCCTGCATTGGGGATGCATCCCAACGAAGGCGCTCTACGCGGCAACGAAGCTCCTCCGCCAGGCCGCAACCGCGTCGGAGATGGGCATCTCGTTCGCCCCGCCGACGGTCGACCTCCCGGCGCTCGCCGCGTGGAAGGACTCGGTCGTGGACACCCTCGCCAGGGGAATCACGACCCTGCTTGAGAACGGCGGCGTGACCCTCGTCAGCGGCCGCGCGGAGATCGAGGCCGGTCCTCGCGTCCGAGTCGCCGCAGGCGAGGTCGTCGAGGCCGAGCGGATCGTCCTCGCCATGGGCTCCGCGCCGATCGAAATCCCCGGATTCCCGTTCGCAGACCCCGCCGTCTGGTCGTCGGACGACGCGCTCGCCCTGCGCGAGGTCCCGCGCCGGTTGGTCGTGATCGGCGGCGGAGTCATCGGCCTCGAGTTGGCGAACATCTATCGCCGCCTGGGGAGCGAGGTCACGGTCGTAGAGCTGCTCCCCGACATCCTCGCGACCCTAGACCTCGATCGCCGCACGATCTCCGGACTGAAGCGGGCCCTCGCGGCGCAGGGAATCCGGGTTCTCACCGAGATCAAGGCAACGGGGATCATGAGAGCAAAGACCCCGGCGGCGGACGGGGTCCTCGTCGTCACGGAAGGAGGCGCGCCCGTCGCCGCCGACCGCGTCCTCGTCGCCGTCGGGCGACGGCCCAACTCCGCCAACCTGGGCCTCGAGCGGGTCGGAATCGAGCCGGACCGACGCGGGTTCGTCGCGGTCGACGCAGGATGGCGCACGACGGTCGACGGCGTCTACGCCATCGGCGACCTCGTCCCCGGCCCGATGCTCGCCCACAAGGCCACGGCAGAGGGCGTCGCGCTCGCCGACACGTTCGCCGGCGAGCCGGCGGCCCGCATCGTCGCCGAGGAGATCCCGCAGGCGATCTTCACCGATCCCGAGGTTGCGACGGTCGGGATCTCGGAGAAGGCGGTGAAGGACAGGGGGACCGCGGTCCTCATCGGGCGATTCCCGTTCGGTGCGCTGGGGAAGGCGCTCGGGATGCGCGAGCCGGACGGCTTCTTCCAGGTGGTCGCCGACGCCGGCGATCATCGGCTGCTCGGGGTTCAGATCCTCGGCGCCGACGCGTCGGACCTGATCGGCGAGGCCGCGCTCGCCGTCCGGAACCGGATGACCCTCGAGTTGATGATCCACACCGTGCACGCGCACCCGACGCTCCCCGAAGGCCTCCAGGGAGCCGCGGAGAACGCCCTCGGCCGCGCGATCCACACCGGCAACCGCTGATCTCGGGCACGCCGGCGGTCAGCCTGGACCACGTGCGTCAGGTTGATCTCGCTGCAGAGTGCGCGGAGCCGCGCAGAGGTTCAAGACCGAACGTGCAGCAGCGGGACGTGTCTCTGCGTCCAGAGCGACCTCTGCGGTCGTGCCAGCCGCCCGCACGAAAGCGGAGAAGCGCCGCCTAGACCTTCGTCTGCTTCTCGACCTCCGCGTCGTCGTGCACCTCGAGCGTCTCGGTGTACTCGACGTTCTTGACGTGGCACCGCGGGCCGATGATGACGCGCTTGCCTCGCACAACGTCCGCCGTCGTATCCTCGAGTTCGATTTCGTCACCCTCGATCGACGACGCCGTCAGTTCGGCCGCCGCGCCGCGCCAGAGCATGCGCACCAGACCGTCGAGGAGGATCCCCTTCTCGCGGAAGTTCCCGCGCTCGACGTGGATCGACTCCCCGCCGATCTCGCGCGCTTCGCACTTGCCGCCAAGGTGAACCTCGATCTTGTCGGCCGAGAGCAGGCCGTCGACGTCGAACCCGCCGCTCGCCTTGAAGATCTCGGCCTCGAGGTTCCCGCCGACGCGGATGTGACCGCTCACCTTTACGTACTCAGCCAGGAGGTTCCCCGAGACGCGGAACGTCCCCGAGCACTTCATCTCCTTGACCTTGGCCTCGCCCTCGATCCGCGCCGCGCCGCTCACGCTCATCTCGTCGGCGGTCACCGGTCCGTCGAACACACCGCTCCCCGAGACGGAGATCTGTCCTGCCTCGGTCCTGCCGGCAAGCTTCCCCGCGCCGGAGATGCGGATTTCCTCCGCGCAGAGATCGCCGTCCACTTTGCCCGCGCCAGAGATGGAGACGCGCGCGTAGTCACCGCCGCTCAACTTCCCCGCACCCGCCAGGCTGATCGACCGTCGTTCGTCGCTCATGACTCCTCCTCCGACGCGCGCCGGCCCGCGCCGGGTTCCGCGCTTCGTGCCGCAACGTCCAGCTTGATCCGCTCGAGCAGGTCGCGAAGATCGACGCGGGCCACCGTGACCACGTCGGGGTCAAACACGGAGTCGGGCGGCGCGATGATCACAAGACTCACCTCGGCGGAGATTCCGCCCCCGGAGATGCGTTTGCGCAGGAGCTGGAGGTCGAGTCGATCGACAGGGATTCGCTCCAAGAGCGGTCCGTCGACCCGCGCCCGCAGTGTGCGCTGTACGAGGTCAAGCTCCTCCGGCCGAGCCGACGACTTCAGGCGGCTGACCGCGCCCACGCACAGGGCGTCCTGAATCGACAGCGTCTTCTTCGGCGCCGCGTCGATGTCGCACGCTTCGAGCACCGACGCGTCGACTCCCTTGAGGCGGCGGATCCTCTCGAGCGACACCTGCAGCTTGGCGTTTACCTGCTGAGTGATGACGTCGGCAAGATCGTCGAGCGGATGGGTGTCCTTCATTTCCTTGATGCGCTCGATCCGCTCCAGGATCTTCTCGCGCGGGAAGAAGGTCTCCTGCCCCGTGAACGTTGAGCGTCGGACGAACCACGCCTCCGGGATCAGCCCCTTGCGCTTCCAGCGATAGAGCTGTCCGTAAGAGATCCCCGTCAGCTGCAGAACCTCCTTCTTCGCGACCAGCTGCTCTTCGTCCATGGGTTGACGCCTCCGCGGGCTGCGTATCTCTCCTGGCTCCTCTTGCGTCCTGCGTCGCCTTGTTGCGCAGCTCGGGGCATTGTAACAGAACACTGTGTTATCGTCAACGGCCGGCAGCTGGACGGAGGCCGTTCGTGCCGTTCGTAGGGTTCGTTGGGTCACGAGAAGGCCGGTTACGCGTGAGTCGTGGGCAAAGCCGGGAAGGGTTCGTCGTCAACCCAACGAACCCTATGAACTCAA
>CAZWQN010000070.1:2174-6537 GCA_964635895.1 uncultured Thermotogae bacterium | reverse complement strand
ACAATCCACGCCACGTTCGGGTCCTCGTAGATCGGCAGAGCGAAAACCGAAACCCCTGCCGCGACTACGAACAACAATGGAAGCACAAACCTCTTCATCACTACGGAGCCTCCTTTTTTGTTCGCCTCACACAGTAGCATCGGGATCGCGGTGTCGCGAATTCCCCAGCACCTGCGCCATCTAGTAGAGAGTAAGAGCCATTATACGGACAAGCTCGAGTGGGGACAAGCAGACCCTTCGCGTTATAGCCTCAATCTCGGCCCCTCGCTCTCTCCGCGGAGGTGATCCGTCCGGCCCTCCGTTCTCCGTCGGACCGCGGGAAGGCGACCGACCGTTCCGTCAGCGTTGTCCCGACAACTGGGGACTGGAACCCCCGAGAATGACGTGACGCACGGGGCCACATCCGGCAGGACGTTCGTACCGAGAACCCGCCGGTGTCTCGCGCCATCGCCCTCTCCCGGCAGCGGCCGGATTGCGCTGGCTGTACGGAGGTCGCACACGAAATGTCTGTTGCCATCGAAGCAAGGATCGCTGCCGATGCTGCGATGCGGGCAGCCGTTCGGCATGCGATTGCGACGCGTGCCGCGCGGAACAGGCGTACCCGTTGGCTCAGGGAGGTCGAGGCTGGACGAGCCGATTGACCTCTACCGAATCCCGCGGCGGTCCCCTACGGGGTGGAGCGTGCGAGTCCCGCCTCGGCGCTCCACTCGACGGACCCACCGACCATGGTCAACCAGACGCGAACGCCGGCCAGCTCCTCGACGCGGGCAAGAAGGGGGTTCGCCGACAGGACAACGACGTCGGCCAACTTCCCCGGCTCGAGGGTGCCGAGGTCGTCCTCCCAGTGCACCGCGTAGGCGGCGTCGACCGTCATCGCGCGAAGCCCCTGCCAAATCGAAAGAAGCTGGCCTGGAGAAAGCCGCTCGCACGGCTCCCACGACGCGTACGCCGGGCTGGCGTTCGTCGGAGAGACGAGGTTCGCAAGGCGCATCAGCGGGCTGAGATACCCCGGATCGCACCACGGCCAGTCGCTGCCGGCCACCACGCGCGCACCGGCCGCGACGAGGTCGCCCCACCGCCGGACGATCGTCTCGCGAACCGTGGGCAGAAGGTCGTCGTAGACGTCGACGAAGCACGCGTTCGTCGACTCAACCCCGGCCGTCACGCCGAGCCGCGCGTACTCCAGCAGAAGGTCATCGGGAAGGAATAGGTTGTGGAGCACCATCGGCCGGAGGGCCCGCGCAGGGCCGCCGGCCAGGTCGAGCGCCGCGAGCGCCGTCTCCACCGCCGCGTCGCCGATCGCGTGGATGGCGACGGGGAGCCCCGACTCCGCCGCGTCGCGGACGACCGCGGCCAATCCCTGCACGCTGAACAGCGGCCGGTCCTCGCCGTACCAGACGGCGCCGGCCGGAGACAGCAGCGGGCGCAACGAGTCGCCAAACGAGATCGCCGGCCGCTGTGCCCCGCACGAGGATCGCTCCGCGAACACCTTCACGCCGCCGATCCGGAGACGCGGCGCGATCTCGGCGAACGGCGCAAGGTCGCTGTACCACGGGCCGAACACGTTTCCGCAGAGGTCGTTGTAGGCGAGGTAGAGGCTTGTGCGAATACGAACGTCACCCCGCTTGGCCGCCGCGACGAACTCAGGAAGGGCCGCCGGCGTCACCAGCATCTCAACGGCGGAGGTGATCCCGCAAGCGAGAGCCAGCCCCTGCGCCTCCGCGATCGAGAGGTTGCCCTTCGCGGCGTCGCCAAGAAGGTGCGTGTGAGGGTCGATGAACCCCGGCAGCGCGGTACGCCCGCCAAGGTCGACCCACTGCGTCCCGGCGCCGGCAAGGGCGAGGATCTCCTCGTCCGTTCCGAGGGCGAGGATTCGGTCCCCGGCGATCGCCATCGCCTCGAACGTCGTGTTCGGGTCGGTCATCGGGACGACGGTTCCTCCGAACAAGACGAGCGTGGCGAACGACGCCGAGTCACCGCAGGCCGCGGCGGCGCAAACGACGGCGCAGCCTAGCCCGAGACCCGCAACGAGCAGCGTGCGCACCTTGCTCACCCCTGGGAGAGAGTACCGCGTGACGTCGTCGGACGATGGAACGACACGGGAGCACCACTTGCCCTGGACGAGAACGAGACGGCACGCGCGTTGACCAAGAAGGATGGCAGATCATGGAGCCACGCGGAATCCGCTGTGCGACCCGTGGTGGACCGATCATGAGCAGATCTGAACCCATCGTCGTCGCTCAACGACACGTTCGCCTGCGCCCGTACTGCCCCGCGTGCTTCGACAAGGCTCGGACAGGTCTCGGAGAAGCTCTACCCGCGGGTGAGTCGGCTGTCCTCCATCTCGTTCCCATCGGCCCCGCGCTGTCGCGCCTCGTCCCCACGCCCTTTCTTCCGGCTTCATCGTCGACCTCGGCGCGGTCGGCACCCTTGAGGCGTCGCCACGCGGCGGCGTGCGGTCCGCGCGGGCCCGCCTGCGCATCAAGCCGCGGCCCGGGCCATCCGAGTCGAAACGCGCACCGCCCGCGGGTTTCCGAACCTCGATCTTGCTCCGCACAGCCCAGATTCCCCGCGCGCTCCCGAGCACGTAGAATCCCGGCGTACGGCGTCGCGAACCGACGTCGGACAAGAAGGCGAGTCGCGTGCGATCTCTTCGCGATGTGATCGTAGGGCTGAGAGCCGCGTTCAATGACGGCGGGATCGAGCCGCTGTACGAGGCCCACCTCGCTGCCTTGAAGGAGAGCATCTCGTACTGGTGTCTCTATCGACTCGCCAACCTATTCCTTCCCATCACCCCGCTCTTCGGAATCATCAAGGACCTCGACCGCTTGGTCGGCGAGTTCGGCGCGAGCGGCGGGTCCAAGGTCGTGCTCGGGCGCTTCCCCGTCCCGTGGCGGGCCGTGTTTCCCGAGAGGGGAGAAGAGGAGATCAGAACGTCTCCGATCATCGTCTACGGCAAGCACGGCTCGATTCTCACGCCATCGCTTCTCGCCGTCGCGTTGAACCGCCCCGATCTGAAGATGGTCGGAGCGAGCTACATCGCCAGGCTTGGCCCGAACATTGCGAAGTGCACGTTCGCGGTCTGCGCGACGACGCCGCTCTCCGTGAGAACGGCGGCGAGGCAGGGGCTCGCCCCCCGGGCGATGGGATGGCTCGCCTGCAAGCTCGATCGTTCGACGTTGAGGAGCGTCGCCAAAGAGAGAAACCGTGAAGCGTTGGGGCGAGCAGCCGAGCACGTCCGAGCGGGCGGAGGGCTCCTCATCGCCCCGGACTCGAGAACGCCGGGCGAGGCGTGGCGTCCCGGGCTTGGAAGCCTCGTCGCGCGGCTCGCGGCGGAGCCCGGTGCGCGCCCGTGCTATCTCGTGCCCTGGCGGATCTGGAACGCCTCGATCCCCGGGATCTTCCAGCTTCTGTCACGGAACCCGCTCCTCAGGGCCTTGGGCCACTTCCGCTTCCGTCACCCGGTACGGGTCGAGTTCGGCGAGCCGCTGCCGCTCCGGGAGGTCGTCGCGCGAACGGGCCTCGACCCGGCGAAGATCACGGCCTACCTCGAGGAGCACTACAAGAGCCTCGGGTACTAGATCGGAGGTCGCCGCCTGGGTCTGCGACGGTTCTGCGCCGCGTGGACGTCTCGTCGCGCGCCCCGTACCCTCTTCGCCGACAAGGAGAACCGTTCGCCCGCCATGCCCAGGACTTCGCTTCCCGCGCCGTCAATGGTCCTCGAGCCGATGCACGCACGACGATTTCTCCTGTCGCACCAGCGGCTTCTCCCGCCGCGGCGACTTGCCGGGAAAGCCGGAATCCTTGAGCTGTTCGAGCATCTCGGCTGCATTCAGTACGACCCGATCGACATCGTCGGACGCAATCCAGATCTGGTTCTGCAGTCTCGCATCGCACGGTATCGACCCTCCCTGCTCGACCGGCTCATGCACGCCGAGCACAAGGTCTACGTCGGCTGGGACAAGATGTCGGCCCTCGTCCTGCGCGACGCGTGGCCGTCGTTCGCGCGGCACCGCGCCTTGATGGGCAAGCAGCACGGGGATCCGGAGACGCCGGAGATGAAGGTAGCGCCCCTCATCCTCGACGAGATCCGCCGGCGGGGGCCGCTCTCGTCGCGCGACATCGACCACGCGGGGAAGGTCGACTGGTGGTGGGGCCGCCCGACCCGCGTCGTTCACGCGTCGCTCGAGATTCTCTGCTCCATGGGAGTCGTGCTTCCGCACCACCGCGAGCGCAGCGTTCGCTACTTCGATCTCGCCGAACGGGTCTTCCCGGCTGAGATCTTAGGAGCCCCGGACCCGCATCCGGACGACACATCGTACGAAGACTGGCACGTCCTGAGGCGGGTCGGCAGCCTCGGCCT
>CAZWQN010000070.1:0-2074 GCA_964635895.1 uncultured Thermotogae bacterium | reverse complement strand
TACTACGTTCTTCCCGTGCTCTACGGCGAGCGGTTCGTCGCCCGCGCCGAGCCGAAGTTCGACAAGAACGAGCGCGTCCTTTCCATCGACGGGTGGTGGTGGGAGTCGGGCGTCCGCCCCGACGACGCGATGGCGGAGGCGCTTCGGGTCGCTCTCGCGGAGTTCGCCGCCTACCTCGGCGCGACGGAGGTTCGTCTCGGCGGCTCGCTCGCGTCGAACCGTACGCTGCGCCGCGCCTTGGGAATCCCGGCGAAGCGCCGGACTGCAGCTCGCTAGATCTCGCGGCTGTCGTACGCCCAGTGGAGGAGCGCCTGCCGCTGCCGCGGCCGGCAGCCGAGGTCGCCGGGCATGCACCCGCCGCGAAGCTGCGCGACGTGGCGCGCCATCGCCTTCCAGCGCTTGATCTGGCGCTCGTCGTCCTCCCCGCGTCGTCCACGGTAGTAGCGGCAGTACCACTGGAACCAGCCGCGCGGGTCGTCGTCGTGGATCCAACCCTTCTCGCGCCAGACGGAGAGCGGCTGTGAGGCGTTCACGCCGAAGAAGTTGAGAGACGGGTCGTGGCGAGCCGAGCAGAGCTTGGCGCGCGCGAACCACTCGGCGGGGAACTCGGCCCGGCAGTCGGTCATATACTTGCCGCCGAACACGCCAAGCTCCAGCATCTCCTTCGGCGTCAGCTCCGGCCGGAACTCCGCCGCGAAGTCGCGCCCTTCGCGCGCGGTGAGCATATAGCGGTAGCCGCGCTGCATCCGGTCGTGGACAACCACCGTGGTCGGTCTCACGGAAACAGCCTACCCGCCGCGGAGCCCGCAACCAAGCTCCACGGATCGCGAGGCGCGAGTGAACAATGGCGACGCGATGGCGCACCTACAGCCGAGAGAACCCAAAGGAGAACGAATGGACCCGAATCGTAAGCACCTGAGGAACCCGTCCCGCGAGGCGCTCGCGGCACACGAGAGCGACCAGCAGAAGGGCGTCACCCCGCCGCCGCTCGAGAAGCCCATCGAGCCCGGCGCCAAGCTCATCCCCCTCGTTCCCGTCGGCCGGATCGCGCTCGGCCGGATGCCGCTGGCGGACGCGATTCGCGCCCGCGAGAGCCGCCGCGAGTTCGCCGACGCGGCCCTCTCCCTCGAGGAGCTGTCGTTCCTCCTGTGGGCGACGCAGGGTGTGCGCAAGGTGCACCCTGAGAAGAAGTGGGCGATGCGCACCGTGCCGTCCGGCGGCTGCCGCCACCCTTTCGAAACGTACCTCCGGGTACGCAGGGTGGAGTCGCTGACGCCGGGCCTGTACCGCTACTGCGCGCTCGAGCACGCGCTCGTCGGCGTCACCTCCCCCGGCGCGGACCCGAACGTGAGCCTGGCCGAGGCCTGCTACGAGCAAGGATTCGTCGACTCCGCGGCCGTCACGTTCGTCTGGACGGCGATCCCCTACCGCACGGAGTGGCGCTATGGGCCCGACTCGCTCAAGGACATCCTCCTGAGCTGCGGCCACATCTGTCAGAACCTGTACCTCGCCTGCGAGTCGATCGGCGCTGGCACCTGCGCGATCGTCGCCTACGATCAAGATCTGCTCGACCGCTTCCTCGGCGCCGACGGCAAGGACGAGATCGCGCTCTACGTCGCCCCCGTCGGAAGGACGGTTCGTGCGTAGACCCACGGCGTCGCCCAGGGGAAACCCGCTCTCTGGATGACCCCGGGCGTTCGCGGGTAGACTCCGCGCCACGCAAGTGAGTAGGAGGCGCGATGAAACCCGTCGAAATCCAGGACATCACCACCTACCGGTTCCTATCGTCCGTCGAGTTCTCCCCCACCGGCGACCGGGCCGCGTTCCTCGTCAAGCAGGCGAACCTCGAGAAGAACGAGTACTCGTCGGCCCTGTACCTGGTCGAGCTTCCCGGCCGTGGCGTGCGGAGGCTCACGGGAAGCGGCAAGGACGGCGAGTTCGCGTGGGATGCCGATGGTGCGACCCTCTACTTCCTCTCGAAGCGGGTGGAGGTCGAGGACAAGATCGGGCTCTTCCGCATCCGCGTCGACGGCGGCGAGGCCGAGCAGGTGGCCATTCTGCCGCACAAGGCGGA
>CAZWQN010000069.1:0-6613 GCA_964635895.1 uncultured Thermotogae bacterium | reverse complement strand
CCGAGGTTGACCCAGACGCTCTTTCCTTCGAACCGATGGATCGACCCGCTGATGATCTCGCCGACGCGCGTCACGTAGAGGTTGTAGACGATCTCCCGACGGCGCTGCACGATCTCCTGTCGGATCGTCTCCTCAGCCTTCTTGGTGGCGATTCGCCCGAAGCTTGCGAGGTCGATCCGCTCGCCCTTGATCAGGATGTCCCCGGAGTGCTGGTCGATGTCGACCTCCACGTCCTCTTCGAGGTCGTGTTCCTCCTGGTAGGCGGCGGCGAGGCCCTTGCGAATGGCCGCGTAGAGATCCTCACGCGGGATCCCCTTCTCCTTGGCCATCTCTTCCAGCGCCTCAATGAACTCGATGTTCATCGTCAGCCCATCCTGTCGTGCCGCTCCGCGCCGCCGCGCGACCCCGCGCAGTGGACTTCCCGACCCCGGCCTCTTACTCTTCTCCCTAACAAACAACGCGGTCGCACAAGTGGCGACCTGCAGTCCGTCCCCATTGGACGCGCTCTACGCATTATACGGGAGTCCACGTGAGCGAACAAACGAGTCCCCAACCCAATGGAAGACATCATCCGGATCGTCCTGGCCGATGAAGAAGGCGAGCGACTGGACCGAGTCCTCGTCGCCGCCGGCGGCGGGCTTGCTCGGAGCGAGATCCAGAGGCAGGTCCGCGCCGGGCGCGTGCTCGTCGACTCCGTTCCGGTCACTCAGCCGTCCCGCCGAATGCGGGCCGGCGAACGCATTCTGTGGCACGTCGCCCCCGAGGAGACCCTCACGCCGCGAGATCTCGGGATCCCGATCCTCTACGAAGACGCCGCTGTCCTCGCCGTGAACAAGCCGGTGGGCCTCGTCGTGCACCCTGGGTCTGGGACGAAGGAGACGACGCTCGTTGAGGCCCTCCTCGCCGGCCGCGACCTCCCTGCGTCGGACGACCCCGTCCGACCGGGCATCGTCCACCGTCTCGACAAGGAGACGAGCGGCGTCCTCGTCGTCGCGAAGACGCCCGAGGCTCTTGCGTCCCTGAGGCAGCAGTTCGCGGCGCGGACGGTCATGAAGCTCTACTTGGCGCAGGTCGACGGGGTCCTCGACGAAGAGGAGGGCCGGATCGATGCCCCGATCGGCCGGGATCCCGCGGCTCCGCGTCGCATGGGCATCCAGGCAGGCGGACGAGCGGCCCAGACCGTCTTTCGCGTCATCGCTCGCGAACGGGGCCGCACGTTCCTCCTCGTGCGCCCGCTCACCGGCCGCACGCACCAGGTTCGCGTGCACTTCCGCTACATCGGCCACCCCGTCCTGGGCGACGAGATCTACGGTGGGCCCTCGGCCTCGCGGCTTGCCCTCCATGCGTGGAGGCTGACGATCGCTCACCCGATGTCGGGAGAGGCGATGACGTTCGAGGCACCTCCCCCGCCCGAGTTCCCCGTGTACGACTACGCGGCGCTGCGCTTGAGCGACCTCGCGGCGACGTAGTAGTCGACGCCGGCGGCGTAGGTGACGGCCGTCGCAGCGTAGAAGAGCTCCAGGCCGCCGGGCCATCCGATCATCACGAAGGCAATAGCGACGAAGGCGGTCGCCGACGCGATCTTCCCGAGGAGCCGCGCCGCTTGCACGATGTTCCCGCGCATGCGGAGGACCAGGGCGCCGACTCCGATCCCGACCTGCGGAACGCAGAACAGGACGACCCCAAGCGTCGGCAGCTCCCCGAGCGAGTAAAGCGTGAACAAGACGGAGAGATACATCGCCTTGTCGACCAAGGGATCGAGAACCTGGCCGAGCCGCGTGACCTCGTTCCGCTTCCGCGCGACGAGGCCGTCGATCAGGTCCGTCGAGCAAGCGAACAGGAACAGCCACCACGCCGCGGTCCGGTGGCCCGAGACGAGAAGGAAGACGACCGGAACGATCGCGAGCCCGCGCGTGAGCGTGATGCCGTTGGCGAGAGACATGGTCCCGAAGAATCATAGAGCGCTCTTCCCCGCTTCACAACTACCCTTGAAGCGGTTTCGTCGCGCTCGGTATAATCCCGTCCTTCGCGGGTTCGTCGAGGATCCGGCAAGGGGAGGCCAAGTCATGAAACGACGCGTCATCATCATGGGAGCTGCGGGGCGCGACTTCCACAACTTCAACGTCTACTTCCGGGACAACGCGGACTATGAGGTTGTGGCGTTCACCGCGACGCAGATTCCGGACATCGAGGGGCGAACGTACCCGAAGGAACTGGCGGGACGCTTCTACCCGGCCGGCATCCCGATCCGCTCCGAGGATGAGCTCGCGAAGCTCATCGCGGAGCACAAGATCGACATCGTCGTGTTCAGCTACAGCGATGTGTCGAACCAGTACGTCATGGAGCGTTCCGCGCTGGTCAATGCGGCGGGGGCGGACTTCATGCTCCTTGGCCCCAAGTCGACGATGGTCCTCCCGAAGAAGCCGCTGATCTCGATCACCGCCGTGCGCACGGGGTCGGGGAAGAGCCAGACGACTCGTCGGGTGTGCGACATTCTCAAGGCCAAAGGCAAGAAGCTCGCCGTGATCCGCCATCCGATGCCGTACGGCGATCTCGTGAAGCAGGAGGTCCAGCGGTTCGAGACGTACGCCGATCTGGACAAGCACGAGTGCACGATCGAGGAGCGCGAGGAGTACGAGCCCCACATCGAGAACGGGACGATCGTCTACGCGGGCGTCGACTACGAGAAGATCCTCCGCGCCGCGGAGAAGGAGGCCGACGTCGTCATCTGGGACGGCGGCAACAACGACTTCTCCTTCTACAAGCCCGACCTATCGATCGTCGTCGTCGACCCGCACCGCGCCGGCCACGAGCTGCTCTACTATCCAAGCGCGGTCAACGTCCGCATGGCCGACGTCGTCGTCATCAACAAGGTGGACACCGCGGCCCTCGACGACATCCAGTTCCTCCGCGACAACGTGACGATGCTGAATCCGCACGCGATCGTCATCGAGGCCGCCTCGCCGATCCAGGTCGACAACCCGGTCGTCATCCGTGACAAGCGCGTCCTCGTCATCGAGGACGGGCCGACGCTCACGCACGGGGGCATGGAGTATGGGGCCGGCGTCCTCGCGGCGCGGCGCTTCGGGGCCGCGGAGATCATCGACCCGCGTCCGTTCACCGTCGACTCGATCGCCGCGACGTACCGCAAGTACCCGAAGATCGGGCACCTGCTCCCCGCGATGGGGTACGGCGAGAAGCAGATCCGCGACCTGCAGAAGACCGTCGACCGCGTGGAGTGCGACGCTGTCGTCATCGGCACCCCGATCGACCTCGGCCGGCTCCTGAAGTTCAAGGTTCCGGCGACGCGGGTGCGCTACGAGCTTCAGGAGATCGGACTCCCGAACCTCGAGCGGACGCTCGCAGCGAAGTTCCCGAAGATGTAGAGGTCTCTAGAGATCTTGAACCGACGGCCCGTCGCGCGCGCAGCGCGGCGGGCCTCCTTCTTCTGCTAGGCGTGCGGGGCGCGCCAGGCGAACAGAAGGCCGAAGACGGCGCCGAACCCGGCGCCCACGCCGAGACCGAAGAGAACGTCGTGGAAGAGCACCCCGACGACGGTCCCAAACGCTACGCCGAGGGGGAGAAGCAGGACCAGGTGGCGCCAGCGCCCGAGTCCCCTACGCAAGGTCGTCCTCCCCGATGACCGATAGGAAAGCACGGACAACGCGGGGATCAAACTGCGTGCCGGCGTTCAACTTCAGTTCGAGAACTGCGGTCTGCTTCGCGAGGGCTTCCTGATACGGACGCTCGGACGTGATCGCGTCGTAGGCGTCAACCACCGCGACGATCCGCGCCTCGATGGGGATCTCTTCTCCGCGCACCCCGTTCGGGTATCCGGATCCATCGTAGTTCTCGTGGTGGGCCAGGACGATGCGCGAGGCTTCCTTGAGGAACGCCTTCTCCCGCAGCATGTCCGCTCCGTGCTCCGGATGGCGTCGCATCTCCACCCACTCCTCGTCGGAAAGCGGGCCCGCCTTGTTCAGGATCCCGTCCGGAACGCGCACTTTGCCGATGTCGTGCAAGTAAGCGCCGTACGACAAGTCGATCAGCCGCTGCGCGGACAGCCCCATGCGCTCGCCCGTGCGGATGGCGAGCCGCTCCAGACGATGGCAGTGACCCTCGGTCTCCTCGTCCTTCTCTTCGACGGATCGAGCAAGGGCCATCATCTCTTGGATCTCGTCCTTGATCAGGTGGTAGCTCGGCGGAGAGGACACCATGAGGAGATCCACGTCCTCGTCCACGCGGAAGTACGCGCGCTCCGGAAGCCCGCGGTGGTAGAGGTAGTCGCCGCTGCGCAGCGTGCTCCCCTTGCCCTCACCGGTCAGGGACAGCGATCCGCCGAGGACGTAGATGAACTCGAACCCGGACCACTCCTTCGCCTCGTCGAGGAAGAAGTGCTTCCCCGCGACGATGCGATGGCGCGTCACCTCGACCGCTCCCTGCTGAACCAACAGCTCGAGCGTCGTCGACTTCTTCTCCGTTTTCGGCCGGTCGCCTTCGGATCTTCCCAGCGTCAGCCCGTCGATCACGGAGTCCCCCTCCTTCATCCCCGCTCCCCGCGCCCTCGGGCATGGTCCTCGCTCCACGTCCCGGATCCCATCGGACTCTCGATGTGGCCGTCACGGAGCCGGAAGACTCCCCCGAGCCCGCGCTACTTTACGTGATTCCGACCGCCTCGATCCACGTCCGGCCCGCGCCGGTCCCACCAAGCAGACGCGGTGAGCACCGTGGCTCACCGCGTCTCCATCCCCATTCCTGCGCCGCGGGCATGTCGCCCGGGCGCAGCACTTACTCGATGGTGGGGCCGCCTCCGACGTGGATCGGCGAACTCAACATCTTGGGCCCGCCCCCGACGTGGATCGGCGAGCTGAGTGACTTCGGTCCGCCGCCCACATGAATCGGATCGGCGAACACGCCCACCGCCACGGTCAGAAAGAGAGCGACGATCAGGCCGACGACTACCCAACGTTTCATCGTGGTGTGACCTCCTTGGTCCGCACTCGCCGAACAGCGTACACCTGGTTATGCCTGCCAACCCACGGTCGTAGACCGATGCAACACGCGTTGTGCCGGCCTTCGTGTCCCAAACCTGCGGGGGACGCATGTCCCCGTCGGCGACCCAGCGCCGGCCGTCGACCCGAAATCCGCGCCCCTGCAAGCGATTGTGAAGAGCCGAGCCCACCGATACAATCCGCGCGGATTCCTAACGTCGTTCGTCGCTGCTTCGTTCCGAACGGCGGACGGCTTCGCGATGAGGAGGACGCGCCATGCCACAGAGCACGCGCCAGATGATGTCGATCGACGGGAACACCGCGGCGACCCACGTTGCCTATGCATTCAGCGACGTCGCGGCGATCTATCCCATCACCCCCAGCTCGAACATGGGCGAGATCGCCGACGCCTGGGCGGCCCACGGGCGGAAGAACCTGTTCGGGCAGGCCTTGCAGGTTACCGAGATGCAGTCCGAGGCGGGCGCCGCAGGGGCGGTCCACGGATCGCTCGTCGCCGGCGCTCTGACGACGACGTTCACCGCCTCGCAGGGACTCCTGCTGATGATCCCAAACATGTACAAGATCGCCGGCGAACTCCTACCCACGGTGTTCCACGTCTCGGCGCGCGCCCTCGCCGGCCACGCGCTGTCCATCTACGGAGACCACTCGGACGTCATGGCCGTGCGTCAGACCGGCTTCGCACTCCTCGCCTCGGCCTCCGTTCAGGAGGTCATCGACCTGGCCATCGTCGCCCACGTCGCGTCGCTCAAGAGCAAGGTCCCATTCGTCCACTTCTTCGACGGGTTCCGCACCTCGCACGAAGTCCAGAAGGTCGACGCCGTGCCGTACGAGACGATGGCCAAGGTCACGCCGTGGGCCGAGATCGACGCGTTCCGGCGCCGGGCGATGAGCCCCGAACACCCCCACCTGCGCGGCACGTCGCAGAGCCCCGACATCTACTTCCAGGGGCGCGAGGCCGCGAACCCGTACTACATCGCGGCCCCCGGCGTTATCCACGAGGTGATGCGCCAAGTCAGTGATCTCACCGGGAGGACGTACGGGCTGTTCGACTACGTCGGCGCCCCCGACGCAGAGCACGTCATTGTAGCCATGGGCTCGTCGTGCGACGTCATCGAGGAGACGGTCAACTACCTGAATGCCCACGGCGCGAAGACCGGCCTCGTCAAGGTGCGTCTGTACCGCCCGTGGTCGAGCGACCACTTCCTCACCGCGTTGCCAAAGAGCGTGAAGCGGATCGCCGTCCTCGACCGGACCAAGGAGCCGGGGAGCCAGGGCGAGCCGCTGTACCTCGACATCTGCGCCTCCTTCCAGCAACGGGGAGTCAAGACCCTCGTCGTCGGAGGACGTTACGGGCTCGGCTCCAAGGACTTCACGCCCGCGATGGCCAAGGCGGTGTTCGACAACCTCGCGGCAGCGCAGCCGAAGAACGGGTTCACCGTCGGGATCGAGGATGATGTCACCCACACGTCGCTTCCCGTCGAGGATGAGCTCGACGTCGCACCGAAGGGAACCATCCAGTGCAAGTTCTGGGGACTCGGTTCCGACGGGACCGTCGGCGCGAACAAGAGCGCGATCAAGATCATCGGCGACAACACCGACCT
>CAZWQN010000068.1:0-6836 GCA_964635895.1 uncultured Thermotogae bacterium | reverse complement strand
CGTACGCCGGCCCGCTGGCGATCACCGCGTGCATCGTCGCCTCGAACGTCGGCGTCTACTACCTCGTGCGCGAGCGCCGAGCGCGGTTCACCCTCGTCGCCGTCGCGGGGCTGGCCGCGCTGGTCGTGCCCGCTCTCGCCCCGATCGTTCCGGACACCTCCCCCGCCGAGCGGATTGCCGTTGTGGCCTCAACCGTGAGGCAGGAGGCGAAGCTCAACTGGCGCAATCTGCCGGCGCTGACGGATCGCTACCTGCTTCTTGGCGACGAGGCGATCGCCGGCGACCCGGATCTCGTCGTCCTGCCGGAGTCGTTCCTTCCGTCGTACATCCTGCAGGAACCCGAGGTCCTCGACCGGCTCGCCGATCTCGCTCGACGGGGCGAGACCTCTCTCCTGTTCGGGACGGGCAACTTCCGAGACCGGCGGATCTACAACAGCACGGTGCTCGTGGATTCGACGGGGTCTGTCGTCGCCGTCTACGACATGCTCCGGCCGGTGCCGTTCGGCGAGTACATCCCGGGACGTCGCCTGTGGGAGGCGCTCGGGCTCGGGCCGCTGGCGGACTCCTTCCTGCCCGCGGATCTGACGCCCGGGACCGAGGTCCGAACGCTGGACGGCATCGGGACGCCGATCTGCTTCGAGTCCACGTTCGCCGCGGGCTCGCGGCGCCTCGTGCAGCGCGGAGCAAACCTCCTGATCACGATGACGAACGACGCGTGGTTCACGCGCAGCTCGGAACTCCTGACCCACTTCGCGTTCGGCGTCTTCCGCGCGGTGGAGAATCGTCGCTGGTTCGTGCAGGCCGCGAACGGGGGGATCTCCGGAATCGTCGCCCCGGACGGGCGGATCGTGCGCACGACGACCGAGGAGGGGATCCTGGTCGGCAACGTCTACCGTCGGAGCGACCTCACGGTGTACGTGCGGGTCGGCGACGCTCTCGTGCTCGCTGTGCTGGGGGCCGCGGCCGGGACGGCCCTTCTCGTCCGGCGGCGACGCCCGTGTGACCAAAAGTGAAGGGGAGTGAGATTCGCATCTCACTCCCCTCGTGCCCCAGGAGGTCGTGGGCCGGTCGTGTGGGCTAGGGCTTCGTCGCCGCCGGCAGGATGTTGTCGCTTGTCTCGGTCAGCGCCTCGACGTCGGCGGTCGCGAAGGTGACTCGGTAGATCTGATAGTCGCCGTCTCGGTCGCTGACGAAGGCGATGCCGGTTCCGTCCTCCAGCCAGTACGGGCTGAATTCGTTGTCGGTAGCAGTGTTGATGTCGGTCGCCGTCACCCCGTACGTCTCGTCGATGTAGTCCTCGAGCGGCCACTCGTCCGCCCCGTACGGGTCGATCACCCAGAGGTCGGTCTGCCCGGTGTCGGATACCGAGACCACGATGAGCGAGCCATCCGGGGACCACGACGGCCTGGAGATGCCGGCGTCGGTCGGGAGGAAGGGAGCGACGACGCCGACCGCCGCAAAGGTTGCTAGGGCCGGCGACGCGTCGCCCGCCCGCTCGCCAGCACCAGGATGGTAGATCTCTTCTGCCGTTCCGTCATCGTAGAGGATCCACACCGAGCTGTCTCCGGTCGTGGTGTCGTCGGACACAAAGACGACGTCGTCGTTCACCGGAGAGCAGGCCGGTGCGATCGCCCAACTCGGCGACTGCGTGGTGATCTGCTCGACGTCCGTGCCGTCGGACTCCATCCGGTAGAGTTCCCACGTCGTCACGGACGGGGTCTGCGCGGCGTTCGACGCGTACACGATCTGGCTTCCGTCGTGAGTCCACGAGGGCTGGATCTGGTTCGACGGGGTCTGGCTGGTCAGCGGGGAGAGGCTCCCGCCGGTGATGTCCATCGTCCAGATGTTCCAGCTTTGGCCATCCTCGGCCGCGTACGCGATCTCGCTGCGCGTGGTGCGGACGAGGTCCGGGAAGAGCTCGTCATCATTGCTGGTCACGTTTACGGCGCCCTCGCCGGTCCCGTCGGCCTGCATTCGATAGATGTCGTACTGGCCGGACCGGTTCGACGCAAACGTGATCATCGCCGGTCCGATCGTCACCATCTCTAGATCCATGCCGATCCGTCCGTCGTTGTCGACGAGGGTCAGGACCACGGTGTACGTTCCCGCTTCCAAGTACGGGTGCAGAATCGCTACGGTGATGTCCGTGCCTTCGTAGACCGTCCCGTCCCCCACATCGAGTTCGTAGCTGACGATGGTTCCGTCGGCGTCGCTCGACTCGCTCATGTCGAACGTCACCGTCACGGGGACCTCCGTGTCGCCCCCTGCCTCGATCACGAGGAAGGCGAGCGGCCCCTGCCCGAAGAACCCGCGGCACGCGGTGAGTCCGATCGCCACCATCGCAAGAAGACCAACCGCCGTCGCAACTCTCTTTCGAGTGCGCCGGGCTGCGCTGTCGTTTCCGAACATCGTGTCGACCTCCTCAGGAGCTGTCCTATCCCCTGTCTCTTTATGCCCAGCGTGACACTTACGACGAAGTCTACATCTGCGTTCGCTTGCGATCCGTGGACGCGAGGACGCGAGGGCTGGGGGGTTCGTCCCAAGAGGAGGTGATGGATGTCAGGGGGGAACGAACCGAGATGCAGCGTGTATATTGGGCACCGAGGAGGCAGACGGATCCGTGTACCGGATGCAGGACGAGGTGACGTTGTTGCGCGCTTCGCTGCAGGGAGAGACCGCGGCATGGGGAGAGATCGTGACTCGGTACAAGGATGCCGTGTTCGGTCTCTGCCTCGGGTTTCTCCGGAACCGCGCCGACGCCGAGGACATCACGCACGACGCGTTCATCCGAGCGTACGTGAACCTGCGCCGGTATCGGCTCGACAAGCGGTTCTCGACGTGGGTCTTCACGATTGCCGCGAACCTGTGCCGCAACCGGCTTCGCTACCGGAGAACCCACCCCGTGTTCGAGGTCGAGACCGACTCGGGAGGGGGCACGGACCCGGCGCGAGAGGTCGCGCGGGAGGAGCGGCATGTGCACGTTCGCGAGGCGCTCGAGCGTCTGCCCTACGCGTATCGGGCTCCGCTCGTGCTGCGGTTCTACAACGACCTCGCGTATCGGGAGATCGGCGACATCCTTGGCATCCCGGAAGGGACGGTCAAGACGCGCATTCATCGAGGGAAGGCTATGTTGAAAGAGCATCTCGGGGAGGAGCGTGATCCATCATGAACACCGATCCTCTGGAAGCGTTGCTGCGAGACGCGCTTCGGCAGGAGGTTTCGTCGTTGGCGGGGAGCCTCGGCGGCCTGGAAGAGCGAATCGCCGAGGAACTCGCAGATCGCGCTCCGCGGCGGGGATGGATTGACGGTCTGAAGCAGCTTGCCGCGCCCACGCGGGCCGCCCGTCTCGGACAGGTGGCCGTCGTCGCGGCCACGGCGGCCGCCTTCCTGATCGTCGGGGCGATCGTGGGGAAAGATCTTCCCCTCGTCGGAAGTCGCCCGAAGGCCGAGTCCCGCGAGGCGATGCTGCGTGCCACGGCGGAGAACGAGTTGCTGTTCGTTCTTCCGGCGCTGCACGCGGAGGACGTGTCGGTCGTCGGCAGCTTCAACGATTGGGAGCCGACTCCGCTGTCCGACGAGGACGGCGACGGCATCTGGACGGCGAGGGTCACCGTCCCGCCCGGACGCTACGAGTACGCGTTCGTGATCGACGGGCGCTGGTGGGGCCAGGACCCGCTGGCCGACGAGTACGTCCGCAGCTTCGGCGAGTACAGCTCGGTGCGTTACGTTGGTGGAGGAGGAGACGGCGTATGACTCGGTGGCTCCTCGGTATTCTTGGAGTCCTGGGCGTGATCCTCGCCTCTGCCGGGATCGCCGGGCGGGCAGAGATCGGACTCGCCGACTTCGAACGCGTGCTGTCCGCCATCCCCGTCACAGCCAGCGCGAGGGCCCTGACGGCGCTGGATCGGGCGCTCCGACAGGAGGGGTTCCCGGCGACCGACGTGCAGCGCCTGTTCGAACGCTTGCTCGCGACGTCGGCCGCGGCCCCCGACAAGGAGGCCGTGGTTCTCACCATCGTCGCGGCCCTTGAAGACGACATCCCCGTCGACGGGCTGCTCAACAAGGCGTTCGAAGGTCTGGCGCGAGGGGTGTCGCTTGGCCCGCTCTATCAGCTACTCCAGCAGCGCCTCAGGATTCTGGTCGAGGTTCGCTACCTCTTGTTCGGCAAGTCGATCTTCCGCGTTTCCGCCGGCACGACGACCAGCGCGGGGGCGTCGGCTCTCCCGGCGGGGCGTTTCGATGCCCTGCTGAGTCAGCTTGGCGATGCCGTCGGGGATTACCTGGAGAGCGGAGGGAGTCCGCACGACGGGCAGTCGATCTACCAGAACGCCAGCGCGCGGCTGACGAATCTCCGGGGCTCCGTGCTCGTCCCCGCGGACGTCGATCTCGTCCTCGGCCGCGTGGGACCCGAGGATTTGACACGGGTCGTCCTGGCCGCGTTGAATTGAGTCCGAGAGAATCGAAGCGGGAAGGAATCGCCTCCAAGGAGGAGACATGAAGAAGGGAACGGGTCGAGCCGCTGCGGCGCTCGTCCTTCTCATCGCGCTTTTCGGAGCGGTGGGATGGGCTCAGGGCGTGGCTCCGAAGGGAATCATTCCGACTCCTCCGGAGTCGACGGAACTCGAGGTTCGGATCTGGGTCGATCGCGGCGCGTACGCGGTCGGCGAGTCGATCACCATTCACTACAGCGTCAACAAGGCGGCCTACGTCTACATCTGGGACATCACTCCGGACGGCCAGGCGAACCAGATCTTCCCGAACTCGTTCCCGGGAGGCTCGGCGAACTACGTGACGCCGGGCGAGTACGTCGTCCCCGGAACGTGGAAGGTGGTCCCGCCTCTCGGCACCGAGTACTTGCAGATCCTGGCAACCACCTCGCCGGTCGACCCGTTCGCCTACTTCACGCCGGACCCCGAGTCGTTCCAGGCCCAGGTTGAAGTCCAGATCCTCGGCATCCTCCCCGTGAGCGAGCGGAGCTGGGACTTCACCGACTTCGAGATTGTCTCCGGATCCGTGCCGAGCTACGCGGTCCTCGATCTGCGCTCTGTTCCCGCGGGAGCTACGATTACGCTTGACAGCGCGTACGCGGGCTACACGCCCCGCACCGTCTACGTCAGCCAGGGGTACCACGAAATCGAGATCTCCAAGGCGGGGTATCAGACGTGGCGCAGGGGCGTCTTCCTGATCGGCAGCGGCACGCGGACGATCAACGCGACGCTCGTGGCGCTGACGCCGCCGAACCAGAGCCCCATCCCGGCGTTCGTGTTCGCTCCCGCAGCGCCCAACGTCAATGAGTGGGTGCAGTTCGATGCATCCGCGTCGTTCGATCCGGACGGGACCATCGCGTCCTACGGCTGGGCGTTCGGCGACGGGTCGACGGGAACCGGACCGACGGTGTGGCATCGGTACGCGGCCGGAGGCGCCTACACGGTGACCTTGACCGTCACCGACAACCTGGGTGCGGTCTCGCCGGTCAGCGAACTCCTCCAGATCGGGCCGACGAACCAGCAGCCCGTGGCGCTGTTCACCGCCGACCCGACGGTCACGAGCGTCGGAGGGTGGGTCCAGTTCAACGCGACGGCATCGTACGACGTGGATGGAACGATCGTGTCGTACGCGTGGGCGTTCGGCGACGGCACCACGGACAGCGGCGCCACGGTGTGGCATCGCTTTAACGCTGCGGGGGTCCGCACGGTGACCCTCACCGTGACCGACGACGATGGCGCGCAGGACGTGGAGACGCACTCTGTCCAGGTCGGCTCGGTGAACAACCCGCCGGTCGCCGCATTCGCGTTCTCGCCCGCGCAGCCCCTGGTTGCGGAGTGGGTGCAGTTTGACGCCTCGGCGTCGAGCGACTCCGACGGCTCGGTCGTGTCGTTCGCCTGGGCGTTCGCGGACGGATCCGCACCCGCGACCGGCCCCTACGTGTACCACCAGTTCGCCACAGCGGGCACATTCCCGGTGACGCTCACCGTCACCGACGATGACGGGGCCACGAACTCCACGACCCGGAACGTCCAGGTCGGCACGCCGGCCCAGCCGCCGGTGGCGGCGTTCACGTACTCGCCGGCCTCGCCAGTCCCCGGCCAGCCGATCACCTTCAATGCCAGCTCGTCGTTCGACCCGGACGGGCAGATTGTCTCGTACCAGTGGGATCTTAACGGCGATGGAACGAACGACGCGTCGAGCGCTGTCGTGCAGGTGAGCTACGCGAGCTCCGGCGTGGTTCCGGTGCGGCTGACGGTCACCGATCAGACCGGCCTACAGAACTCCGTAACCCAGATGATCACCGTCGCGGTGGCCGGACCGGGACCCACGGGGCAGCCCGCGATGGGCTTCACGCCAGGGTTCTTCATTTGGGGCGCCGACACGTGGCACGTGACGGTGAACGCCGGGACGGGGTGGTCCGCGCCGCGAGCGTACCGCATCGAGTTGCGCACGGATGGCGAGTTCTCGACCGTCAACCAGACGACGAGCGGTGGAGTCGCCCCGATGGGGCTGGTACCGACGCCGACGACGGGCGAGAACACCCTGACGTTTGAAGGGTCGCTGCAGAACGGATCCGTGGACTACACGTTCACGGTTCCCGGCGCGTCGAGCCTGTGGTTCAGCCTCAAGATCGACACCGACGGGAACGGGAGCCTCGACTCGTCGCCGGCTTTCGTCTACCTGCGTGCGGCGATGGTCCACCCGACGTCGAGCCCGTTCGTCGTCGGCTGGCCGAAGAACTATAGCGGAGCCCTGGTGCCGTCGATCGACTTCAGGATCGGCATCCCGGTGTCCTACCCGACGTTCATCCTTTGGGGGCCGTCGGTCTCCGAACTCGGAGGCTAGGC
>CAZWQN010000067.1:0-6889 GCA_964635895.1 uncultured Thermotogae bacterium | reverse complement strand
GCGAAGAAGGCGACTGCCAAGAGGATCGCGACCGTTGTCTCTACCGTCGCCTTCCGCCCGTTGCCCATCTCGATGCTGGCTCCGTCTGTTGACGAGCGCCGAACCCACTCCGCGGCGCCGATGATGTCGCCCCGTGTGCTCGAGCCTTTCCGTGGCCAGCACGCGGACGTACGAAGGGCGGCCGCCCTCCAAACGACGGCCGCCCTGCTTTCGTTCGGTCTACGGTTCGCCCGGCCATGCGCCGACGACGCCTGCCACTGCCCACTCCAGGGTGGTCAGCTCGAGCACGGACATGCGCGTTCCCAGCTGAACTCTAAGGATTCCGTTGCGGTCGAAGATCGGCCCCGCGAACGGGTCGAAGACCATCGAGGGATCCTTCATCTGCGCCAACCGCTTCATCACGAGGTCGAAGACGTTGATCACCCCGAGCACCGGATCGGTGACGGAGACCACCTTCAACGGCGCCTCGTAGGTTGGGTTCACGAGCATTCCCGGCTGTGCTCCCATCTCGACGGCGCCTTCGGCAAGAAGCCACCAGTAGTCGAGGTTCGCGAGGTTGTGCGCGGTGTAGGCCCCCGCGTACACCTTGGCCAGGAAGTCGAGGTAGATGATCTCCCAGTGCACGAGCTGTCCCGAAACGCAGTACTCCGGGCTGAACTGATACATCGGCGAGTAGTGCCCGAAGCTCAGGAGCCCGCGCTCCGCCGCCACCTGGACCACCGTGGGCGAGTCCTCCGTGAACGCGAAGACGTCGCATCCTTCCGCGATCAGCGCCTCGGCCGCCGCTTTGGCCGCCGTGGGGTCGAACCACGCCTCGATCCAGCGGACGTGGATCTCGGCCTTGGGGTTGACCTCGCGCACGCCGAGGGCGAACGCGTTGATGTGGCGTTTGACCTCAGGAATGGGGAACGCTCCCACGTACCCGACTTTGCCGGTCTTCGTCAGGGCGCCCGCCATGAGGCCGTTCAGGTAGTAGATCTGATAGAAATCGGCCATGTACGTCATCTCGTTCGGCGCGCGCTTGAACCCGGAGCAATGAGCGAGGATCTTGTCGGGGTAGCGTTGAGCCGCCGCCGCCGTCCCGTCGATGAAGCCGAAGCTCGTCGTCAGGACGACGTCGCACTTCTCGTTCTGGAAGAGCCTGTCGATGTAGGTCTCGACCTCCCCCTCCGGGACGCTCTCGATGTACACCGCCTCGAGCCAAGGGAAGGTCTGCTCACAGATCTGCCGAGCCGCCTCGTGGGCGAAGCTCCAACCGTAGTCGCCAATCGGGCCCACGTAGATGAGCCCGACCTTGAGCGGTGTCCCGGGAACGTACTCCTTGGCGACCGCAACAGCGGTCACGCTGCCCAGGACCGCCAGAGCCAGGACCGCTGCCAGTACGACTCTTCGTCTCATGTTCTCCTCCTTGCTGCTTTCCCGTGCCATGACCATCCTACGCCGCATGCTTCGAGCGCCTCCTCTCTCCACCTCCTCTCGGTCAATCCTCTCCCCTTGTGTACGGCACGCCAAGCGCCGCGGGAGCGCCCATCCGCCGTCGAAGCGTTCCGCGCGACACGATCACGAGGACAAGGATAGCGAACAAGTACGGCATCGCCCGCAGGAGCTCGGGGGCCACCCACGGCTGCAGTCGGAACGACAGGTGATAGAGGGCGGCGAACAAGTAGGCTCCGAGCAGGCCCGTGAGCGGGTTCCAAAACGCGAAGATCGTGAGGGCGATCACGATCCAGCCGATCCCGGCCGTCATTCCCTCCGTCCACGCGGGCCGATAGGCGACGGAGAGGTAGCCGCCGCCGACGCCCGCGAGGATTCCTCCGAGCACCACGCACACGTAGCGCACGCGACGGACGCTCACTCCGAGGGAGTCCGCCGTGCCCGGGCCTTCCCCCACGGAACGGACGGTGATGCCGACGCGTGTCCGGTAGAGGAGAAGCCACAGAACGGGAACGAGCAGCACCGTCAGGTAGACGACCGCGTTCTGCCCCTCGAACAGGCCGGGCCCGAGAACCGGAATGGCGGACAATCCCGGAAGGATGATGGGTTGGAGCGTTGCGGGAAGGGGCTTTCCTTCCCAGCCGCGACCCAGCACCCCCGACAAGCCGAGGCCGAGCATCGTGAGAGCGAGACCCGACACGACCTGGTTCGCCTTCAGCGTGATGCTGGCGAAGGCGTGGACGAGGGCGAAGGCTCCCCCCGTAAGCCCCGCCACGAGGAGCCCGAGCCACGGGTTTCCCGTGACGAACGCGGTGGCGAAGGCGCTGTACGCGCCCATGATCATCATCCCCTCGACACCGAGGTTCAGGACTCCGGAGCGTTCCGCGAGGATCTCCCCCAGGGTTCCTAGGAGGAGCGGCGTTCCGTAGGCGAGCGTGCTGCCCAACGTGGACACGATCCAGCCCTGCCAGCCCATCAACGCCTCCTTCGGGCGAGCGACACCCGGTAGTTCATCAGGATCTCACTGCCGATGAGGAAGAACAGGATCAACCCGTTGAACACGTTGATGAGCTGAGAGGGGAGGCCGAGCGAGCTCTTGATGACGTCTCCCCCCGCCATGATGACGCCGAAGAAGAGCGCCGTCACGATGACGGCCAGCGGGTTTCGCCGCGCCAGCCACGCGACGATGATGGCGGTGTATCCGTACCCCATGGAGATCTGGCTCGAGCTGCGCAGCATCCCGTGAACCCCCGCGATCTCCCCTACGCCGGCCAGCCCGGCGAGTCCTCCCGAGATGAGCATCACGAGAAGGGTCGTCTTCACCTGGCTCATCCCCGCGAAGCGCGCGGCGTGCGGGTTCTCCCCGACGACGCGGATCTCGAACCCCACTCGGGTTCGCGTGACGAGGACGTAGGCCAGGAGGGCGAGCGCAAGCCCCAGGACAAGGGTGAGCCAGTGGATGCGCGTTCCCGGGATGAGGGCCAGCCGAGCCGCGTCGGGAAGCTTGTCCGTGTAGGCGAAGCCCCGCATCTGCGTCCCCTTCCAGGGCCCGTGAATCAGCCATTCCACGAGGAAGGCGGCAACGTAGTTCATCATCAGCGTGGTGATGACGTCGTTCAGGCCAAGCTTCGCCTTGAGAGCGGCGGGAATGAGGCCCCACGCCGCTCCAGCCAGGAACCCGGCGAGGAACATCGCAGGAAGAAGCAGGGCGTCGGGCAGCCCTGAGAAGAGACCGACCCCCGTCGCCGCGACCGCGCCGAGAAGAAGCTGCCCTTCCGCTCCGATGTTCCAGAAGACCGCTCGGAAGGCGACGGTGAGACCCACACCGCAGAGAAGGAGAGGGATCGCACGGCGCACGATCTCGGCGAGGCCGAGAGGGCTGCCGAGCGCGCCCTGTAGGATCAGCTGATAGGCGCGGAGGGGAGAGACTCCGTACACCTGGAACAACCCCGCCGCGACCGCGAGCGCGGCGGCGATCGCAAGAACGGAAACAAGGAACACGGTCCATCCCGAGGGGGTAGGTCTTCGTTCCACTCGCAATAGAGTAGGAGCCTTCACCGCGCCCCTCCTTCCTGTAGATGCGAAGCGGCATGGCGCACGTCGGCCCGACGCGACCCGGCCATCAGAAGCCCGATCTCTTGCAGGTCGGCGTCCTCCGTGCGGAAGGTGCCCATGATCTCGCCGGCGAACATCACGAGCACGCGGTCCGAGACGCACAGGATCTCCTCCAGATCCTCCGAGGTCAGAAGGACCCCGGCTCCCCGGTCGCGCTCCTTCAGCAGGAGTTGTCGCACCTGCTCGGTGGCCCCGACGTCGAGCCCGTAGGTGGGATGCGCGGCGACGATTAGGCAGGGCTCGCCCGCCAGCTCGCGGGCCAGCACAAGGCGCTGGATATTCCCGCCGGAGAGGAGCTTCACGCACGTTGTCTCGCTCGGCGTGGCGATCTGGTACAGCTCGATCGCCCGGCGGGCGTTCTCCGCCGCGGGGCGCTGCCGCAGGAAGAGGAAACGCGAGTACGGGGGGTGGCGATAGCTCTTGAGGAGCAGGTTCTCGCGCAGATTCAGGTTGGGCACAACGCCGACGCGAAGGCGCTCCTCCGGGACGTGGGCCACCCCGGCCGCGGTGATCTCGCGGGCCGAGCGATTCGTGATCGTGCGCCCCGTCAGGGTGACCTCTCCGCGCGTGGCGCGGCGCAGTCCCGTGAGAACCTCGACCAACTCCTTCTGGCCGTTGCCCGAGACCCCGGCGATGCCCACGATCTCCCCCGCGCAGACCGAGAACGTGAGCCCTCGCAGCGCCGGGAGTCCCCGGTCGCTGAGCGCTTCGAGATCGCGCACCTCGAGAACCGGTCGACCGGGCTCCCGGCGTGACTTCTCCAAGCGGAAGACGACGTCTCGGCCGACCATCCGCCGAGCGAGCGAAGCCTTGTCCGTCTCGCGGGTCGGGAGAGTGGCGACGACGCGGCCCTGGCGGAGCACCGTGACGCGGTCGCTCACTCGCATCACCTCGTCCAGCTTGTGGGTGATGAAGACGATCGTCAGTCCGGCATCGACCAGCCGCCGAAGGGTGGCGAAGAGCTGGTCGACCTCCTGGGGGGTGAGGACGCTTGTCGGCTCGTCCATGATCAGGATCTCCGCTTCCCTGTACAGAGCCTTTAGGATCTCGACTCTCTGCTGCTGGCCGACCGACAGCTGCCAGACCTTCGCTTTCGGGTCGACGGCGAGGCCGTACTCCGCGGCAAGGCGTGCCAGCTTCTCGCGCGTTCGACCCAGTCTCAAGAGCGGCCCGGATCCCTCATCGAGGCCCAGGATGACGTTCTCCTCGACCGACAGCGTGGGAACGAGGCGGAAGTGCTGGTGCACCATTCCAATCCGGTGCGCCAGCGCGGTGCGCGGCGAGTCGATGCGGACAGGCCGGCCGTTGAGGAGGATTTCGCCGGCGTCAGGCTGATACAGCCCGTAGAGAATCCGCATGAGGGTCGTCTTCCCCGCGCCGTTCTCGCCGAGCAGGCAGTGGATCTCCCCGCGCCGAATCTCGAGGTCGATCCCGTCATTGGCGACGACGCCCGGGAACCGTTTGACGATCCCTCGCAACGCGATGATCGCATCGAGTGTGGCCATTCGTTGACTCCCCGCCCCTGTGCTCCGCCGCGATCGGCATCGGGCTGTTGATCCTAGGGCAGGAGCCTGCAGACGTCAAATCGGGGCGAGGACCTGGCGGTCCCCTCCGGAACATCCGACGCGAGTCAGAAGGCCAGGCGCGGCTGCGTGCTCTGCGAAGGGGCCGCGCTAGGCCGCGGGCGCCTTCAGGTGCCGGTCGAGCCAGGCGGCGATTTCCTCCAGACGGCGGATGCGGTGCTTGGGCTTCCCGGACCGTGACAGCTCGTGGTTCTCCTCGCGGAACATGACAAGCCGCGTCTCGACGCCGTGGTAGCGAAGCGCGGTGAACATCTGGATTCCCTCGGGGAGCGTGCACCGGTAATCCTGCTCGGAGTGGATGAACAGGGTCGGGGTCTTCGCGCGGTCCGCGTAGCGAAGGGGCGAGTGCCACCACAGCTTCTCGCCGCCATCATCCCACGGCGTGGCCCCGATCTGGTCGTGGTTGAAGAAGTAGCCGATGTCGGTCGAGCAGAACTTCTGGATCCAGTTCGAGATCGACCGCTGCGACACCGCGGCCCTGAACCGGTCGGTGTGTCCAATGATCCAGTTGGTCATGAACCCGCCGTAGGATCCTCCCATTGCCCCGAGTCGCTCGCGATCGAGGTACGCGAACCGGCTCAACGCCTCATCGACGACGGCCATCAGGTCGTCGTAGTCGATCGTCCCGTACTTCCCGCGGATGTCGGCGAACGCGTCGCCGCGGCCGGACGATCCGCGCGGGTTCGAGACGAGAACCGCGTATCCCCTGCCGGCGAGTATCTGGATCTCGTGAAAGAAGACATCGCTCGACGCGGTGCGCGGCCCGCCGTGGATCGAGAGGACGACCGGGACCTTGCCCGAGAGGTCGAAGTCGATCGGCGGGAACAGCCACGCGTCGATCTCGGTTCCGTCTGGGGACGTGGCGGTGAAGGGCACGGCCTCCGAGATCGCGCGATCGCGGAGGCTGTCCTCGTTGAGCGACGTCAGGCACACTGCCTTTTCCCTCCCCTCGTACAGGTACAGCTCCTGGAGCCGGCCGGGGCGAAGCTCCACAGCGAGGACGGTGCCGCCGCGGACGTCGTACGAGTCGATCGATCCCGGCGACGAGACGACCGTCTCAACCTTCCCCTGCTTGCCGATTCGCAGGAGGGCGCCGTGCGTTCTGTCCGTCACCGAGACGTAGACCGAGTCGCCGTCGACGCGCACCGTCGGGCCCGCCCCGTGGCGGCAGTCGCCCCCGACGGAGTTGCCGACGGATCGATCCCACCCAGGGGTAAGCAACGAGATCTGACCGGATTCGGCGTCGACAAGGTGAATCTCGCGGTTCTGCCCGAGACCGAACGGAACGCCGGTCGACCCGGTGAGGACGAGGGTTCGGTCGTCGAGGAAGCGCACGTCGTCGCAACGAATCTCCCCAAGCGGAATCTGTCGCTTCCCGGTCCCATCCGAACCCACGAGCCACAGCTCGCGGTACGTGGGCGCGACGCCGGGAAATCGGCGCCCCAGGGTCACAACCTGCCCGCCGCGCACGTCGAACGACTCCACCTCAAGGTCGGGCTCGATGAGGTCGACGGACGTCCCCGCTGCAACGTCGAAGACGAAGAGGTGCTTGCGCCGCCGGCTCGTGAACCCGGTTCCGTTCATCCAGAACGGGATCTCCTCGAGGACCTCGTAGTCCTTGGCGTCGTCCCGCTTCGGCTCGTCGCGCTGAGGCACTCGCGCCGTGTAGAGGAACCGCCCGCCGCCGAGCGAGCGCAGGGCGTCCGCCTTGTGCGGCAGAATGGCCACCTGCTCGGCCTCGCCGCCGTCGACGCGGA
>CAZWQN010000066.1:0-6975 GCA_964635895.1 uncultured Thermotogae bacterium | reverse complement strand
CTCGGAGGGAAGAGATCGTGGCGGAACGCACCGTGGTTCTCGGAGTCACCGGCTCGATCGCGGCGTACAAGGCCGTCGACCTCGCTAGTCGCCTCACGCAGGCAGGAATCATCGTCCAAACGGTGATGACAAAGAGCGCGACGAGCCTCGTCGGTCCGGCGACGTTCCGCGCCATCACCGGGCGACCGGTGTCCGTGGAGATGTTCGAGCTCTCGAATCCGTTCTCCATCGAGCACGTTTCCCTCGCCGACGCGGCCGACCTCGTGATCGTCGCTCCCGCTACCGCCAACGTCCTTGCGAAGATGGCGAACGGCATCGCCGACGACCTCTTGACGTGCACCCTGCTGGCGGCGCGCTCTCCCGTCCTCGTGGCTCCGGCGATGCACACCACGATGTGGGAACACCCGGCGACGCAGGACAACGTCGCGCGGCTGCGCGCCCGCGGGATCGTGTTTGTGGGGCCGGTCGTGGGACGGTTGGCGTCGGGGGGCACCGGGATGGGCCGGTTCGCCCCCGTGGAGGACGTCTTGGAAGAGGCCCTCCGCCTCCTGGGGCGGAAGGGTGACCTCGCGGGGCGGCGCGTCGTCGTCACGGCCGGGGGGACTCACGAACCCGTCGACCCCATTCGTTTTCTCGCGAACCGGTCGAGCGGCAAGATGGGGTACGCGCTCGCTCGGGCCGCGCGGGACCGGGGCGCCGAAGTGACCCTTGTCTCGGGACCGAGCGCGCTCCGCGCGCCCCGCGGTCTGCGTCTTGTCTCCGTGGGCACGGCGGCCGAGATGCTGGACGCGGTCCGGCGAGCCGTTTCGGGCGCCGACGCCCTGATCATGGCGGCCGCGGTCGCCGACTACGCCCCGGACGCCGCAGTGGCGACGAAGCTCAAGAAGACGGACGCCAACCTTGTTCTGCACCTCAAACGGACGGACGACATCCTCGGGTCGATCGGCGCCGTTCCGGTGAAGGTCGGGTTTGCCGCCGAGACCGAGAATCTCATCGACAACGCGCGCGCCAAGCTCCGAACGAAGGGCCTCGACCTCGTCGTCGCCAACCTTGTTGGGAACGGGAACACGCCGTTCGGCTCCGACGAGAACGAAGTCGCGCTGGTCGACGAGAACGGGGTCGAGGAGCTCCCGCGTACGGCGAAGCGCGCTGTCGCCGAGCGAATCCTCGACCGCGTCGCGGCCCTCCTGGCGAGGCCTTAGGAGACCGATGAACCGGCCCACTCGTCTGCGCCTCGGGTTCATCGGAGCGGGCGTTGTGGGAAGCGCCCTCTCGGCGGCGCTCTCCGACGCGGGCTACCGAGTCGCAGCCGTCTTCAGCCGGGACGTCGCTCGTCGTGACGCGGCGGCGCGTGGCGCCGGAGCCCGGGCGGCGCGCCAGGCGCAGGACGTCGCCGACGCCGCTGACGTCGTCTTCCTGACGGTTCCGGACGACGCAATCTCCGTCGTCGCCGCGGGCATCCGCTGGGAAGGCGGCAAGTCGGTCGTCCACTGCAACGGCGCCGCGTCGCTGGAGCCGCTCGTGGCGCCCCGGTCGCAAGGGGCCGCGGTCGGGGTGTTTCATCCGCTCCAGTCGTTCGCGACCAAGGAACAAGCAGGACGGAATCTCCCCGGCAGCACGATTACGATCGACGCGTCGACCGACGAACTCCGGAGCGCGCTCGTGGAGATGGCCGTCGCCGTTGGCGGCCGCCCCCTGGCGCTTCACGGCGACCGCGCCGTCTATCACCTGAGCGCCGTGATCGCCTCCAACTACCTTGTGACCCTCCTCGACCTCGCGGCGGGGCTGTGGCGGGAACTCGGCCTCTCGAAAGAGGAAGGGCTTCGCGCCCTGCTCCCGCTCGTGCGGGGAACCGTCGAGAACCTCGATCGGGTCGGCCTGCCGGCCGCCCTCACGGGGCCGATCGCTCGCGGGGACGTCGGGACGATCGAGCGCCATCTTGCCGTCCTCGACCGTGTTGCGCCCGACGTGAGGACGGTGTACAAGGAACTCGCGCGCCGAACGATTCCGATCGCGCTTGCCAAGGGGAGGATCGACGTGGCCACCGCGGAGCGGCTCGCCGCGTGCCTCGACCGACAGGGAGGCGACTCATGCGAGTGACCACGGCGGACATCCGGGGCTACAAGGAGCGACGAGAGCGGTTCGCCTGTCTCACCGCGTACGACGTCGTGACCGCGCGGATCGCCGATGAAGCCGGAATCCCGCTCCTGCTCGTCGGCGACAGCCTGGGGATGGTCGTGCTCGGATACGAGAACACGATCCCGGTGACCCTCGACAACATCCTTCACCACAGCCGCGCCGTGGTCCGCGGTGCTCCGCGTGCGCTCATCGTCGCCGACATGCCGTTCATGACGTACCACCGCTCTCCCGGTCAGGCGATCGAGAGTGCCGGTCGCTGTATGCAAGAGGGCGGCGCGCAGGCGGTCAAGCTTGAGGGAGGGCGGACCGCCGCCGACACGATCGGCCGTCTGACGTCGATCGGGGTCCCGGTGATGGGACACATCGGCCTGACCCCGCAATCCGTGCACCAGTTCGGCGGGTTCAAGGTGCAGGGCAAGACGGCCGCGCGTGCGAAGGAACTCGTCGCGGACGCGCGCGCCCTCCAGGACGCCGGGGTCTTCTCGATCGTCCTCGAGTGCGTTCCGTCCGAGTTGGCACGCCGGATCACGGAACGCCTCGCGGTCCCGAGCATCGGCATCGGCGCCGGCCCACACTGCGACGCCGAGATCCAAGTTGTGAGCGACATCCTGGGCTGGACTCCCGGCTTCGTCCCCAAACACACGCGGCCGTACGCCCAGCTGGCCGACGCCGCGCGCGACGCCGTGACCCGCTACCGCGACGACGTCCTCGCGCGGAGCTTTCCAGGGCCTGCGCAAGGCTTCTCAGTGTCGGAGGAGGTGCTCCGAGAGATCGATGACGCTCTCTCGAGCTCCGGATGAAACTTGCCCGCTCCATCTCCGAGTTGCGGACCCTGCGGGCCGATCTCCCCGAGCCCGTCGGCTTCGTCCCCACGATGGGGTTCCTTCACGACGGCCACCTCTCGCTCGTTCGCCGATCGCACAAGGAGTGCGCATCGACGGCGGTGAGCATCTTCGTCAACCCCGCGCAGTTCGCTCCAAGCGAGGACCTCGCCGCGTACCCACGCGACCTCGACCGTGACCTCGGCCTCCTCGAGAAGGCCGGCGCGGACCTTGTCTTTGCCCCCGCGTCCGACCGGGAGATCTATCCGTCGGGGTACGCCACGTGGGTCAGCGTTGACGGAATCACGGAACGACTCGAGGGAGCCTCCCGGCCGACCCACTTCCGGGGCGTGACGACGGTCGTTGCCAAGCTCTTCTGCCTCGTGCGGCCGCAACGCGCCTACTTCGGCCAGAAGGACGCCCAGCAGGCGCTCGTCATCGACCGACTCATCGCGGACCTCAACTTCGACATCGGCCTCGTCGTCGCCCCGACCGTGCGCGAAGCCGACGGGCTGGCGATGAGCAGCCGGAACACGTACCTCTCGCCGGCCGAGCGTCGCGCCGCGCCCGTGCTCCGCCGCGCACTCGACCTCGCGGAGTCCCTGTGGGAGAGCGGGGAGCGGAGCGCGGCGTCGATCAGGACGCGCATGCTCGACCTGCTGGCCGCAGAACCCTTGGCGCGAGTCGACTACGTGAGCGTCGCAGACCCAGGCACGCTCGATGAGATGGAGACGATCGAGCGCCGGGCGCTCGTGTCCCTCGCCGTGCGGATCGGAACGACGAGACTCATCGACAACACTGTGCTCCCGCCGGGCTCGCCCCTCCTCGAGAGGAGGTCCTGATGCTCCTGACCTACGACGTCGGCAACACGAACACCGTCGTCGGTCTGTTTGACGGCCAGCGGCTTGTCGGTCGTTGGCGGTTCACGACCGATCGAAACCGGACGAGCGACGAGCTGCGGTTCGAGCTTCGCGACCTCCTTGCCGAAGCGGGAGTCGCGGCGGAGGCGATCGAGGGAGTTGCCGTCGCGTCCGTCGTTCCGGCGCTCAACCCGCCGCTCCGGGCCGCGCTCGAGACGCTGGTCAAGGGACCGGTCCTGTGGATCGACCCCCAGACGCCGCCGCTTCCGCTCGACGTGGACGAGCCGTGGTCGGTCGGCGCCGATCGCATTGTGGACTGCGTCGCCGGCTACGAGATCTACGGCGGGCCGCTTCTCATCATCGACTTCGGCACCGCGGCGACGTTCAACCTCGTTTCCCGTCAGGGAGCGTTCGTCGGCGGGGCGATCGCCCCGGAGATGAGGGTCGCCGCGCAGGCGCTGGTCGAGAAGACGGCTCAGCTCTTCTCCGTCTCCCTCGACGTGCCGCAGAGCCCGATTGGAAGGACCACGGCGGACAACATTCGCGCCGGCGTCGTCCTCGGATTCCTTGACCTCACCGAAGGGCTGATCCGTCGCTTCCAGGCAGAGTGCGGCCGCGACCTCCGCGTCGTCGCCACGGGCGGAAAGGGAGAGCTGTACCACCGCGAGATCGAAGCGATCGAGCTGTACGACCCGGATCTCACGTTGAAGGGGCTCGAGATCTGCTGGCGCCGCTCGCGGACCCACGTCTAGGCAAGTCGAGAACCGGGAAAGAACATCGGGCAACGCCTACCACGTCCGTTGCCCGATGACCCGGGTACTTCCCAGACCTGCTCCCGGGCAACCTCCACTCTACGGCAAACGCCGCGCGGCTGTCAAGGGAAAGGCCGGACGGCGGAACGCTCCGGGGCGCCGCGGTGTAGATCCTCCGAACTGTCTTGGAGGCGATACCGATGGCCGCGTGGAAGGGCTCGATTGCTTCATTTGTGGTTCTGGCAGCCGTTGTCGCGATCTCTACGCAAGGACGCGCCGACGGCTTCATCCTTCCCGACGTCCCCGAGTTCGGGCGGGTCGACGTCGTCTATCACGACGTCCAAATCGACGCCAAGGACGGCGTCGTCACCACGCACGTCGACCAGGTGTTCCGCAACGGGACTGCGCGCACCCTGGAAGGCCGGTACGTGTTCCCCGTCCCACCGGGGGCCGTGGTCTCCAGCTTCCTCATGTGGGTCGACGGCGAGGCGCTTGAGGCGAAGGTCCTCGACGCCGACGAGGCTCGCTCGATCTACGAAGACTACGTCCGTCGAGCCATTGACCCCGCCCTCCTCGAGTACGTCGGCCGCTCGGCGCTCTCGGCGCGCATCTTCCCGATCCGACCCGACGAGGAGCGGAGGATCCAGATCACCTACTCCGAGCTACTCTCCGCCGAGGACGGCGTCTACCGCTATCGCTACCCGTTGGATCCGGAGCGGCTCTCGGCACGGCCGCTTGAACGCGTGACGATCGCCGTCACGGTCGCGACGACCGCCCCCCTGACGACCGTCTACTCGCCGTCGCACGACCTCAACGTCGTTCGCCCCGACGCGCAGACTGCGACCGGCCTCTACGAGGCGGCCGACCTGCTTCCGACGGCCGACTTCCTGCTCTTCTACGCAACCTCGACCGAGGAGATGGGGATGACCCTCCTCACCAGCCGGGCCCCGGGCGAGGACGGGTTCTTCCTCCTTGTCGCCACACCTCCCGATCTGGGGACGTCCGAGAAGCCGCTCCCGAAGGACCTCGTCCTCGTCCTCGACCGTTCCGGGAGCATGAGCGGCGAGAAGATCGACCAAGCGAAGAGTGCCCTCGGGTTCATCCTCCGCAACCTGAATGCGGAGGATCGATTCGCCGCGGTCTGGTTCAGCGATTTCGTCGAGGGTCAGCAGGTGGGCCTTGTCCCCGCCACGGCGACGGCGGTCGAGGAGGCGGTCGCGGCCGTCTCTCGAATCGACGCCGCCGGCGGCACGAACATCGACCAGGTGCTGCGCCGCTCGTTCGCCCTGTTCGAGGCCAACGACCGCCCGCGCTTCCTCGTCTTCCTCACCGACGGGGAGCCCACGGTCGGCGAGCAGGATCCCCTGAAGATCGCCGCTCGGGCCCTCGAGGCGAACACGGCGTCGGCCCGCCTGTTCGCGTTCGGCGTCGGGTACAACGTCAACACCGTCCTCCTCGATCAGTTGGCGCAGGAGAACCGCGGAACGACGACCTACGTCCTCCCGGGCGAGAACCTCGAGATCGCTCTGTCGAACTTCTACCGCAAGATCGCGTCTCCCGTGCTTGCCGACCCAGTTCTAGCGATTGACGGAGTGGACGCCTACGACGTCTACCCCCGGACCCTCCCCGATGTCTTCCGCGGCACCCAGCTCCTCGTACTTGGCCGCTTTGGCAAGGAGGGAGTCGGACACATCGTCCTCTCGGGGAAGGCGGGGACGGAGCCGGTTCTGCACGTGCTCGACCAGGAGTTCCCCGCAGCGTCGGCTGCCGCGCCGTTCCTGCCGCGCCTGTGGGCCGGGCGCGCGATCGCTCACCTGCTCGACCAGATCCGCCTGTATGGCGAGAGCGACGAGTTGGTGGACGAGGTGATCGCCCTGTCGAAGCAGTACGGAATCATCACGCCCTACACATCGTTCCTGATCGACGACGCCGACCTCTCCGCCGAGGAAGCGGCCGACGCCGTGTACCGCGCCGCCGCTCCGGCGTCCGGTGCGAGCGCCGTCCAAGCCAGTTCCACCCTTAAGTCCCTCGCGGGCGGCGAGACCGTTCAAGCGGCCGGCGAGAGCGTGAAGATCGTCGAAGACCGGGCGTACTTCCTCCGCGACGGCGTCTGGACCGACAGCACGTACGCGGATGAGGAGACGATCGACGTCGCCCCGTACAGCGAAGCCTACTTCGGCCTGCTGCGCGTCGTGCCGTGGATCGGCCCGCACTTGGCGGTCGGTGCGGCCGTGATCGTCCGCGTCGGCGGCTTCTTCGTTCGAATCGTAGAGGGAGGACTTGACACGCTCCCGCCGGACGTCGAGGCCGCCCTCGCCGAGGAGGGAACGCCGACGGGCAGCTAGGCCGTCAAGAGCACGATCCGCAGGCCGGAGGGGTAAGCGTCACCTGGCGGCCGATCGC
>CAZWQN010000065.1:4707-7084 GCA_964635895.1 uncultured Thermotogae bacterium | reverse complement strand
GACGCTACAGCGAATTCCGGATCTCGTCGGCGGCGATCCTACCATCTACTAGCGTGACGAGGCGATTGACTCTGTCGAGGAGCCGCCCGTCGTGGGTCGCGAACAGGAACGTGGCGGAGCGCTCGCTGTTCAAGCGCCGCATCAGGTCGATCAGCTCGACGCTCATCGCCGTGTCGAGGTTCGCCGTCGGCTCGTCGGCAATCACGATCGCCGGCTCGGAGACGACGGCCCGCGCGACGGCGACGCGCTGCTGCTCGCCGCCGGAGATGCGGTTTGGGAACTGATCGGCGTACTTCTCGATCCCTAGCTCGGCGAGGACGCGTCGTCCTCGCTCGATCCGCTCGGTGCGCGCGACGCCCTGCAGGTCGAGGATGAACGCCGCGTTCTCGAGCACGGTCAGGACGGGAATCAGGTTGTACGCCTGGAACACGAACCCGATCTTCTCGAGGCGGAGGCGCGACAGGGCGTTGCGCGGCATGGTTGACAGGGCCGTCCCGTCGAGGTAGATCTCTCCCGACGTCGGGCGGTCGAGACCTCCGAGCAGGTGGAGGAGCGTCGACTTCCCCGATCCGGACGGGCCGGCGATGGCTGTGAACTCCCCGCGGTGCAGCTCGAAGGTCACTCCCCGCAGGGCCGGCGTCTCGACCGTGCCGGTCACGTACGTCTTCACCAGCTTCTCGGTTCGCAGGATCGCCTTAGTTGACATGCCGCATCGCCTCCACCGGCTCGAGCGACGCCGCGCGTCGCGCCGGAATCCACGCCGCCAGGAGCGCCACACCGACCATGGCAAGTCCCGACAGCGCAAGCTCGAGGGCGCTCACCCGCAGCTGCATGATCGGCTCCATGCCCATCACGCGGACGACCTCGTCGTACGCCGCCGGCAGCCGAACGCCGCCGACCGCCTGCGCCCAGACGACGAGGCCGAACGCCGCCGCGGCGCCGACTCCAGCGCCGACGAGCGAGATGAGAAGCGCCTCCATCATGACCATTCGCATCACGCGCCGCCGCGACGCGCCGACGGCCAGGATGACCCCCAGCTCGTGTGTCCGCTCCACCACGGCGAGGAAAAGGGTGTTCAGAACCACGAGCCCGCCGAGGATGAAGAAGATGCCCATGAACAGGATGTGGATCGGCTTGACCACGTTCTGGAACGTCACGAGTTCCGGGGCCAGTTCGTTGTAGTCGAGAACGCGGTAGTCCTTCGGCAGCCGGGCTCTGAGCTCAGCTACGACGGCGCCCACCTTCTCCGCGTCGCGCGGGCCGGTCACGCCCTCGACGAAGGCGACGATCGACGTCACAGCCCCAGGGCGTCGAGCGAGGGTCTGTGCCAGGCCAAGGTCGACCTGAACGAGTGTACGCCCCATCGACGGCTCGGGGGCGGTGAACACGCCGACGACGGGAGCGCTGGCGGCTCCGATCCCCGTGTCCGGGTGCGCGCCGAGCAGGACGACCTCGTCGCCCACGGAGGCCGACAGAAGGTCGCGCAGCTCGCCTCCGATGACGACCCCGTTTCCGCCCGTTGTCAGGTACGCGCCTTCGGAGACCAGCCGTCCGATTGGGCTGACGCGTCCGACCTCCTCGGGGAGGACGCCCTGGAGCAGGATCCCCTGCGACCGCCCGCCGCGCGAGATCATCGCCGGCAGATCGAGGCGGGCCGTACGCCAGGCGATGCCCGGCACGGAGTCGAGCGCGGCGAGGGCCGCGGCGGGATCCTTCATCAACGGCAGCGCGCCGCCCGCCGTCGTCTCCGTGGCGCTGCGGATCTGGAGGTGGCCCGTCTCGAAGTTGACGGTGTTCTTGAACAGGCCCTGCTGCTCTCCGTTCAGCATCCCGATGTCGAGGACGAGGATGAGGACGGGGATGAAGACGGCGAGCAAGGTCAGGATGCTCCGCCGTCGGCTCCGCCAAAGGTGACGCCACGCCTGCTTCACTGCGCCGCCTCCAGGTTCGCAACGGTGAACACCGCGGGATCGATCGCGACCCCGAACTCGACGTTCTCCAGCCGCTCGACGGAGCGGTCGCCGTTCTTCTCCTCGATTACGATGAGGGTTGGGATGACGCGGCCGGGGAGGGCGACGTACTCCGAGAACGTCGCCGTGCGCAGCAAGCCGCCACGTTGGTCGTAGTACTCGACGAGGAGGATCGCGAAGTCCTCGCGCACGCGGACGACGAGGCTGCCGTAGACGACAAGCGCGTCCGGCTTCGGGGTGAGGGTCAGGAGGTAGTCCGTGCCGTCGCGCGCCATCGTCGCGTCGTACTGGTCGGACAGCGTCCCGTGGAGCAGGTCCTCGAGCGCCGGGCCGCTCCCGAACAGGCTGTCGGCGACGGCGATCGACGGCAGTGGGACGGCCTTCCCGATCGCGGGTGCGTAGTACCA
>CAZWQN010000065.1:0-4607 GCA_964635895.1 uncultured Thermotogae bacterium | reverse complement strand
GCGAGGTCGCCGGTCATCGACGCCCACAGCGTTCCCAGCGTGATCCCGCGACTCAGGAGAAGCAGGAGGACGTAGCCGAGCAGGCCTCCCGCCGCGAACCCGAGCGCCGAGGCGATCAACGACTCCACCTGCACAACCCGCTGCAGGCGGCGCGGCGACATCCCGACCGCGATCATCACCCCGAACTCGCGCGTCCGTTCGAGGACGGAGAAGAGGACCGTGTTCGCCACGCCGAATCCGGCGAGGAGGCCGAGGATGAACATCATCGGCCACATCTCCATCTTCGCCGTCTTGATCATCGAGGCGAGCATCGCGTTCGCCTCGAGGTAGCTCTTCACGGAGAACATGTCCCCGAGCGCCTCGCGAAGCCCCGCGGCCGCCTTCTCCGCGTTCTCGGTGCGCGGCAGGGCGACGACGACCTCCGTCGCGCCGGGCCACGCGGCGAGCCGCCGTGCGTCGTCGAGCGAGACGAGAACAATGCCCTTGTCCAAGGTCGGCATCCCCGAGGCGAAGAACCCCGCGGCCGTGAACGCGAGCGATTGCGGCCCGGACTCCGCTTGGACGAGGACGACCACCCGCTCGCCGATGCGCACGTCGAGCTGCTTCGCGATCTCTTCGCTCAAGAGAAGATCGCCCGGCTTCTCAAGCCCGCGCCCGGCCGCGATGCGCGTCGCGAGCGTCGTCACCTGCGGTTCGCGGAGCGGGTCGATCCCGCGGATCTCGATCCCCGTCGCGTCGTAGGCCGACTTCAACATCCCGTAAACCGACAGGCGCGGCGCGTGCCGCTCGACGCCCGCGGCAGCGAGCGCTGCCCCCGCAGCGGCTACTTGGTCGGGCGACAGACCGTTCTCCGGCGCCGGGTCTTCTTCGTACAGGGCCGAGCGGATCTTCAAGCTGCCCTGATCGACCGAGATCTGTGCGTCGGTCATCGAGGTCATGAAGCCGTCCGTCACACCCCACAAGAGGATGATGACGAGACTTGCGAACGCGACCATCGAGACCATCAGGACCGTCCGACGCGGGTGCCGCCAGAGCCCTCTCCAGGCCATGCGTAGGTTGGATGAGTTCATTCGACCCTCATTCGTTCCTCGGCCGCCTGCCCCGCGGGGCGGTGCGCCTCGGCGCCGGCTCAGCCATCGGTGCTGCCAGCGGCTGCGGCGCCTTCCGCGCCGCCGGTGGTTGCGCCATCTTCGCTGCCGAACGTCTCTTCGCCGTTGCTGGGGAGGTGAGGCCGCTGGCGATGAGCTGCGCCGTGCGGTCGAGCATCCGCGAGTACCACGGCTCGGGGACCCGTTTTCGGTACATCGGATAGACCTTGATCACGCCCGTCGCCGCCAAGAGCTCGTAGGGGTCGCCGGGGATGATCTTCCCCGCCTTCTGCGCCTTGCGGAACTCCGCGAGAAGTGGCTCGAACATCACCTGTGCGTCCCGCAGAAGCGCAGTCACGTCGAGCGACGCCGTCAGCCGCTCGAAGTCCATCGGGTAGCCCAGAATGATGCTCACGAGCGGATTCGTTTCGATCTCGTGGACGATCGCCTTCAGCATGAGCACGATCGCGTCGCGCGTGTCGTCGGTCTTGCGGAACGACGCGTCCAGCAACCGCTCCATCATCTGCGGAATCTCCGCCTTCACCGTCTCGACGTAGAGCGCTTCTTTGCTTTGGAAGAATAGGTAGAACGTCGCCTTCGCGATCCCCGCCGGCCGCACCAAGTCCTCGACCGACGTCTTCGCGAGCCCGTAGCGGGCAAAGCACTCCCGCCCCGACTCGATCAGTCGGTTTCGGATCGTCTCTTTCTCAATCTCCGTGAACGCTCTAGCCATGGTTGTGTCCCTATGAACGTATGCCGTACGTGGTCACAGAGTATACGCGCGCCGCTATCCGTGTCAAGTGCAGGGCAGGAGGCGATTGTCCGGATTGTCTCGTCACGGGCGCAATCGTAGAATCTCTTCCATCTGGGGTAAGGTCCTCGGGAACGCGTTAGGGACTGACATGGCGAGGAAGCCGTCACTCAGCTGTCTGCACGGGCCCGAGGATGGGCGTCTGCTCGGGAGCAGACTGGGTGAGTCGTGCTGAACGCGTGCGTATCCGGCGCGTGGCCATGTCTGGAGTCTTGGGGGCACAGATGCCGCTATGTGGTGGAGCTTCGGCGAAGTACGGCGACCGCTACGAAGGCAAGTGGACTGTCTATTGTCTCGCTCGCGTGATGGAGGAAGATGCTTGTGAGATCCGCTTGGAGGATCCCGGGGCTGAAGGGGAAGGATGCGAGTTCTGGCTCAAGAGGCGTGATGGCGCCACCGAGTATCACCAAGTGAAGCGTCAGCATGCCGCGCCGCGGGCCTGGACAATGGCGGATCTGCGGAACGCCGGCGTACTCGACAGCGCCTACGAGAAGACCAGGGGCGGCAACTCGCGGTACATCTTCATCTCCACGGAGCGTACTGCTGCGCTCACCGAGCTTGGCGATGCAGCCCGCCATGCGGAGTCGCTGCCCGAATTCCTGAACCTCTTTCTGTCTAGTGATGTGAAGAAAGGTGGTTGGCAAATGCTGCTTCGGGAATGGAGGCTGGGCATCTGTGGCGAACTGGCCCTTGATCCCAATGCCGCGTCTTCAGACGAGCAAGTAGCCCGCGCTGCCTACGAACGGCTACGGCGAATCTTCTGTCGAGTCAGTGACGAGGTCTCACTCGAAGAGCTGGTCGATAGGAGCCTTCAGCTTCTTGTGCGCGGGGTGCCGCCCGAGACGCTTCGGGCGGAACTGGCAGCGCACGCCCTTGAGCACGTTCATGATCGCCTGGACACGGAGGCCCTGTGGGCGTGGGTGGAAGGGAAGGGCTATGGGCGCACCGACTATGCGGAAGACAGCACAGTGCTGGCGGCGATCGAGTCGCAGAACAAGCGATGTGCCGGGATGGTGGATCCCATTGCTGGGAAGATCGTACTGGCTCGCGAGGAAGCGCGGCAAGCATTCAACATTCTGACAGGCGAGGGGGCGAGCCAGTCGGTGCTGATCTCGGGCGGTGCCGGAATTGGCAAGAGCGGGATCCTCGCTCAGACGATTGGACTACTCCGTGACGCAAAGATCCCGTATCTGTGCTTGCGCGTCGATCGCCTCACGCCGGTCACACTCGCCGATGCAGTAGGCGAGCAATTGGGGCTTCCGGGGTCGCCTGCTGCCGTCCTCGCCAATGCCGCCAAGTACAGGCGGAGCGTACTCGTCGTGGATCAATTAGACGATGTCAGCCTCGCATCGGGACGCAATCCCGAGTTCTTCGAGTGCATTGACGAGATCATCCGGCAGGCGGTGAGCTTCCCCGGCGTGCATCTCCTCCTAGCCTGCCGCCGGTTTGACCTCCAGAAGGACTATCGTCTTCGGCGGTTGGTTGGGGTGGCTGGCCCGGCGATTGAGATAGAAGCGTCTCTGTTTGGGGTCGATGAAGTCCGTTCTGTCCTCGAACAGCTTGGCCAGGATGCTGACCTGCTCGGGTCTGACGAGATCGAACTGCTGCGAGTGCCGCTTCATCTGTCGATGTACGCAGAAGTACTCTCGGCCTCAGCGAAGCGAGCTCCGGCAGTTCGGTCCAGAGCGGCTCTGCTTGAGGCCTTCTGGGAAGAGAAGCTGCGAAGGGTTGACGCCAGGCTGGGCGGGAAGACCTGCCAATGGATTGACGTCCTTGATCGCCTCTGCACGCGAATGGCGGGGGAGCGCTCGCTGTTCGTCGACGAGACGGTTCTCGACGAGTTCCACTCTACCTATGCGGCAATGCTGACTGAACGCGTCCTTGTTTCGGAGAAGGGGCATGTCTGCTTCTTCCATGCTGCGTTCTTTGACTACGTCTTTGCGCGCCGTTTTGTCTCGAAGAGCAGCGATCTCCTTGGGTACATCTTGAAAGGGGAGCAAGCTCTCTCCAAGCGCCCGATTCTGCGCCAGATCGTCATCTACTGGGTTGAGAAGGACCCTGCTGAGTTCGCAGAGGCCCTGCGGCGCGTGCTATCGACTCCCGGAGTGCGCTTTCATCTGAAGCAGTGTGTCCTCGATGCTATCGAGCAAGCGGAGGCGGCCGACATGCATCTCTGGAGCGTCCTCGCGGGATTGCTTCAGACAGGCGATCCCGACTTGGTTCGGTCAGCAGAGAGTCTCCTCGCGGCATCGCGAGGATGGTTCCTGCTGCTCTACGAACAGGGCAGCTTGGACAGATGGCTGCGCGCAGAGGAGCCCCACGTACGCGATCGGGGACTCCGCTGCATTCTTCAGCAGGTGCGGCAATTCCCGGATGAATGTGCGGCGCTGCTAATGCCACATGCCGGCGAGTCCGCCGCGTGGGACGCCGCGATTCTGAACGTCACCGGCCAAGCTCTTGCAGAGAGCCGAGACTTGTTCGACATCTTCCTATCGCTGGTCAACCGAGGCGTAGTAGGTACCAAGACTAGTCCCGACTTCTGGAGCTACCTGCATCACCTGTACAGGCGCAGGCCAGCCTGGGCCGCCGAGGCGGTCGCCGGCTACCTTGATCGCCAGCTTGAGGCAATGGCGCTAGAGGCGTTCAAGGGCGAAGTACTGGATAGAGCCACCCACGGGGACGACATCGTGACGAAGATCGCTGCGGCG
>CAZWQN010000064.1:4830-7187 GCA_964635895.1 uncultured Thermotogae bacterium | reverse complement strand
GGGACCAGGCGCCTCCGGGCAAAGTACGCTGCTCCCCGGGTTTGAAGGATGGCGGCGCCGATTCTAGAATGGACGATCATGAACGTCGTCGACATCATCCGCAAGAAGCGGGACGGCGGAGCGCTCTCGAGGGAAGAAACGGAGTTCTGGGTCTCGGGGATGGTCAGAGGGTCCATTCCCGACTACCAGGTTTCGGCGCTTCTGATGGCCCTGTTTTTGCGAGGCATGGCGGACGAGGAGACGGCGGTCTTGACGGACGTCATGGCTCACTCGGGCACGATGTTCACGGCGGATGACCTCGGTGGATTCACCGTCGACAAGCACTCGACCGGCGGGGTCGGCGACACTACGACCCTCGTCCTGATCCCTCTTCTTGCCTCCGCCGGGCTCACGGTCGGGAAGCTGTCGGGACGAGCCCTCGGCCACACGGGAGGAACCATCGACAAGCTCGAGTCGATCCCCGGCTTCCGCACCGACCTCTCGAGAGTCGAGTTTCTCGATCTCGTCCGGCGGACCGGCCTTGCGCTCGCCGATCACACGGCCGACATGGTCCCGGCTGACCGGATCCTCTATGAACTCCGCGACGTCACCGCGACAGTCGATTCCCTTCCGTTGATCGTGGCTTCGATCATGTCGAAGAAGATCGCCGGCGGCGCCCGCGGAATCGTGATCGACGTAAAGACCGGCGCGGGCGCGTTCCTGCCGAAGCTCGAGGACTCACGACGACTGGCGCGCTCTCTGGTCTCGATCGGAACGAAGCTTGGCCGGAGGATGTCCGCCCTGATCACGGACATGTCGCAGCCCTTGGGACGGATGGTCGGGAACGCCCTCGAGGTCCGGGAGGCCGTCGACACGCTTCGCGGCCGCGGCCCCGAGGACCTGACGACCCTTTGCTGTGAGCTCGGAGCGGAGCTCCTCGTGTTCGCCGAGAAGGCGCCGACTCGCTCCGCCGCCATACAGGAGCTGGACCGCCTGCTCCGGAACGGGCTCGCTCTCGAGGCGTTCCGCGGCCTCATCGCTCATCAGGGGGGAAACCCGGCGATCCTCGATGATGTCTCCCTGCTGCCCCGGGCGCGGCGCCAGATCGAGATCTCTGCGGGAGCGACCGGAACCGTAGCACGCCTCGATGCCCTGGCCGTGGGGAGAGCCGCGAATCTGCTCGGAGCCGGACGGTACACGAAGGACGACTCGATCGACCCCGCGGTCGGCGTCGAGCTCCGGAAGAAGGTCGGCGAGTCGGTCGAGCGGGGCGCCCCGCTCGCGGTCCTCCACGTCAACTCCGAGGAACACCTCGCCGAGGCGAACGAGATGGTCAAGCAGGCCTATGCGCTCGACGCGTCCGGCGCCCCGCACGAGGCCCCGCCGCTCATCGTGGAGCGAATCACCGCGCCCTAAGCCCGCGCCGCCGCAACCATAGGAACAGGCTGCTAGAGAGAGAACGCGTCGGGGAGAAGTTCGCGGACGGTCGTTCGAACGAACTCCCCGTTCGGGTTACCCATCAGGACTTCGAGGTCCGGAGCGTGTTCGTACAGGACCTGCCGGCAGGCGCCGCACGGCCGGCAGTGGGCGCCGCGGCACGACACCGCGATCTTCGAGAAGTCGTGGTGTCCTTCGGAGATCGCCTTAAACAGGGCGACTCGTTCCGCGCATAGGGACAGCCCGTTCACCGCGTTCTCGACGTTCACCCCGGTGAAGACGGTCCCGTCACGACAGAGAAGCGCCGCTCCCACGGGGAACTTCGAGTACGGGGCATACGCCCGCTCGCGGACCTCGTTGGCCAATCGAAGGAGGTCTTGGTTATCCATCAGAACCGGATCACCATCCCCAAGGCGCCGGCGAGCGCCCCGACGCGGAGATCCCACCAGCCGACGGAGAGGCTGATCGGAAGAAGGAATCGTGCCTCCGCGTACAAGCGCAAGAACGGCAGCCCGATCTCGAAGCCGATGCCCGCGTGGAGGCCCAGCGCGCTCCACGAGATCTCGTCCAGGTGGAGGGCCGCGAGCGCCGCGCCGACCCCCACGTCCCACTCCTCCGGAACGTCGAACTCCACCGTGGGAGTGACCGAGCCCCAGAGAACGTCGGCGCCGAGGACGAAGTCGGCTCCAAGGAAGAGGACGTCGAACCGCTTGACCGCGTCGGCCGAGATCATCCACGTCGAGGCAGCCAGGTCTGCTGTGAAGGTGGCGGTGTCTTCGCCAACATCGATCGTTTCGTCGACGAGCGGGTCGGGAACCACGATCCCCAGGAGACCCGTCGCCAGGCCGCGGACGAGCCGATCGTCAAGGAACCCGACGGAGACCCGCACCCCGTCAATCACGACCCACGGGAGAGGAATCTCGACGCCGAGCGCGACGAGC
>CAZWQN010000064.1:0-4730 GCA_964635895.1 uncultured Thermotogae bacterium | reverse complement strand
CACCCCGTCAATCACGACCCACGGGAGAGGAATCTCGACGCCGAGCGCGACGAGCGGGACCGGGATGAGAGGGGGAAACGCAGACACAGCCTCATCGAGGTTGGCGACGGCTTCGGCGAAGTCGGCCGAGATCTCGGCCAGCCCCGCCGGGGGGATCCCCTGGTCGGAGAGCATGGTCAGAAGCTCGTCGAACGCATCGGACGCAGCGACCGGGACCTGGACCCAGGTCCCGGTCATATCAAGCGTGTAGGCTTCGAGACCGAGGTAGACTCCGCCCGCCCAGACGGACGCACCTCCAGCGCAAACGCCAAGGAGAACCACCGCCATCGTGAAGGCGACGCGGGAGATCACCGCCGATCCCATCCCTCCCACTCCTTCTTCTTCAGTTCGGCCCGCTTGATCTTACCGCTCATCGTCTTCGGAAGCTCGGTCACGTAGTCGATCGCCCGCGGGTACTTGTACGGCGCCGTGACGTTCTTCACGTGATCCTGAAGCTCCTTGGTCAGCGCATCCGACGGCGAGTACCCCTTGGCGAGGATGACAAACGCCTTCACGATCTCGCCGCGCTCGCGGTGTGGGGCCGCGACGGCGGCCGCCTCGACGACGGCCGGGTGGCTGACGAGGGCGTCTTCGACTTCGAACGGTCCGATGCGATACCCCGAGGTCAAGATGACGTCGTCGGCACGGCCCTCGAAGAAGAGATACCCGTCCTCGTCCGCCCGGGCAAGGTCGCCGGTACGATACCAGCCGCCGGAGAAGACGTCCTTGTCCAGCTCGGGCGCGTTCCAGTACCCATCGAAGATCGCCGGATTACCTGGCTTGAGGGCGATCTCGCCCACCTCTCCCTGCTTCACAGGATTGCCGCCCTCATCGATGAGGACCACGCCGGGACCCGGCGTCGGAAGCCCCATCGCCCCTGGCTTCACCGGCATCCCCGGAAGGTTGCAGACCAGGCACACGCTCTCCGTCTGGCCGTAGCCATCGCGAATGGTGACGCCGAACGCGCGCTTGAACGCCTCGATCGGCTCAACGTTGAGCGGCTCGCCGGCCGACAACGCATCCTTCAGGTAGATCTTCCGCTTCCCCATGTCGGGCACCTGGGCAAACAGGCGGTACTCGGTCGGGGTACAACAGAGCTTCGTCACCTTGTACCTGGCGAGCAGCTCGAGGTATCGCTCCCCGTCGAAGCGGCCGTTGTAGATGAGCTGCGTCGCTCCGGTGGTCAGCGAGACGCCGACGGGGCTCCAGTACCACTTCGCCCAGCCCGGCGCAGTCGTCCCCCACACGACGTCGGACTCGTCGGCGTCGTACCAGTACTGCGCTGTAACTCGGTTATGGCAGTACATCCAGTGGTGCTTGTGCACGACGGGCTTCGGGTTTCCCGTCGTCCCCGACGTGAAGTTGATCGTCATCGGATCCTCGGCGACGAGCGCAGCTTTCTTCACGTTCGGGTTCCCCGACGCCACGAGGTCCTCGAATCGCAGCCAGCCCTTCCGCCCCTCGGTCGAGCCGATCAGGATGAACGTCTGGAGCGGGCACTGTCCACGGACAGACTCGACCATCGCGGCCGTCGACGTGTCGGCGACGATCACCTCCGCGCCGGAGGCCTGGGAGCGGTAGAGGATCTCCTTCTCCTTCAGCATCTCCGAGCACGGCACGGCGACGCCGCCGGCAACGAACGTTCCGAGTTGCGCGATGTGCGCCTCGGGGATCCGCGGCAGGATGTGCATCACCGGCTCGTGTTTCTTCACGCCGAGCCGCATGAGGGACTCTCCGAAGCCGTGCATTCCTTCGACCAGCTCGCCGTAGGTCATCTTTCTCGCGTTCCCTTCGGCGTCCTCCCACAGAATGGCGAGCTTGCTCGGGTTCCTCTTCGCGTGCCCCTCCACGACATCGACGATGTTGTACTGGGCAGGGACGTTCCAAACGAAGTCCCTGACCTCCTTCTCGTAGCTGGCCCTGTCGTAACGCATCGAGACGACCACCTTGTCTGTTTGAGGTTTTGCTCTGACGCGGTGAAGCTTATAGCATAATCGCAAACCCTTTCGCAAACAGGAGATCCCGATGAATGCATCCGTTGTGTTGACCCCCGCCGCATCCAAGCGATTGATCGCCCGCGGCGTCGCCGCGCACCCGATCGTGGAACGGGCGATGCGCAACGGACGCATCGTCATCACGCGCGGGACGACCAACGCCTTCGTCGCGGAGGAACTTCTGGGCGAGCCGATTGACCGTGGCGCCTACGCCGCAGGATTCATCGACGGGCGGTGGAGCATGAACAGCCGCCTCGGCGACACGGAGGAGATCGTCCTCGAGCGCGGCCGCCCGGCGACGGGCGATCCCGACAGGGTCCTGGCCTCTCTCGGGGCGGGCGACGTCCTGATCAAGGGAGGAAACGCCGTCGACCCCTGGGGCGTCGTGGGCGTCCTTCTCGCCTCGCCGAGCGGCGGCACGGTCGGGCGCTACGTACCTGCGGCCGTGGCCCGCGGCGTCGACATCGTGATCCCGATCAGCCTGTCGAAGTCGATCCACGCGTCGGTCATCGACCTGTCCGAGGAGATGGGATCGGGCAAGGTCCTCCTCCATGCGGGCCTTGCATGTGGCCTCTACCCGCTCCACGGGCACCTCGTCACCGAGATCGAAGCGATGCGCCTCGTCGCGGACGTCGACGCCGTCCACGTCGCCTCCAACGGCGTGGGCGTCGGCCACGGCAGCGTGTCGCTGTTCCTCTACGGCGAGGAGGAGGACGTGAAGCGGGCGTTCGCGATGGCCGAGGAGCTGGCCGGCGAAGCGGACGTAGACCTCGTCGGAAGGCCATGATCGACGCATTCCGGACCCTCGCCTCTCCGGCGACGGCGAAGCTTGCCCGGCAGAGGTCCCGGTTCCTTGCTTTCGCGGAACCCGTCGCGAGCGTCGACCAAGTCCGAACTCGGTTGGCCGACCTCCGACGGACGTACCACGACGCGTCTCACTGCGCGTCCGCGTACCGTCTGACCGGAGATCCGACCCCGCTTGAGGACACCGACGACGACGGAGAGCCCGCCGGATCGGCGGGGATGCCGATCCTTCTGCAACTCAGAGGCGCGGGACTAGAGAACGTCCTCGCCGTCGTCGTTCGTTACTTCGGCGGAGTGAAGCTCGGCGTTGGCGGACTTGCTCGCGCCTACGCTGACGCCGTAGCCGCGGCCCTTGCAGGGGCTCGAATCACCGAGCAGCGAGTGGCCGTCCGGCTCCTCGTTCACTTTCCCCTCGAGGCGAATCCGGGGGTGATGGGCGCCATTCACCATCACCAAGCGGAGATCCTCGACATCCGCTACGATACCGAAGGGCATGTCACCGTCGGCGTGGCTCCCAGCCGCGTGGAAGCGTTCCGCCGCTCGGTGACCGAGAGGACGGGAGCACGGGCTCGGCTGGAGGTGAGGGCATGATCGATTCGATCAGCGGAGACGTCGTCCGCAAGGGAGCCGACTTCGTCGTCGTCGATGTCGGAGGAGTCGCCTACCAAGCATCCTGCTCGGCGGACGCCGTGCGCGGCTGCGAAATCGGCCACCCCACGCTCCTCTACATCCACCTTGCGCTGCGCGAGGACACGATCCAGCTGTATGGATTCTCGACCCTTCGCGAGAGAGAGCTCTTCCGCCTTCTTCTCACGGTCGGGCAAGTCGGGCCGAAGTTGGCGCTCCAAGTCCTGTCGACTCTTCCACCCCAGGAGCTCGTCACGGCGATCGCCGGTCGCGACGTCGAGCGACTGACGACGGTCAAGGGGGTCGGCCGGAAGACGGCGGAGCGAATCCTCGTCGACCTGCGCGATAAGATCGCGGGACCGGGAGAGAACGGCGCCGACGCCTTCATCCTAAGCTCCGATGAGGAGACCGCGCTTCGCGCCCTGACGTCTCGCTCTCTGGGGTTCTCGTCGCGGGAGGCGAGAGAGGCGCTGGGGCGGCTGCGAAGCGAGCGACTGCCGGCCACGGCTCTCGTACGACGGGCCCTCGAGATCCTGGGAACACGGACATGAGGGTCCTTGGCATCGATTACGGCCGAAAGCGCATCGGCCTCGCCCGAAGTGACGAGGACGGCGTCCTCGCAAGTCCTCTTCCGAACTACATCCGAAGCGGCGACATCGCAGGCGACCTGGACCGGATCTCACGTTTCGTCCTCGAGCAGGGAGCCACGAAACTCGTGATCGGATGGCCGCTTCACATGAGTGGTGCGGAGGGGGAGATGTCGGACGAGGCCCGCGCGTTCGCCGCGGAGCTTCGGGCCCGGACGGGGCTTCCCGTGGAGCTGTTCGACGAGCGATGGACGTCGGTCCAGGCCGAGGAGGCCATGATCTCGGGAGACATGTCGCGCCGCCGACGGCGCGAACTGCGCGACGGCCTCGCCGCGACGATCATCCTGCAGGGATTCCTCGACAGAGAGCGCGCGACGTAGCCGTGCGCGCCTCGGACGCTCAGGTCTTGCGCTTCTCCTCGCGTTCCAGGTACTCGACGATGGCTTCCACCACCAGGTAGTTGACCGAGCGGTCCTTCCTCTCGGCCAGTTTCATCAGCCGCTCGACGGGACGTTGCTCCATCTTGTTCTTGGGCACGTAAATCGAGATCTTGTCCAGTAATTGCTTTGGCACGGGGACTCCCCCCTCTTTCGGCAAGCTTCAAGAGGTATTGTAACAGCATTAGCTAGGAAAGCCAACCCCCCGCATTGCCTCACGAAAGAGGTACTCGAAACGGGAT
>CAZWQN010000063.1:0-7222 GCA_964635895.1 uncultured Thermotogae bacterium | reverse complement strand
CCCGATGAGGATGTTGACCTGCGCCGCAGCGTCCTCTATTTCATCACATGGGGGGCTGCAGTCTCGAGCGTCACAGGATACCATCCGCCCGTTCGTTGCGGGCAGGTTCCTTCCCCACACTCCAGCCTCGAGGAGTCGGTCGACATGAGCTGGCTCACGCCTCCGAGCCGAGACGAGATCTTGACGGCGCACCCGATCCGCATGATGGCGCGGATCGGCGCCCCCGCTGTGGTGTCGTCCGTTCTCTTCTCGCTCTACAACCTCACCGACGCGTACTGGATCGGCCAGCTGTCGGGGGAAGGCGCCATCCAGGCGATGGCGGGAATCCAGACTTCTTGGCCGTTCGTCTGGTTCATGATCTCCCTCATCGCCGGTTTCGCTACCGCCGCGGTGAGCGCGCTGGTAGCGCAGAACATCGGAGCCAACCGTCCTGAGGACGCAAACCACGCGCTGAATCAGCTGTTCGTCGTCGGCATAGCTGCCGGACTGATCGTCGGGCTCTCCGGGGTCGCCGTCGTAGAGCGGGTTCTCCCGTCGCTCCTCGCTGATCCTTCCGTGGCTGGCGAGGCGACCAGGTACTTGCGGATCATCTTCCTCGGGATCCACACGATGCTCCTCCCCGGGCTGGCATCGTCCGCCTTCTCGGCCTCCGGCAACACGCTGGTGCCCGTCTTCGTCAACCTTGTCGGGGTCGGGCTCAACATCCCCCTCGATCGGCTCCTCGTCCTCGGCTGGACGAGCCCGGTCGGCTTCCCGGTTCGCATCGCGGTTCCGCAGCTTGGGATTGCCGGCGCGGCGTACGCGACGGTCATCGCGCAGGGAGTGGCGACCCTTATCTTCCTCGCTCTGCTCACCCGAAAGCGAAGAGGCTTGCGGCTTGAGCGACGCCTGATGCGGCCGGACTGGAGCCTGTTGTGGAAGGCGACCCGCATTGGGCTCCCCGCAGGCCTCGGCCAGGCAACGGTCGCGTTCGGCTTCGCGGTGATGGCGATCGTCATCGGGCGACTCGACAACAGCGCGGTCGCGCTGGCCGGCTACGGCGTCGCGGACAGGATCTTCGGTCTCCTGTTCATCGCCACGGACGGGCTCGGCGTCGGGCTGACGACCATGGTTGGCCAGGCGCTCGGAGCCGGGCTTCTCGATCGGACGCGCATCCTCGTGAGCAAAGGGATCCGCGCGTTGCTCGTCGTCGTGCTCGTGGAGGCGGTGATCCTGTACATCGCGCGACGACCGCTCGTCGCCGTGTTCCTCCCCGGAAGCACGGACGCGATTCGCGAGGGCACGAACTTCATCGCCCTGTTTGCGGCGAGCATGCCGTTCCTGTGCGCGTTCTTCGCCGCGGAGGCCGTCTACCGCGGCGCGGGCCACAACATGCCCGTGTTCTACCTCGGTCTGATTCGCCTGTGGGCGCTTCGCATCCCCCTGTCGTGGGCGTTCGCTTTCCCCCTCGGAATGGGCTCGACGGGGATCTGGCTCGGGATGTCCGCGTCGAACGTCGTCTCCGGCATCGCAGCGATCCTGTGGCTCCGAACCGGGAGTTGGCGGCGCAGTGTCGTGGAGGGCCAGGGCGAGCCGCGCACGTCGACGTAGGGCGTCGTTCCACCTCAGGACGTGACCGGCTGCCCGCCCGCCTTGATCCGCGGATCCAGGAGCGCGTACGTCAGGTCGAGGCCGAACAGCCCAAGCTGGTAGAGGCCGGTGATCACCACCAGAAGGCCCATCATGAGCATCCGGTCCCGCTGCCGGATCGCCGCAAGGAGCAGCGACCCGATTCCCGGCCACTGGAAGATCGGCTCCACGACGAGGCTTCCCCACACCGACGCGAAGAAGCCCAGCGCGATCAGGGTCGCGATGGGCGGCGCCGAAGCGCGGAGGCCGTGCCCGAGGATGACCCGGCGTTCGGGAAGGCCACGCGCCCGCGCCGCGCGGATGAAGTCCTCCTGGAGGACGCCGACCGAGATGCTCCGCACGACGTAGGCCGTCGCCCCGAGGCCCACCGCCGCGAGGACCAGGAACGGCATCGTGTAGTGGCTGAGGAAGTCGGCAAGCCAAGGCCCGAACTCGGCGATCGAAGACGGGAATCGGTAGACCCACGGCGCGTGCGGGACGATGGGCACCACAAACGCGCACAACAGGACCGCGGACATCGCTACGACGAAGACCGGAATGCTGCTGGCGCAGACGCCGAGGAGAGCCACCGACCGGTCGAGCAACGATCCGGGCCGGGACGCGGCCCGCATGCCGAGGCGAACCGCGAGGAACACTTGGAACAAGTACGCGCCCCCGAACAGCATCAGCGTCGGGTAGAGCGACTCGACGACCACGGCCGACACGCTCTGCGTCTTCTCGTTCCCGTACCCACGGATCGTGTCGATCGTCTTGGTCTCGCCGAAGTCGAACCGCAGGCAGCGTAGTCCACGCTGATGGACGCGCAAGAGAAGTGGTCCTTCAAACCCCCGCTCTTGCAGAAGGTTCTCATAGATCATGCGGCGATACTCCGTGAAGGCCCCCCGAGAGGCCGAGTCTGCGGGGTCGACCAAGACTCCTTCTGCAAGCGTGAACGCTTCGTGATACAGCTCCTGCTTCTCGGTCGCTTCAAGCCACGTTTCCACGACGAGGGAGTACATGTAGCAGAGCACGACGAACATGATCGCGAAGTGGAGAGAACGGCGAACCGCGTACCACCCCATGGTGCCGACCGCCTTTCCGTCCCGCGAAAGCAGGCGGAGCGTCGCCGGCCCGCTGCCTTGTGTCAAGGAGAGGATAGGGACACAGGCGCACTTCTCTCTGCTGTACGAGAGCAGGACGCCGAGTGGCTCGGCCCCGCACCTCCACGCGGCGGGGCGCGGAGTCGTCAGTCCGAGGAAGCGGGGCGGATGCGCGGCACAACAGCGCGGGCCCCGCTCTCTCCGCGCAGGATCTCGAACTCCATCCCGTACGCGGCCCGCAACGATTCCTCGGTGAGGGCCTCGCCCGGTGTCCCGTAACCCTGCGCCCTTCCGTCGACGAGGAGGAGGACCGAGTCCGCGTATAGGAACGCATTGTCCGGCTGATGCGACGTGACCACGAACGAGTGCCCGTCCGCCGCCAGGCCTCTCGCGGTTCCGAGGATCTCGTGCCGGTGACGCGGGTCGAGGTGCGCGGCCGGCTCGTCCATGAGCAGGCAGCGCGCCCCCTGCGCCAGTCCGCGCGCGACCAGGACAAGCTGCTGCTCGCCCCCGCTGATCTCGGTGTACGCGCGACCCCGTAGCGCAAGGATTCCCACCGCCGCGAGGGCACGGTCGACGATCGCTCGGTCGTCGCGCCCCGGACGCGCGAACAGGCCGAGGTGCGGAGCGCGCCCCATGAGGACAGCCTCGGCCACCGTGAAAGCGAAGGCGGGCTCGTGAAGCTGCGGCACCACGCCGATTCGGCGCGCCCGCTCCCGAGGCGTGAGCTGCACCAGCGGCCGGTCGTCGACGGTCACGGTCCCGGACGTGGGTTGATGCATGCCGGACAGGCAGTGAAGGAGCGTCGTCTTTCCTGAGCCGTTCGACCCAAGAACGAAGACGACCTCTCCGTCGGCGAGGGAGAGCGAGACGTCGCGGAGCACCTCTTCGCCGGGGACGTAGGCGTACGAGACGCCGACCGCCGTAAGCCTCATCGCTCCGCTCCGCGGGATCGCACCAGACGCAGGAAGAGAAGAAGGAACGCGGGGATGCCGATCAGTCCCGTCAGGATCCCGAGCGGGATTTCGCTCGGGAGGGCCGTGCGGGCGATCGTGTCCAGGCCGATCAGGGTCGCCGCTCCGAGCACGGCCGCCATCGGGACGAGCCGCTCGTGGGCCGCGCCGACCCACGCACGCGCCACGTGCGGCACCACGAGCCCGATCCAGCCGATCATCCCCGAGACGGAAACCGACGCAGCGATCAGGACCGTCGCCACGCCGATCACGACGATGCGAAGCGGCCGCACGTGCACGCCGAGGCTTGCCGCTTCCGCATCACTCAGTGTGAGGAGATTCAGGCGCCACGAGAAAAGGGTGAAGAACACCAACCCGAGGACCGTGATCGCGGCGAGGGGAAGGAGCGTCTCCCAGCGGCTCGCGCCGAGCCCGCCGAGCAGCCAGTAGGTGATCGCGGGGAGCTGGCTCAACGGGTCCGCGACGTACTTCACGAGCCCAACGAGCGCTTCGAACAGCGCGCTGACGGCGATTCCCCCGACGACGAGGACGAGCGGCGCCGCGCCGAAACGCCAGCCGATCCATGCGACCAGTCCGACGGCTCCCAGTGCGAACGCGAACGAGAGCCCTTGGACGGCGGCCGCCCCTCCGGCCAGGGAGAGCGCCAGCGCGGCCCCGAATGCGGCCCCGGAGCTGACTCCGAGCACCCTGCCGTCGATGAGCGGGTTGCGGAACAGTCCCTGCAGGACGGCGCCGCTCACCGCGAGGTTCGCTCCGACGCAGGCGGCGGCGATCGTCCGAGGAAGACGGACGCGCAGGATGAGAGCGCGCAGGACATCCGAGGCATCTGCGCTCCCGAACAAAGCTCGAAGCGCCTCGATGGGCCGAACGCCATATCGACCGACGACGAGCGAGACGAGGAACAGGACCGCCGCGGCGGGAATCAGAATCCAAAGAGCGCGGCGACCCCGTTCCGACGTCACGGATGGCTCAGGCTCTCCAACTGCGCAGAAGAGAGCGAGTAGTCGTAGTACGTCGTGTAGAAGGCGGCCACTTCCACTTCGAGATCGAGCGTGAGCGTCCCGGGATGAAGCGCGTTGGCCAGCCACAGAACGCCGAGCAGGGACTCGGGAACCGGCGTGTCCATCGGACCGAACACGCGCGGCATCCGGTAGACGCGGTGCTCTCGGACGGCGCGAACCGCTTGCCAGTCCGGACTCGACGCCAGGTCGCTCGGTTCCACCGCGCTGTACGACGGGATGACGATGACGTCAGGATCCCAGACCAAGAGCTGTTCCAGGTTCACCGTGTTCCACGCGCCGCGCAGGTCGGCGCTCACCGAGACGCCGCCCGCCGCCTCGATCAGCCAGGTCTGGTACATGTCGCCGCTGGCCACCTTGAGGGGGTCCGTGCCGATGAATAGAACCCGTGGCCGCTCGGCGACGGCAAGCCCTCGGAGGTCGCGCGCCACCGTGTCCGTAATGCGCAGGAAATCGTAGAGGAACAGCGCCGCACGCAGCTTCGCCTCGGGACCGAGCACCTGGGCGGTCAGGACCACCGCGCTCTTCAGCTCGTCCGGCGTCTCGATCCCGTATTGCATCACGGGAATGCCGACGTCGCCGAGCTGCTTCGCGAAGGCGCCGTGCCGTGAGGCATCCGCGAGGACCAGCTGCGCGCCGCGGGCGACGATGTCTTCGACGTTGGGGTCGCCGAACGCAAGGATGTCGGCGAGCCTCGGCTCGAGCTGGAACATCGCATCCCACGCCTGGGAGATCCCCTTCACCCCGACGTACCACGCCTCCACGAGGAGATCCCCTGCTCCGAGCGCGTAAACGATATACGTGCCTGAGCCGTAGGCACAGACCAATCGTTCCACCGGCTGCGGGACGAGGACGGTGGCCCCCGTCTGATCCACCACGTAGACTGCTTCCTGTGCAACGGCCGCGCAGATCGTGCCGGTCACGAGGCCTAGAGCGAGTCCTGCAACCCACCAACGTCTCATGCGTCCTCCCTTACCGATTCCAGCAATGTCCGGTTTGCGTCTAGCCAGCGGAGCGCGCTCTTCACGTGAGTCGCGCGAAACGCCCGAGCCGCAGTCGCGACCGCGACGTCGTCGCTCGCGATCGTCGCACGCTCTTCGAGCGCCGCCAGCGCCTTGCCCAGTTCCGCTTCTTGCGCGTCGACGAGCTTCCCAACCGCCGCCGGCCGCAGCTTCCGAAGGAAGTAGACCTTGGCCAGGAAGACCACGCGCAGGTCCCGCGGGTGCGCCACCGGCATGCACGCCCAGCGCCAGAAGGCGCGGCGCCCCTTCGCCGTGACCGAGTACGTGTGGCGGGGCGGACGCCCCTCCTGGAGCTCGATCTTGACGTCGGCCCATCCCTGGTCGACAAGGCGATGGAGCACGCTGTACAGCTGGCTCACCGCCACCTCCCACAGGGACCCAAGCCCCGCGGATAGGTTTCGCTGAAGGTCGTAGCCGTGCCGAGGACCCTCAACCAAGAATCCAAGAGCGGCGTACTCGACCGGCAGACCCCGCGATCCTCGGTATTCCATATTGGAGCATTCTACGATGGAACTCCGTATCGCGGCAACGGCAACGGCGTGGTTGTGCGAACCACGTGCGCCCGCTAGGATGCCGCATCGGACGTGTCGGGTCGATGGACGTTCGAGACGAAACGCCGGAAAGGAGAGCGCGGTGGCGAAGAAACGGGACACGGCTTGGGCGCCGCGCGTCCACCTTGCCAGCCTGGGCTGTGCGAAGAACCTGGTCGACTCGGAGCGATTGCTCGGCCGTCTGGCGGCCGCAGGGGCGATCGTCGGAGCCCCGATCGACGAGGCTGACATCGCCATCGTCAACACGTGCGGGTTCATCGCACCCGCCCGAGAAGAGTCCGTCGACACAGTCCGCGACTACGTCGCCTGGCGACGGGAGTCGCCGGCAAGGCGGCTGTTCGTGATGGGATGCCTTGTCGTGCGGTCTCGGGACGAGTTGCGCGCCTGCATCCCCGAAGTCGACGCGTTCTTCGGAATCGACGACCACGCGGCCCTCGTCCGCGCCGTCGGGCTCGGGGACACCGACGCGGAGGAAGAAGGTCGGTTTCTGCTCACGCCGCGGCACACGGCGTATCTCCGAATCGCCGACGGGTGCGACAACCGATGCGCGTACTGCACGATCCCCGACATCCGGGGGTCGTTCCGAAGTCGCCCCCCGGACGACATCCTACGCGAGGCGAACGACCTCGCGACGTTCGGAGTCCGCGAGATCAACTTGATCGGACAGGACACGAGCCTGTATGGAAGCGACCTCGCGCCGCGCGTCGGGATTCACGACCTCCTCCGCCGGCTCGCGAGCATCCAAGGGTTCCACTGGATCCGCCTTCTCTACGTCCACCCGGCCCACGTCACTGAAGAGCTGATCGACACGTACGCCTCAGTCCCCAACCTCGTCCCGTACGTCGATCTTCCGCTCCAGCACCTGTCGGACAGGATTCTCGAGGCGATGAACCGCCGCGTCACTCAGGCCGACTGCCTGCAGCTGATCGCGCGCTGGCGCGCGCGGGT
>CAZWQN010000062.1:0-7261 GCA_964635895.1 uncultured Thermotogae bacterium | reverse complement strand
TCTGCACTCGGCCGTGGATTGGCTCTTGCGAGCGGACGAGACGTAAGGAACCGAGGGCGCGAGGGCCGGGTCCTGCAATCCAGCACTAGGTTCCGATGAGATCGGGAGAAACCCGGGACACAAACCCTATTTCGCCTGTTGTCGAAGTGCGCGACCCGGGGGACACGATCCCGATTCGAATGGGCGCGATGTGAATCGGGTCATGTCCCCGCGCAATCCCGGGGTCACAGTACCAATCTCCGGTTCCCGAGCGATTCCGGGGACGCTGATTACGCTGCCCGCGATGGGCGCGGTTTGATCATGAGGTTTCTGACGCGGGCGGTGGGGTCAGACCTTTGCTTAAGAGGTTCCATCCGAGAGCTCGTGGGAGACAACCCCGATGTGCTCGCTCCGCTCGCAGATCGGGTTATGTCTCTCAGCTGCGGGTTACGTGCGAAGCAGGGCCCGGTGGTTCGCGATGAGCCACCGTCGGACGCTACCGAGAATGTTTCCCGCTAGGGCACGCGCCTCCTCGGCGAGGGTGTCCGACACTCCGCCCACACGGACGTAGTCGGCGGTGTTTCGCTTCTTCTGAAGCGCCTCGATCCGCAAGACGATCGACGGAGATAGCTCTACGGTGTAGCGCAACGACTGGATCGTGTAGTGGTGATGGCTGGGGTTCGTCTTCGGAACCCGGTATCCGGCCGCATGCAGGGCCGCTCGCGCGGCGGAGAGGATGGCGCCGTACGCGCATCCGAGCTTGCGTTCGGGGCTCAGTCCGGCGATGGCCGCGTCGCGAAGATCGGTCTCCGCGACCGCAAAGAGGTCGGCGATCTCCTCCGGCGTCGCCTCGTGGGAGACAAGCAGACCTGCCTCACGCCATGCTTCGAGTGTCATCGTTCCCTCCGAGGAGATCGATCCTCGGCTGCTTCTCGACGCGAGTCAAGAAGGGGTCCTTCGCCCTAAGTCTTCGCGCGTACTCAGCGGAATCGAACAGGGTGGGGTTGATCTCCCGTCCGAGTGTTTGCTGGAGAGGCGACGTGGCGGCCACTACATCGAAGAACGAGACGTCGCCAATGACCATCAGATCGATGTCGCTCGCGGCTCCTTCCTCGCCGCGCGCCACGGAGCCGAAGATGAACGCTCGCTCGATGCAAGGAGAGAGGGGGGCGAGGGCCGTGCGCAGGAGCTCGGGAATGCCGGCCGTCTTGCGCACGAGGCCACGCAGCTCCTCGTAGATCGGAGCCGTCCGGCTTGCTTGGAAGTAGGCGAGGTTCCCTTCTCTCGTCTTTGAGAGGATCCCCGCGCGGACTAGAAAAGCGAGCTCGCGCTGGACGCCTCCTTGGGCGGCACCGGTGAGCCGGACGATCTGCCGTAGGTAGAGTCTGCGTTCGGGGTCTTCGAGAAGCAGCGCCAGAATCGCGAGGCGCGTGCGGCCCAACAGAAGCGCACCGAGCGAGGAGGTTGTGATCATCGTACTCATTGCGAGTACGAGTGTACTCACAAAGGGTGCTCACGCCAAGGGTTGGCTCCTGGAAGAGGAAGTGGCCTGCTGCCCTAGGTGATACGGTGCTCCGACACGGAGCACCGGGGGCACAAGGGCGCGGGAGAAAACCGGGACACAAACCCTATTTCGGCTCGCGTTGCGTGGGAGAACCGGGGACACGATCCCGATTCGAATGGGCGCGATGCGAATCGGGTCATGTCCCCACATTGCGCCCGCGCCACCTGCGGAGTCTTGTCGAGGATGCCTCTGTGATGCATACTCATCTGCATGAGGACGACACTGAACATCCACGACGAGACGTTGAAGCGCGCCGTCGAGCTGACGGGTGTCACCGCGAAGACGGCGCTCGTCAGGATGGGCCTCGAGGCGCTCATCGCCCGTGAGGCTAGCAAGCGGCTGGCCGAGCTCGGAGCAACGGAGAGGGGATTGCGGGCGATTCCGAGACGGCGGACGACGGGCAAGTGATGTTGGCCCTCGTCGATACCTCCGTCTGGGTCTCGCACTTGGCGAAAGGCCACGCCGAGCTGCGAGCGCTGCTCGAGCGGGCAGAGGTGGTCTGCCATCCGTTCGTGATCGGCGAACTCGCCTGCGGGAACATCGCGAATCGGGTCGAGATCCTCTCGCTCCTTCAGGAGCTTCCTGAGGCACGGGTGGCTGAGCACGACGAGGTCCTTCGCTTCATCGAGGCCCATCGACTCGCGGGATGTGGGCTCGGATTTATCGACGCGCATCTTCTGGCTTCAGCCGTCCTGACGCGGGTGCGCCTGTGGACGACTGACAAGCGACTCCAACAGGCGGCCGCCGCGCTTGGTGTGGCTTTCTCCTGAGACATCGCCGCACGCCGGTCTCGACCCGATGTGTGCCCAGGACGGGGCGCCGAGGTCTGATCCTGCAATCCAGCAAGAGGAGGTAGCGACGTCCGCGGTGCGTGGGCGAACCGGTGACGCGATCCCGATTCGCATGGTTGGGCGTGCACGGCGATGCGCTGGAGTCGGGTACATGTCCCCGCCCCACGACAGCCGGCTCGGCGGGACCGCGAGGGTCTGGTTCCGTAATTCAGCACCAGTTTTCGGCGGACTGCGGCATGGCGGTGCGGCACCATGGGCTAGCGCTTCTTCCACGCGAGGGGCTTGCCGTTGGTTCCCTCAGGCGGCGCAGAGCCTTCGAGCTGCCACTGCCGGGACGGAATCCGGGACACAAAACCTATTTCGCCTTTCGTCGTGGTGGGCGACCGGGGGACACGATTCCGATTCGCGCGGAAAGACCGGGACACAAACCCTATTTCCACCGCGAAGCAGCGGAGACAAGCGGGGACACGATCCCGATTCGCGCGGCAGGGGAATGCGAATCGGGTCATGTCCCCAGAAACCTGGCTGCGTGGGTTCAGTCCTGGAATCCGTCGCTGGTCTAGCTTCTGCCCACGCTCACGAGGTCATCCCCGTTCGAGGATGGGCCTCCGGCCTCCTGCCACAGGGCGCGCATCTCGTCGCTTGTGGCGAGCAGCTCGTCGAGCGTTCCCACGCCGGCGACGCACCCATCCTTGAGGAGCACGATGCGGTCGGCGCGCCGGAGGGCCGGGCGCCGGTGCGAGACGACGAGGCAGGTGCGGTCGCTGCGGCCGAGGGTTCGCTCCCACAGCGCCTTCTCGGTCTCGACGTCGAGGGCGCTCGAGAGGTCGTCGAATACGAGAAGCTCCGGGTCGCGGACGAACATCCGCGCGGCCGCGGCGCGCTGGCGCTGCCCGCCGGAGAGCTTGACGCCGCGGGCTCCGACGACCGTGTCGAGCCTGCCCGCGAGGTTCTCGACGTCTTCCTCGAGGACGGCGAGGCGAAGCGCTTCCTCCAGTCGGGAAGGCGTGGCGTCGCGCCCCATGAGGATGTTGTCGCGAAGCGTGTCGCTGAACAGCTGGGGAACCTGGGGCGTGTACGCACAGCGCCGCGGAACGAAGAACCGCGCCGGGTCCTCGACCGGGCGGCCGTTCCAGACGACGCGTCCCGACGTGAGCGGGAGGAGTCCGAGGATGCCGCGCAGAAGCGTGGTCTTCCCGGCTCCCACGCGGCCGGCGATGACGACGAACTCGCCGCGGTCGATCGAGAAGGACACGTCGCGGAGCGCGAATCCAGGTCCGTTCGCCGCGCTCCGGGCGGGCGCATCGATGGTCACGCCCTCGATCGACAGGTGCGTTAGGCGGTCGCCTTCGGTCTCACGTCCGGCGTCGGGGAGCGGTCCGGTGAGGTGAATCGGGTGATGGGCGACGGCGTCGGCCGGTGCGCCCCCCATGAGCGCGGCGATGCGCACGAGCGAGACCTTGGCCTGCTGGAAGTGGATGAGGAAGTCGCCGAACGCCGCCGTGATCTCCGTGACGACGCCGATGTAGGTGACGAACAGCGCGAAGTCGCCGACCGTGAACGTCCCGCTGCGGAGGCCGTCGGCCGCCGCGAGGAGGATGAGGCCGGTCGTCAGGGTCGCCGCGTTCCAGAAGAACGAATGGAACGACTGGGACAGCAGGCGGTCGCGCACGGTGGCCCGGAGCCGCTCGCGGTTCAGGGTCTCGATGTGCGCGAGGACGTGCTCCTGGGCTCCGGCCAGCTGGATCGCCTGAACGCCGTCCATGGCCTCGCCGATCGCGCCGGTGACCTGCTCCGTGGCGCGGCGGCTCGCCTCGCGGAACCGGCGAACGCGCTTCGAGATCCAGCGAGCCCCCACGAGAACGAAGCAAAGCGGCAAGACAACGATCGACGTGATCTTGGCGTCGATGGCGAGAAGAACGCCCAGGGCGACTGCGGCGTAGGAGACAAAGGAGACCTGGTCGATCAGCCAGCTCAGCAGGTCCTCGATCGCCAGGACGTCGTCGCGCACCGTGTTGAGGGCCTCGCCGACGGCCCCCGGCAGCGCGCGCGCTCCGGGTTTGTCGAGGACGGCCGCGAGCAGGTTCCGCCGCAGAAGGACCTCCATCGAGTAGCGATGGCGGATGTCGATCAACGCGCCAACGAGGATCGAGACGATGCGGGCGAGACCGGCGGCGACGACGAGGGCGATGACTGTCCACAGCGTCAGTCCGGCGGACGCCTGCTCCGTCAACGTGTCGAAGAAGAGCTTGGCCGCGTACCCCGCCCCGAGCTCGGTCAGCATGATCGCGGACCAGGCGACAGCGTCGGCTGCGTAGAGCCACGGCCGGAAGCGAATCAGGGCGACGAACGCGCGTAGAGCGGTCATGCCAGCACCTCCTCCATTCCGGTCTCGAGAAGCCGGGACAAGCGCGAGGAGGGATCGCGAGCCAGGGCCTCGCGGGGACCGGTCTCGAGAACCCGCCCGTCCTCCAGGATGGCGATGCGGTCGGCTCGCCGGACGGTCGAGAGACGGTGGGCGATGACGATCGCCGTGCGGCCCGCGAGAAGGCGGTCGACGGCTCTCTCCAGCATCACCTCGGTCGCCGGATCGAGCCTCGACGATGCCTCGTCGAGGATGATGACGCCGGGGTCGCCGAGGAACGTCCTCGCCAACGCCAGGAGCTGGCCTTGGCCGGCGGAGAGCCCTGCCTCGGACGTTCCCACGATCGTGTCCAAGCCAGAGGGCAACCCGAGAACCCAATCCTTCAACCCGAGCTCTCCCAAGGCCGCCAGGATCGTCTCGTCGGACACGGAGGGGTCGAACAGGCGGACGTTCTCTCGAACCGACGCGCGGAAGAGCTGGACCTCCTGGGAGACGAGACGGACCTTGCTTCTTAAGTGGTCGAGAGGGACATGGCCGACATCGTGGCCTCCGACGCGAACGCTGCCGTCCTGACAGTCGTAGAGTCGGGCTACGAGACGAGCGAGCGTCGACTTCCCGCTTCCCGTGCGGCCGAGGAGTCCAAGCGTCGTCCCCGCGTCGACCTCGAGCGTCACGTCGCGCAACGCCACCACGCTCTCGGCGCCGTTCTCGGGCGCCCCCTCGCCCCGCGAAGGTTCGTAGGCGAACGTCACAGACTCGAGGCGTACGGGTAGCGCGCCCGGCGGGAGGAGCTCGCGGCCGCGGTCCGCGAGCTTTGAGGACGTCGCGAGCATCGTGCGGATCCGACGGATCCCCGCTTCCGCGCGCTGAAGGTCGGTGACCTGCTCCCGCATCTCGGAGAGCGGCCCGCGCAGGAGTTCGGTGTAGTGGAATATGAGGTACACCGTGCCGAGGGTAATGACGGACGTACGCCACAGGGTCGCGCCGACACCGAAGGCAAGCGCGTTGCCCGCAGTGAAGAGGGCCACGTTAGCCATCCACATCGAGTAGCCGGCGATGCCGGACTTCAGCCGCACGGGGAAGATGCGTCTCACGATCTCGAAGAACCTGCGCATCACGTAGGGCACTCCACCGTTCGCCCGGATGTCCTCGGTGCCGGCCAGGCGCTCCCCGACAAACCCGAAGAACTCCGCCATCTGCTTGCGATAGGCGGTCCAGTGGGGAACAGCGATCTTGTGGATCCGCCCGAGGGTCCACACGGTCAGCGCGACGAATCCGAGAAGCGGGAGTCCGATCCGCCAGTCCTCGCGAAACAAGAGCACGATGATCCCCGCCACGAGGAGGGCATTGCCGAGGACGTCGATGACGAATCGCGAGAAGAAGTTCGACAGCGTCGCGACGTCCCCGTCAATCCGCTCGATCAGTTGTCCGGGCGTATGGTCCTTGTGGAAGGTCGCGTCGAGGTGGAGTGCGTGGCGCAGGAGGTCGATCCGCAGGGCGTTCGTCGCCGTCCACGCGACGGTCTCTCCGACGTACGTCGCCGCGACGGAGAGAAGCTGCGCCACGACGGCGACGCCAAAGAAGAGCAGGGCGCCCCGGATGAGGAGCGACCGCTCGCCGCCCGCCAGCGCGGTGTCGATGAACTGCCGCAGGATCTGCGGGTTCGCAAGGCGGAGGCCGATCGTGGCGAGGATGAGGAGCGCGAGGACGGCGACCCACCCCTTCTGCGGTCTCAGGTAGCGACCGAGGAGCGTTGCGTACTCACGGAGTGGAAGCTTCATCTCATCCCTCCAGGCGCTGCGTCGTCAGGTCGCGACCCGGGCGCAGCTCCTTCTCGAACAGGATGCGTTCCCGATCGACACGCATGCCGGCACGCTCGTAGAGGCGCACCGCTCCGGTGAGACTAGACGCGTCGACACCGAGCGCGACGCGTCGCTTGCCGCGCCGTTCGAGTTCGCGGAACGAGTGGTGAAGCAGTGCCAGCGCGATGCCGCGGCGCCGCCAGGGTCGGATGACGCCGAGCGTGTTCACGTAGCCGAGCTCCGGATCCTCGGGCTCCATCGCCGAGCACAGAGACACCCCGACGATCTCCCCGGCGGCCACCGCGAGGAACCACAGGCGTGCGTCGAACGACTTCTCCTCCTCGATGACGTGGCGCCAGTCGGCCACATGGCCGTCGAGAGGCGACTCCACGTAGCCCCAGTGGTCGCGGAACGCCGAGCGGATCGCTTCAACCGCCGGAACCAGGTCGCGCTCGACGTCGAACGTTCGCACGGCGACCGCGGCGGGCCAGACGGGCTCGGGCACAGAGCCGTTGAGCTCGATCTTCATCTGGTAGTTGCGTCGGACGGCCGCGTAGCCGGACGACGCGAGGAGCTCCAAGCCCGACTCGTCGAGCGTCGAGATCGACTGGCGCACGCTGACGCGTGCCCCGGCAGGAGCCTGCGCAAGGGCCATTCGGCCGCGCTCGTCCTGCCACGCGACGAGCGCCGAGCCGATTCCGCGCCCGCGTTGCGCGGGATCGACGCAGCCCCAGGCCCAGATCCGGACGTGCGGCGGGTC
>CAZWQN010000061.1:5573-7431 GCA_964635895.1 uncultured Thermotogae bacterium | reverse complement strand
GGCGGCGACCTCGGCTGGTTCGAGCGCGGGCAGATGGTCGGGGAGTTCGAGGAGGCCGCCTTCTCCCTCGACGCCGGCCGGACGAGCGCCCCGGTGAAGACCACGTACGGATACCACATCATCCACGTCGTCGATCACAAGGCGGCCCACACGCCGACGCTCGCCGAGGTACGCGATCAGGTGGTCGAGGACTACGTCAAGGATGAAACGTCGACGCGCGTCAGCGCGTGGTACGACGGCGTCTACAAGACGAAGAACGCGGATGTCCAGATCGAGGTCGTGCGCGCGTTCCTGCTTCAGGAAGAGGACCCCGACCTGGGCCTGGCCGAGTTCGAGCGGTTGCAGAAGGAAGGGACGACGGGGGACCCGTACCTCCCCTACTACATCGGTCAGCTGTACGAGCTGAAGTCGTCCTCTCTCGCCTCGGAGCTGGACGAGCTCGCGAAGATCGACGATCCCAGCACGGAGCAGACGGAGCGCATGCAAGAGCTGCGCAGACTGCAGAGTGAGTACAGGGACAGAGCGCTCGCCGCGTACCTGGCCGCCTTGGAGGAGGTCGACGCCGACGAGGACTTCCTGAACCACATCCTCGAGCTCAGCCCGGACAGCGTGACGGCAACGTTCCTCCTCGGGAAGCTGTACGCGGATCGCGGCGCCTACGTAGAGGCGGAGCTGCAGTACACCCAGGTCGTGAGCAAGGATCCGGCGAACGTCGGGGCGTACGTGGCGTCCGGGGACCTCGCGGTGAAGCAGGCGAACTACAGCCTGGCGAAGACCCGCTACGAGGCGGCGCTGCGCGTCCGGCCGAACGACGCGAGCGTCATGCTCAAACTCGTCAGCGTGGACCTGGCGATGGACCAGGTCGACCAGGCGGGAGACCTCATTGCGGCCATTCGCCAGGTCGATCCGGCGAACGCCAAGCTCGCGATCGCCGAGGGAGACGTCGCGTTCGCCCGCCTGAAGCGCGCGATCCGCGAGCGCGACGCGCTGGCCGGCAAGGGGACCCGCACGGAGGACGAGGAGAAGCTTCTCGCCACGTTCCGGCAGCAGGCCAACGACCTGTACGCTACGACGGTGACCCGCTACGAAGAAGGTCAGAAGAGCGGCGGCGGACTGGACCTCGACATCAAGCTCGGGCAGGCCCACCTTGCGATGGGCAAGCTGGCGGACGCAGAGCGGGCGTTCCATTCGGTCATCGTGCGCTCTCCCTATAGGGCCGACGCGTACGAGGGGATGGGGAACGTCTACCTCGCGCGCGGCGAGACGGCAGAGGGACTGACGCAGCTCCGGACGGCGCTCGCCCGCTCATTCGACACCCAGCAGCGGGAGCGGATCGCGACGAAGATCGTGTCGCTCGACCCCACCGATGCCGACACGCTGTCCCGGCTGGCCAAGGTCTACGCCGAGCAGTACAAGTGGAGCTCCGCCATTCGGGAGTACGCGAAGCTGATCGAGCTGCGACCCACGTCGGAGGATGCCTACCTCGGCATTGCCGAGGCGTACCGCTGGCGAACCGAGTTCGACTCGGCGCTCGACTACCTCGAGCGCGGACTCGCTCGCATCGAGCGCGACGCGGCGAAGGTCAAGCTGTACGACGCCATCGTGACGACCGTGCAGTCCGACGTCGGGCAAGGCAAGCCGCTCACTTCGGTCGGGCTCGACGCGCTCGTCGAGTCGGCAAAGCTCCAGCTGGCGCGTGGGAACACGTCGGACGCGCTGACGCGTCTCGAGAAGGTCCGCGCGACCAGCCCGGAGTACCGAGCCGACGAGGTGGCTGGGTTGATCGTCGACGCCGGTGGAGCGCCGGAGGCCGGCGAGGCCGGGGAAGGCACGCCGTAGGATGAGCGAGCGGCTCGCC
>CAZWQN010000061.1:0-5473 GCA_964635895.1 uncultured Thermotogae bacterium | reverse complement strand
TTCGGGCACGATGGAACGAGATCAAGGCCGCCGAACCGGGGCGGGCCACGGTGGAGCTTCCCCCGATCGTCGCGGCGCGGAAGCTCGTTGCTTCGCTTCCCGACGGCGCTCCCGTCGAGGCTCTGCTCGATGCCGCCGACGAGGAAGAGCGAGCGGGGCTCGATCTTCTCGGCGCCGTGGCGCGCGCGTGGAGACGCGGAGTCGACCCGGAGATCGCTCTCCGGAAGGCGGTCGAGGCCGCTCGCTCCGCGCTGGAGGGTCGCCGTGTCGCCTAGTCGCTCCTGCGGCGCCATCCCTTACTGGATCGGGACTACGGAAGACGAGGTCCATTTCGTCGACGCCATCCTGAGCGCGTACGACGGCCTGGCGACGGTCCGGCGCGAGTTCAAGCTCAAGGACGGCTCCGCGATGTACAAGATCTACGTCGCGGCGGGGATGGAGTCCGAGTTCCTCGAGGTCATGGATCGCCTCAAGACGCGCGCCGCGATCGGCGCCGTCATCCGGGGGAGCGAGGATGCGCCAGCTTCGTGCGAGTGAGACCGCGTCGTCGATCTTCGAGGTCGACTACGACCGCCTGTGGGCGGACGGGAAGCGGGCCGTCATCTTCGACCTCGACAATACCCTCGGCGAGCGGAGCACGACCACGCTTCGTCCCGAGGTTCGCGCGCTTCTCGACCAGCTCTCCGCCCGCGGCTTTCGCGTTGGGGTCTTGACCAACCGCCGGTGGCGAAGCGTGGAAGAGCTCATGAGCCAGCTCGGGTCGGAAGTACCGGTCGTGCGGATGGCCCACAAGCCGTCCCGCAAGGGATACGCGGCCCTTCTCGCCGCGCTCGGAGTCTCGGCCGCCGAGGCGGTCATGATCGGCGACCGCACGCTGACGGACGTGTTCGGGGCGAACCGCTGCCGGATCCACTCGATCCGTGTGTCCGGCTTCTCGACGTAGGCCGTCCTTCCCTTGTGAAGCGGGTTGGTGGCCCTTGCGGGGTCGGCTATCATTCCCAGCGTCCCGGGAGTGTCCCGGGCCTCGTCACGACGTGCAGGAGGATGGGCCGACGATGAACGCTCGCCACTTGGTTTCCCTCGGAGGGCTCAGCTCGGAGGAGGTCTTCGAGATCCTCGAGACCGCCCGGAACCTCAAACTCGAACATCGGGCCGGGATCCGTCACGCGATGCTCGCGGGGAAGACGTTGGCGATGGTGTTCCAGAAGCCGTCGCTCCGGACGCGCGTGTCCTTCGAGGCGGGAATGGAGCAGCTCGGCGGCCACGCGATTTACCTCGGACCGAGTGACATCAAGCTCGGGGAGCGCGAGACGACCGAGGACATCGCCCTCAACCTGTCCCGTTTCGTGGACGCCATCATGGCCCGCGTGTTCAAGCACGAGACGATCCTCGAGCTGGCAAAGTACGCCACGGTGCCGGTGATCAACGGCCTGTGCGACCTGCACCATCCGTGCCAGGGACTGGCCGACCTTCTTACGGTGTGGGAGAAGAAGCGCGGTTTCGAGGGACTGACGTTGACCTTCGTCGGCGACGGAAACAACGTCGCCCACTCGCTCATCGAGGGATGCGCCAAGGTGGGCATGGCGTTCCGCATCGCCTGCCCCAAGGGCTACGAGCCGAACGCGAAGATCGTCGCCGCGGCGCGCGCGCTCGGCGCATCGATCGAGATCCTCGATGATCCCCTCGCCGCGGCGAAAGGCGCCGATGTCCTGTACACGGACGTGTGGGTGAGCATGGGGCAGGAGACGGAGGCGAAGTCCAAGCAGAACGCGTTCGACGGGTTCACGATCGATGCGTCGCTGCTCGCGGCGGCGAAGAAGGACGCAATCGTCTTGCACTGCCTGCCGGCGCACTACGATGAGGAGATCACCTACGAAGCCTCGCGCTCCCCGGGGAGCGCGATCTTCGACCAGGCTGAGAACCGGATGCACGCTCAGAAGGCGGTCCTCGCCCTGCTCGTGAAGTAGGAGGGACGGATGGCAGACGAAATCGTCGTCGGGTCGGACGCGAAGGGCGACTGCCGCATCAGCGCGGCGCCGGCGAAGGTGACGGCGGTCGAGGTGACGACCGGCGACCCGCATCTCTTCGAACGGGGAATTCGCGAGGTTGTCGACGAGACCTTGGCGAAGCTCGGGCGCGTGAGGGCGGACGTCGCCGTGGCCGACCAAGGCGCGCTCGACTACGTCCTTGCGGCGCGCGTCGAGGCCGCCGTGCGGCTTATGTCTCCCGGCACCGGAGCGCAAGCACCCAAGGCCATCGTCCCCGAAACCCGCCGCCGACCGAGCGAACAGGACGCGCCGCGGCGCAGCCGGCTCTACGCTCCGGGCAACAGCCCTCGCATTCTCGTGGGCATCGAGCTCCACGGCGCCGACTGCGTGCTCGTCGACCTGGAGGACTCCGTGCCTCCTGCCGAGAAGGCGGCGGCCCGCGTCCTCGTGAAGCACCTCCTGACGGCCATCGACTTCCCGAACGAAGTCTGGGTGCGGATCAACCCGCTCTCCCTCGGCGGCGCGGACGACGTTCGCGAGGTTCTCCTCGCGCGACCGCACGGCGTCGCGCTCCCCAAGGCCGAGTCCAAAGACGACATCCTCGCCCTCGCGAAGGAGCTGGCGGATGCTGAGCGCGCCGTCGGGGCCCCGAGGGGCTCGACGTGGATCATGCCGATCCTCGAGACTGGAAAGGGCGTCCTCCACGCCGAGGAGATCGCGTCCGCCGACCCCCGCGTCGTCGCGGTCGCGTTCGGCGCCGAGGACTACACCCGCGACGTCGGCGCGCGCCGCACGCCGGAGGCTCTCCTCTTCGCGCGCTCGATGATCGTCGCCGCAGCCAAGGCTGCCGGAGTACAGGCGTCGGACACCGTGTACGCCAACGTCGACGACGAGGCCGGCCTGGCGGCCGAGGCGAAGCTCGCGCGCGACCTCGGGTTCGACGGCAAGGGAGCGATTCACCCGGCGCAGGTTCCCGCTCTGCACGCTGCATTCACTCCGAGCGAGAAGGAGATGGAAGAGGCGCGAAAGATCGTCGCCGCAGCCGAGGAGGCCGAGGCGCGCGGCATCGGCGCCATCGCGATCGGCGGCAAGATGATCGACCGGCCGGTGCTCGAGCGCGCAAAGCGCGCCATCAAGCTGGCGGAACGCCTGGGGAGTCGGCGCGCCTCCCCGGTAGACGGCTGTGATGGAAGGGAGGCGCGAAGATGAAGAACGCGCTCGGTCGAGAGATCCCGAAGACGATCGGCAGCCGATCGGTGGAGCCGTACGCCGGGGCGTTCGCCAAGAAGCGATCCGGCTTGAAGGCGCCGCAGCCGCAGAAGTCCTGCGTGCCCGGAGAGAACAAGGTCCTCCCGTCTCTCGAAGCGGCGATCGAGGCCGCCGGCCTGAAGAGCGGAATGACGATCTCGTTCCACCACTCGTTCCGCGAAGGCGACCGCGTCATCAACCAGGTCGTCGACGCCTGCGCCCGGATGGGCCTGAAGGAGCTGCGCCTGTTGCCGACCGCCCTCTTCGGGACGCATGCCAAGCTCGTCGACCACATCAAGGCCGGCGTCGTGTCGCGGATCGAAGGATCGATGAACGGGCCCGTCGGCGCCTACATCTCCCAAGGCGGGAAGCTGCGAGAGCCGGCAACCCTCCGCTCGCACGGCGGCCGCTGGCGGGCGATCGAGTCGGGCGACGTGGAGATCGACGTGGCGTTCATTGCCGCGTCGCAGGCCGATGCCTACGGAAACGCGAACGGGATCAATGGCCGGACCCCGTGCGGGCCGATCACCTTCTGCATCGTCGACGCGCAGCACGCGAAGAAGACCGTCGTCGTGACGAACGACCTGGCTCCGTACCCCGCCTACCCGCTCGAGATCCAGCAAGGATGGGTCGACTACGTGGTCGTCGTCGACGAGGTCGGTGACCCGGCTCAGATTGCGTCGGGCACCCTGGAAATGACGAAGTCTCCGGCCCGGCTGCGCATCGCGCGCCTGGCGGCGGACGCCGTCGTCGCTTCGCCGTACTTCAGAGAGGGTCTGAGCTTTCAGGGGGGCGCGGGCGGCGTCTCCCTCGCCGCGACGATGTACCTCGCGGAAGCGATGGAGAAGGCGAAGATCGTCGGTGGGTTCGTGATGGGCGGCGGGACGCGAGTCATGGTCGAAATGCTCCACAAGGGCCTGGTGCGCACGATTCTCGACGGCCAAGCGTTCGATCCGATCGCCGTGGCATCGCTCGGCAAGGACCCGGCTCACGTGATCATGAACCCCGGCCTCTACGCGAACTACGACTCGCGCGGCTGCGCGACGTACATGCTCGACGCGGCGTTCCTCGGCGCGACCGAGGTCGACCTCGACTTCAACGTCAACGTGAACACCCACTCGGACGGGCAGCTCTTGCACGGGATCGGTGGGCACCAGGACGTGGCCGCCGGAGCCAAGATGACAGTCATCACCGCGCCGTCGATCCGCGGACGCCTGCCCGTGATCCTCGACCGGGTCACCACCGTGACCACGCCGGGCGAGGTGGTCGACGTGATCGTGACCGAGCGCGGGCTCGCCGTGAACCCGAAGCGCGGTGACCTCAAGGAGTGCCTCCTCGCGGCCGGTCTGCCGGTACGCGACCTGGCCGAGATCAAGGCCGAGGCCGACGGGCTCGTGCGTCCTCTCGGGAAGCCCGTGTTCGGGGACGAAGTCATCGCTGCGATCGAGTGGCGGGACGGAACGGTGATCGACGTGGTGCGAAAGGTGGAAGGATGGCAGTGAGAGACGAGATCCGGAAGATCCTGCCGGAAGTCGACGAGATCAAGGACAAGGGCCTGCGCGAGAGAGTGCTCGCGACGTGGGAAGCGGGGCTTGCCCGCGGTGGCTGGAAACCCGCCGACATCGCGCGGATTCCGTTCACGCTCTTGAAGCCGGTCAAGATCAGCTTTGCCGACCACGTGCGCAGTGTGACGAAGATCTGTATCGCCGCGGCCGACACGTTCGACGAGATCTACAAGGGGGAGCTCAAGGTCGACCGCGACATCCTGGTCGCCGGAGCGCTGCTCCACGACGTGGGCAAGCTGCTCGAGACGACCGAAAGGGACGGCAAGTTCGGGAAGTCGAAGGACGGCGCCCTCGTGCGGCACCCGTTCTCCGGGCTCGCCCTCGCCGACGCGCAGGGGCTTCCCGCCGAAGTCCTGCACATCATCGGCACGCACTCGAAGGAGGGCGACCACGGGAAGCGGACGGCCGAAGCCATCGTCCTCCACCTGGCCGACTTCATGAACTTCGATCCGTTGGAGGGATAAGGCGCATGGGACAGACGTTCGCCCAGAAGGTGTTGGCGAAGAAGGCGGGCCTGCCACGAGTGGATGTCGGGCAGATCGTGGACGTCGAGCCCGACGTCTGCCTGTCGCACGACAATACCGCGGCCATCGCGAAGACGTTCGCCAAGATCGGCGTCGAGCGCGTGAAGAACCCGGAGCGGTTCGTCATCGTCCTCGACCACACCGTGCC
>CAZWQN010000060.1:5638-7494 GCA_964635895.1 uncultured Thermotogae bacterium | reverse complement strand
CCGTCCGTCTGGGTCTTCGCTGGCGCGATTTCAGACACGGGAACTTCAGTCTAGGGCGCTCGACCCGGTCGACGAAGACCCTGCCGGAGGAGTGCCCGGCGAGCACGGATTCTAGGTGCAGTTGCCGCGGCCGAAGCCCAGAGAAAAGCGACAACAGGTCGCAGTTCGGAGTTTCGAGTTCGTACGCGCGGTGTGCTTTCACGGTGAGACCTCCTGGTTGTCGTTCCCGATCCCGGAACCGGACCGATCCGTACGACACCGGAAGCCAGAAGGAGAAGACGCCGCAGCGCGGGGACTCGCTCCGGAACAGTGGACCTCCGGCGTTGGGATTTCGCACGGACCCAACGAAGAGGCCGGCGGCTGTCACCGTGCCCGGCCGGAGAGGCGCCACGCGCCGCGCACAACGACTACAGGGTCCCGTCCGGGGGTGACGCCGCCGACGCCAGAAGCCTGTGCATTCGGCACCCCCTTTCTCGTGGGCCGCCCCTGGGGCGGCCCCGTACCGTACAACGCGACGGCCGCCCGCTCAAGGGCGTCCGCCCAAAGGACGGGCCGGCTTTCGCCGGCCCGTCAGAAAACTCCTTGTGATCTGGGCTAGTACCGTCGTCCGCCCGACTCTCCGCGGGAATAGCCCCCTCGCCCACTGCCACCCGGTCGGCCGCCCCGGTTGCCGCCCGCGCCACCGCCATCGCGTCGCGGCGGGCGCCGCTTCCGGTTGCAGTCTCCGCAGTAGACAGGACGGTCGGACGCCGGCTCAAAGGGTAGCTCGTCGATCGCCTTTCCGCAGTCCGCGCACTTGAGGTCGAGATGCCGCACGTCGACCATCCGTCTCTCTCCAAACCCCATTCGATCTCCTTTTGTAACCTCAGGCCGCCAAGCACCGACTGCCGACAGCGGAGGCTACGAACAGACACAGTACCGCAATCGTAGGGAAAAGGAAAGCGCGAGGGGCCTCACCGCGGGCAAGCAATGCCCACGCGCTCCGCTCCCACCTGAGTCAAGGGTCGCGTGGTTCCGTCGGCCTCCCGTCACCATGCTTCTCCGCTCGGCTCATCTCGCCCGCTCTGCGCGATCTTTCCGCGGCGCGCGCCCCCAGGCGTTCTCGAAGACGTAGCCCTCCACGGGGCCGAGCGTGGGCCCAAACGTCGGCGCGACGGACTTCGGATACCCGAGCGCCAGATAGCACGCAATCTCGTAGCCCTCGGGAATCCCGAGCGGCCAACGGACGTGGGACGTCTCCGCGGAGATCGAGGGGATCTTCGTCGCGCCGAGGATCCCCTCCGCCGCGGCCGCGACGAGCATGTTCTCCAAGCACATCCACACCTCGGCGAACGCGTTCAGCTGGTGAAGGCTCGCCTTCGACTTGAGCAGAGGTTCCACCTGACGGAGGCACACGATCGCGAGCGCGCCAGCCGAGAGGAGCATCGCCGCCTTCGGAAGCGCATCGAGGAACATGGACCGCTGCCCGGGGACTCCGCCTCCCAGGAGTCGACGATCGCCACCGTCTCCGCTTCCGTCCGCTCCCGCCAGAATCCGCGGACAAGCTCCGCTCGCACCGCGGCCGTCCGCGCCTGCTACGCCGGCACGAACTGCAGCCCGTAGATCGGGCCGCCCGCCGGTTCGCGGACGACGCCGATCGTCGTCCGAACGCGCCTCCCGATCTTCGGGTCTTCGTCGAGGAGCTGGCCCGTGACGCGCAGCCCGCCGTCCAACTCGACGATCGCCAGGCGGAGGTAGCGGGTCTCGTAGTCGACGGCGAGCGCGTAGACGTCGGTGTACGTCAGCACGGCGCCCTCCCCGGCGATCTCCACCGGCTCGAACGCCTCTCCCCGGCACTTCGGGCAGACCGTGTGCTT
>CAZWQN010000060.1:0-5538 GCA_964635895.1 uncultured Thermotogae bacterium | reverse complement strand
TTGTGCGCTTGCCCGACCTTGAAGAAGCCGGCGGCCTCGCTCTCGGCGATCTCGAGGATCGTGAACGCGTCGTGCAGTTCGGTCACATCGATGTCCGACGGCTTCAGCCCCGCCCTTTCGAACGCGGCCGCGCTCGCGAGGCGGACGGCCTTGAGGTCCGTCGGATCCTGCCGCTCGTGAACGGCGTGCGTGTCGGTCGCCTGTCCGATCCCGGCCACGGCGACGCGTGGGGCGCCGAGCTTGGTCGCCACGTCCTCCGACGCCAGCACGACGGCGGCCGAGCCGTCGCTCACGGGGCAGCAGTCGAACATGTGGAGCGGCTCCGCCACCGGCGGGTTGTTCACGATCGCCTCGGGGGCCGTCAGGATCCCCTCCATCGTGATCGGCTGATGGATGTGGGCGTACGGGTTCTTCATCGCGTTGTCGTGGTTCTTGATCGCGACGAGCGCGAGGTGTTTGCGCTCGACGCCGTAACGATCCATGTACAGCCGGGCGAACATGCCGGCAAGCGATGGCAAGGTCACGCCGTAGATGTACTCGGCCTCCGGCTGCGACATGCTGGCGACGAAGTCGGTCACCTCAAGCCCGTCGACGGCCCGCATCATCTCGACGCCGGTCACGAGCACGACGTCGGCCATGCCGGACGCGATCGCCTGGTATCCCACCTTGACCGCCGACGCCCCGGAGGCAGGCCCGTTCTCCACCGACTCGGCCGCCACGGGCCACAGAGAGAGCCGGTCCACGAGCGCACTGGCGACCGCCACCTGACGGTTGACCCGCCCCGCGCCCATGTTGGCGACGATCACCGCGTCCACCGGGATCTTGCCGAGGTTCGCGTGGCGCAGCGCGGGAAGCGCCGCCATCGCCGCGAGGTCCACCAGCGGCACCTCCGAGCGCCCGAACCGGGTCATCCCCGCACCCACGATGTAGACGGGCCTCATGCTCGGCCTCCCTTCTCACCCATGACCTGGCGCCGTACGGTCTCTTCTCCCGGAAGCCGGATCGTCTGGGCCCCTGCCAGAAGCTCCGCGGAGATCGGGCGGCGGCCCGCCACGAGACGCGGCTTCGCATCGAAGTACGTCTTGCGAGTCAGGACCCACGACGGCACGCCGCCGAGCTCGTGCTGCACCTCGTACTTCTTGTCGAGCGGGTACTCGATCATCCACCGGCGGAAGCCGATCGGGCTCTCGGCGACGATCAGCACCTCCTCCTGGCCGCAGGTCTCGACGTGGTACTCCATCTTCGCCGCGAAGAGGTGCGAACCGACGCGCAGGCCGCGGCGGATCGTCAGCGTGTGGTAGCTCATGCCGACCTTCGCGTCGACCAACCGTCCGTTCACCAACCCGGCGAGAACCCCGTCGATCAGGCCGACGAGGACGTACTCGTCCTTGACGCGATATCGCTTGTAGGCCAGAAGCTCGGCGTACAGCCGCGCCGCGACGATGTCGTAGTAGTCGCGCTCCACGAGGAGCAGCGGGTAGATGGCCTCGAGGAGGATCGGCATCTCCTCGCGCCCCGCCTGGCGGACGACCATCTGCTCGCCGCTCGCCAGGGTGATCGTCTTCGGAGGGTACGGGGGCATCTCCATCGCCGGCGGGCGGAGGAGGGTTTCCAGATCGGTAACGCTTGCCATGCTTGCTCCTTTCGCGAACCCGCCTCTCGCGCGAAAAGGGCAGGCGGAAGCGGGCTCGTGATCAGCCTTGCAGCCAGGTTGTCTGTCCGGTGGACAGAATAGGGCCTGCGCGCGAGGACTTCAACAGGGCGTGGTCTCTTCCCGCGATCCGAACCGGAAGAGGCGCGGGTCTCAGTCGGCGGCCGCCTTGCCGCTGACTTCGTCCACGTCAAGGCGGAGCACGCACACCGAGCGAACATCCTCGTCGCGGGCCCCGTCGAGAGAGCCGCCGTAGTGGGCCATCAGCACGGCGAGGCCGAGTCGCTTCCCCTCAAGGTCAGCGACGATCGTCACCCGCCCGAACCCGACGATGCTTCGGAACCGGAGCCCCCACGAGCACGCGGTCTCGCTCGCCACCACCTCGACGTCCATGTCGACCTCGAAGCAGGCGTTGGGATTTCGGCGGACGAGGTCGAGCTTGCGACCTTCCGAGGCGCAGTGGAAGTACAGGCTCTTCCCGTCGTAGCCGTAGCTCATCGGGACGATGTACGGCCGGTCTCCGTCGCACAGGGCCAGCCGGCAGACCGCCGCAGCGTGGAGAATCCGGTCGATGGTCTCCCGGTCCTTGATCTCTCGGTCGCTCCTTCGCATCGCACCCTCCTCGACGCCGGGACAGCCGGCGGCGTGCCTCGCCCGCGCGACGAGCTTGTCGCCTGAGACCCGGCGCGTCAAGGGCGGGGATATACTCGGGCCCCTCACGAAGCCGCCTGGGAGGCGTTCATGCGTTACGACTACGACGTCTGCGTCATCGGCCTCGGTCCGGCCGGCATGGCCGTCTCGATCATGGCCGCCGAGATGGGGCTTCGCGTGCTCGGGATTGAGAAGAGGAGCCTCGGCGGCGAGTGCATGTCGGTCGGCTGCATCCCGAGCAAGGCGCTCCTGCGGACCGCCCACCTACGCCACGCCGTGTCGCGGCTCGCCGAGTTCGCCCTTGCCGAGGTCGATCCCCCGCAACCCGTGCGGCCGTTCGCCCGCATCGCCGAACACCTCAGGTTCATCGACGAGAAGAAGACCCAGGCGATGTTCGCGAAGGTCGATCTGAAGCTGCGCGAGGGGCCGGCGTCGTTCGTCGACCCGCACACGGTCGAGGTCGGAGGACGGCCGCACACGGCGAAGCGGCTGTTCGTCTGCACGGGAACCCGCCCCGCGGTTCCGTCGATCCCCGGGTTGGCCGACGTCGCCTACCTCACGAACGAGACGCTGTTCGGGCTCGATGCGGTCCCCGAGAGCCTCGTCATCCTCGGCGGGGGCGCGGTCGGCTGTGAGATGGCCCAAGCGTTCCGGAGGCTCGGCTCGCGCGTCTCGATGGCGCACATGGACGAGCACCTCCTACCGAACGGGGACTGGGACGCCGGCCGGCTCCTCGAGGACGTCTTCGCGGCGGAGGGCATCGAGGTCCACAACGGTCGGAAGATCAGCGAGGTGTCCGAGACGAGCGCCGGCGTGGTCGTCAAGACGAACGCCGGCGAAACGCTGCGCGGCGCCAAGCTCCTCGTCGCCGCCGGACGACGGTTCGACGCCAGCGAGCTTCGGCTGGAGAACGCCGGCGTCGAGGTCGACGAGCGCGGAATTCGCGTCGACGCGGCGCTTCGCACCACGCAACGTCACATCTTCGCCCCCGGCGACGCGAACGGCGCCTATCTTCTCTCCCACGCGGCGATGCACCAGGGCATGATCGCCCTCGTCAACTCGATCCTCCCGCGTCCGTTCCAGCGCGGTTTCCGGCGCTACGCCGTCCCGTGGGCCGTGTTCACCGAGCCCGAGATCGCCCATGTGGGGTGGCTGGAGCGGGACCTCAAAGCGAACGATGTTGCGTACGAGACGATCGAGGCGAAGTACGAGGACTACGGCGCGGCGATCGCCGAGGGCATCGCCGTCGGCGCCGTGCGGGCCTACGTGTCCCCGACGGGTCGCATCTACGGGGCACGCATCATCGGCGAGGGGGCGGCCGAGATGATCAACGAGTGGGGACTCGCCATCCAGAACCGCCTCCGCATCCACAAGATCATGATGCTCCAGCATGCCTTCCCGTCGATGTCGTTCTTGTCGAAGCGCGTCGCCGAGGGGTGGGCGATGAGCCGGATGAGGACCCCGTGGGTGCGAAGGCTCGTCCGCCTGGTGACGTAGGACGCGTGAGACCCGCTTCAGAACGCCGTTGACACCCCCCGGCGCGAGCGGTATGATTCACGGACCGCTGCGGTTTCACCTGCGGTCGGCCAAGCATTTGAGAAGGAGAGTCTTTCGTGGAGCAGGGAGACAGGAGACTACCCAAGCGGGTTGGGAACTACATCCACGCGATCGGCCGCCGCAAGCGCGCGACCGCTCGCATCTACCTCGCCGAAGGGGACGGGTCGGTCCTCGTCAACAACCGCCCCGCCGAGGAGTACTTCGCGCCGTTCCTCCGCCCGCAGGAGCACCTGGAGAAGACGCTCAAGGCGCCGTTTACCCTCACGGGGACCCTGGGGCGGTACAGCGTGAAGGCCCGCGTCCGCGGGGGCGGGTTCACGGGTCAGATGGAGGCCATTCGCCTGGGGATCGCGCGAGCCCTCTGTGGAGTGACTCCCGAGTACCGCACCCCCCTGAAGCAGGCGGGGCTCCTCGAGCGCGATGCGCGCGAGGTCGAGCGAAAGAAGATCAACCGGCGCAAGGCCCGGAAGAGCGAGCAGTACTCGAAGCGCTAGTCAAGCGGAGGAGTCGACGTGAAACAGGGGATCCATCCGGAGATGAAGAAGGCGGTCGTGCATTGCGGCTGCGGCGCGGAGCTCGAGACCCTCTCGACCGTGCAGGACATGCACGTCGACATCTGCTCCAAGTGCCATCCGTTCTTCACGGGCGAGGAGAGGTTCGTCGACACCGAGGGGCGCGTGGAGCGCTTCCAGCGCAAGTACGCCGCGCAGCCTGCCTCGGCGAAGAAGAAGGCCGAGAAGTGAAGCCGCCCGTCGGCGGGCAGGCGGTCATCGAAGGCGTGATGATGCAGAACGGCGATCGGATCGCGGTCGCCGTTCGTCGTCAGTCCGACAGGAAGATCCTGGTCCAATCGGTCCCCGCGCGAGCGCGGTTTCGCCGCATCGGCAAGATCCCGTTCCTGCGGGGGACCTTTCGCATGTACGACATGCTCTCGCTCGGTCTTCGCGCGCTCAACCTTTCGACACGCCTTGCGTTTCCCGACGAGGAGCAGATGAGCAAGGGCGGGACGATCCTCACGTTCGCGGTGTCGATCGTTATCGCCGTCGGGGCGTTCATCATTCTGCCTCTCTACGTCGCGAACGCCGTTCCGGCCCTGCGGCTCGGAAACTCGATCCTGTTCAACCTCGCCGAGGGCGCCATCCGGCTCGCCCTCTTCTTCGCTTACCTCCTTGCCATCTCGCAGATGAAGGACATCCGCCGCGTGTTCCAGTACCACGGGGCGGAGCACAAGGTCGTGTACACCTACGAGGCCGACGAGCCGCTGACGGTGGAGAACGCGCGCAAGCACACGACCCTGCACCCGCGGTGTGGCACGGCGTTCCTGATGACGGTGTTCGTCATCGCCATCCTGGTGTTCTCGCTTGCGGGGAATCCGGCGTTGTGGATCAAGATGCTGTCTCGCATCCTTCTCCTCCCCGTCGTGGCCGGGATCTCGTACGAGGCGTTGCGCTTCTCGGGACGGCACTTCGACCGCCGCTGGGTTCGGATTCTCGCCCAGCCGGGGCTGTGGCTTCAGCGGTTGACGACGGCCGAGCCGACGGACGACATGGTCGAGGTCGCCATCGCGTCGCTCGAGCGCGCGTTGGAGCCGGCCCAGCCGGCACCCGTCGGCACCCCCGCGCCCGGCGACTGATCGACCTGCGCTCTGCTGCCCGCTCGGTTCGCCCCGCTTCTCTAGA
>CAZWQN010000059.1:0-7520 GCA_964635895.1 uncultured Thermotogae bacterium | reverse complement strand
TCCCGCTCGTCGAACGGCGTCGGAATGGGCGGCAGGATCCCTCGTAGGTCGGTCACGTCACGCGGCACGACGCCTCCTCTTCCAGCGCTTCGGCCCATGCACCAAGCATCGGCCGGCGAGCCGCTCGACGCAAGTCCCGACCGGCAAGGAGAAAGGGAAGGGTCCGCGCGGTGCGCGGACCCTCGACTCGCTCTTCAATCTCAGCCAGCCCGCGAGAGCCGGCCACCCATCAGCCTCAGGCCTTCTCCGCCTTCTTGGCCTTCTTCGCAGCACGCTTTTCCTTCAGCGTCTTCTGCGGCGCCTTCTTCGAAGTCTTCTTTACATCCTGCGACTTCGCCATTCTAGGCCTCCTCCAATTAGGTGGTGTACCTGAGTCCCCTCAAGCACCCGCGACAGAATAGCACTCGCGAGGCGCAAAGTCCAAGCCCCAGGGCGAGATAGAGATCGGCCCCAACCGGCTTCCGCCATCCGGATGCGCCCGAAGCACACCCGTTCTCGTTCAGAAGCTCTGGCCGCTCTTGATGATGAACCCGCCCGACTTCTCGTCGCGCTCCAGGTCGAGGATCCCCTGGGCGCCGGCCTCCTCGAGGAGCTGCCCGAACGAGCCGAACCCGTAGTAGGACTCGGCGAAGCCAGGCTTCCTGCGCTTCAGGGCCTGCTTGATCATCGAGCCCCAGATCTCCCCTTCGCCGCGCTCTTCCACCAGCGCCTCGTAGGTCTCGACTACCAGGTTCCACGCCTCGCGCTTCTTGTCCTCGGGCGACGGCGCGGTCTTCTTCGCCACCCGGCCGCCTGCGACCTTCTTCGCCGGCGGGCGCTGCGCCTTCGCCTTGGCCTCCGCCCGCTGCCGGCGGACCAGATCGTCGTAGAAGATGAACTCGTCGCAGTTCGCAACTAGGAGGTCCGCCGACGAGTTCTTCACGCCGACCCCAATGACGGTCTTGTTGTTCTCGCGCAGCTTGCTGACGAGCGGAGAGAAGTCGGAGTCGCCGCTGATGAGCACGAACGTATCGACGTGCTCCTTCGTGTAGCAGAGGTCGAGCGCGTCGACCACCATGCGGATGTCGGCCGAGTTCTTTCCCGACATGCGCACGTGCGGGATTTCGATGAGCTCGAACGACGCCTCGTGCAGCGGTCCCTTAAACTCCTTGTACCGCGCCCAGTCGCAGTACGCCTTCTTCAGGACGATGCTCCCCTTGAGGAGAAGCCTCTCGAGGACCTTCTCGATGTCGAATTCCGGGTAGTTCGCGTCGCGAACCCCGAGCGCGATGTTCTCGAAGTCGAGGAACACCGCCATGTTGATCGCTTCTACTGCATGCGCCGTCGTCATACCCCCATCCCATTCCCTTCCGTCCGATCGGTCGCACGGCCGCACCGACCCAGCCGCCAACCCGACGAACCCATGGCCCTACACGAGTCCGGCGAGCTTGTCGACCGCGTCCGTGATCCGGCGATCGAGGCCCTTCCCCATCCAGTTCACAACCGCCGCCCCGCGGACGGCCGCGCCCTGCGCCTCGCACAGCTTCCGCATCTGGCGGGCGGCGCGGTTTCCACCCAGCCACGCAAACGGGAACCCCTGCGTGATGAGGCAAAGTACGCCCTTCTTGTCGAGGCTTCGGATTTGTCCGAGCGCCTTCCCCATAACCGGCGACAGCGAGAACGCCTCGACGGGCGAGCCGATCACGAGAACATCGTACGGTGCCGGATCCGGAAGCGGGCCAAGCTGGACGTCGCGCGTTCCCTGCTTCCGCTCCCCCGCAAGCTTCACTTCCTCGAGGACGACCGAGTGCCCCGCGCCCTGGAGCTTCTGTTGCAGCTTCGCGGCCACCGACCGCGTATTCCCCGTTTGCGAGTAGATGACGATCCCTACCTTCATGTCTCCCTCCCCATTGCCCGGAACATCGCTGTACGCTACTTCATCCACAGCACCCGCGCCAACTCGCTTTCGCGGACCCGACATCTCAGACCGGGCCAGATGAGCCGGTGCGGTTCACCCGGGGAACGCGCGGAGGCAGGCCGGGCTCGGCCGCCGGCCCGGGTTGCCGATCCTGACCCGTCCGATCGCTTCGCGCGCCGACTCGGCGTCATCCTGAAGAAGTGGTCTGCACTCCGTCCTCACTCCGGACGCCTTGGGAGGTGTCCCGCGATCACACGGCGCCTGCTTGCCAGGCCGTGCTCAGCCGACGCCCGCGCGGAGCGCGGCGCCCATCGAGCCGAGGAGAAGGGCGGAGGAAGCCACGGTGACGAGCCACAGCCGCCGGTTGAGAGAGAACATCGGTAGGCCCATGAGAACGATCGCCCCAAAGAAGAGAACGAGATACGGCACGAGAATCGCGGGGCGCGCCGGTGACCGGAACTCCATTGGCACGGCATAGTCCACAACGACCATCAGGCCGACGAAGGCGAGGAAGACGGCGGGCCCGCTCCACAAGAGCCATGCTGCTCTTGCGCGGACGAACGTGACGAGAGCAGCGACGGCAGGAAGGGCAAGCGCCACGATGACGTACCCAAGCGCGTGGTTTGTCGCCATGCTGCGCGTCCAGATGCGCGAGAGGAATCCCGCCGCCTGCAGGACGTTGACGGCGTTCACGATCGCCCAGACGGTGAGGCTCGCCCACCACGGACCACTCGCCGAAGCCGAGAAGGCTACGTGGACGCACATCGAAGATGCTTCACCATCACAACGCACGGACTCGCCTCGCCCCACTCAAGAGTCTCTCGTAACGGCCGAAACCCGAGGTGCTCGTAGAAGCCACGCGTGCGTCGGTAACTCGGATCTGGGTCGGACGCCGAGAGCGTCTTGACCTGCAGCGTGTCCACGGAACGCCCGAGCAGGGCATGCTCGACGTGCTCGACCAGGAGCCGCCCATAGCCACGGCCATGGTGCTCGGGCGCGACGGCCACAGCGCGGATCTCGGCAGACCGCGGGCCCAGCGGCTCCAGGGTTAGGAACCCAACGACGACGCCGTCGACGTCGACCACCGACGTCTGGAGCGCCATGCAGTCGCGCACGTGGCCCACGAGCGACTCCTCGATTCCGAACCACTCGGGCAGCGCACGAAGGATCGCCTCGCAGGCAACCTCTTCCCCTCGCCTCATCGGGCGGATCACTGCCGGACCCCCGTTCCTTCCTCGCACATTCACCTCTCGATGGCGGTCGGCCTCGGCGCCTACTCACCGGCTGCGGCCTGTGGATCGGCCTCGTCGTCCGGAGTGCTCGTGGCGCGCTCGAGCCGCTCCCGAAGCTCCCCGCTCAACAGCCGCTCGAGGTACGGCGTCACCCGCCAATACTCCTTCAGCGCCTGGTACTCCTCCGCGGAGCGTCGGCTTGCGGATTCGGGCGTCCAGACGGAGCGGATCATCAGGTTCTTCGCGGTGTGCTCGATGGAAACGAACTGGATCACGTCCGTGCGGTACCCCATGACCCGCAGAATGGCCGCCCGGAATGCGTCGGTCAGGATGTCCCCCAAGCGTTCCCCGAGAATGCCGTGGCGCGAGACGGCCCGGAACGGGGCGGGCCCGGGAATGCGCGATAACTGCTCCTGCAGCTCGTGCTGGCAACAGGGCGCGGTCAGGATGAGCTTGCTGCCCCAGCGGATGCCCTGCGCCAAAGCATCGTCCGTCGCCGTGTCGCACGCATGAAGAGCGACTACAGCATCCGGAGCGACTGCCGGACGGTACTCGGCAATGCAGCCGACCTCAAAGGCGAGCCGATCCCATCCGAGCGACCGCGCTTTCTCCCAGTGCCGCTCGAGAAGATCCGCCTTCACATCGATGCCCACCACCTCGGCGGGAAGCCTCAGGATGTCGTTCAAGTAGTGGTAGATGGCAAACGTCAAGTAGGCGTTCCCGCAGCCGCAGTCCACGATGTGGACCGGCTTCGTCGACCCCGCCACGAAGACGCCGGTCTCCTCAACCAGCCGCAGGAACTCGTTGATCTGACGGAGCTTGCCTTGCCGGTCTGCTTTGACCTTGCCGCTCTTCGTCAGGATTCCCACCGCCTCAAGGTACGGCGCTGAGCCGACGAGCGACAGGATCTTCTTCTTCTCGCGATCGTGAGACAGGTCCACGGTTGCGCGCGGCGCCCCCAACGGAACCTCGCGGAGGAAGGGCTTGCCCTTCTTCGTGATCCGGATCTCGAGACGGCAAGCTGTCGTCTCGGCGTGGATGTTCGTGAACGCGAGCGCAAGAAGCCCGTCGACCTGTCCGGCAATCTCGTCCGCGTTGTAGTTCTTGCTGATGTCCTTCTCTTCGTCGAAGCGGGAGATCTGCCACCGCAGCCCCCCGTGGACGCGCACGGGGCGGACGACGACCTTGATCCACGGAAGCGTTGTGCCGGGCTGGCATCCGCTGAACACAGCGCGGACGAACGACTCGCGGTCGAGGATACAGTCCCGAACCCGTTCCGTGTACTCCCCCGACGTGCTGTTCATGGATGGAGGATTCTACCGTCCAGAGAGCTCCGAGGAGCATGCGTGCGTACTTCCCTGCTCCGAGTTATCCGTCCCGCCGCGATCGTGGATAGAGTGAAGCGCCTGCCTCCGCCAGTTTCTCCAACCACATCGCCTTCAGCGCCTTGAGGTCGTTCGTCGGATCGTACCCGGGGTCGTCTGACGGGGTGAGGAGATCCAGCGTCTCGAAGGTGAAGGACCCGGGGCCAAGCTTGCTCCAATCCGCCTGAAGCTCCTTGTCGGGATGCGAGCCGTTCTCGAGCTGGAATCGTTGGCGGTTGAGAATCCCAGGAACGTTGGCGCTTGACCCGAGGAAGGTCTTCCCGGATGCCGTGTTCCGGATGCCGTAGACGCCGGCAGGGCGAGGCGTCTCGACGTATTCGCGCACGAGCGCCTTCCTGTCCGCGCGTCCTGCGGCTCTCGGGTGCTCCATGCGGAAAGCCCAACCCGTGCGCCCGTCCGGCCACACGAGCGGGAGTCGCGACATGCCGGTCTCGGCGAGGAGAGCGGCTTGCCGCGCGTCGGCGGCGTAGTTCGTGAACAGGACGCAATCAAGGGCCCACTCCGTTCGCAGCCACTCTCGGAGCGCAGCGAGGAGGTGCCGATCGAGATCCCGAGCCACCTCCGACGCGCGAACCCAGAAGCCGACGCAGGCTCCGGAAGTGCCCGTGCCGCAGAGAGGATCGGCCTCAGACCACACGGGAACGATGTAGACGCAACCGAGGCAGCGCATCTCGTCTGGGGCAAGCACGGTGTAGGTGAACGTTTCCCCGCTCTCATGCTCGCGCTCGTGGCGCTCGAGGTCGGCCAGGTTCTCGGCCAACGTGAAGTCGTCGGCCGGCCAGTCGCTGCCGCTCCAGCGGCGCAACTCGGCGGCGCTCGACATCACCGCGTCGTAGTCGCGCTCCGCATCGGAGGCCTGCAACGGGCGGAGGACAAAGCGATCGGTTCGCGTCCCGCTGGGCGCGGAGTCTCTTGCGGGAAACGCGATGGGCATGAACGACCTCCCGATGCCTGGGACGCCCTCGGCGCCCAAGCGCGACAGCTTACGCGACCGCCCGCTTCCTCAGGAAGAGCCGAGCGCAGTGGAGCGCGTACAGCCCGCGAAGAACAGTCCTCGCCTCCCACGACGCTTCGCGTTCCGTGAGCTTCCCTCCGCAGACTCGGAAGAAGAAGAGCCGAGTGAGCCATCGGAGCGGCATCTTCTTGTCGGGATCGAAGACGTAGCCGTCAGCCGGCGCGAGCGTGAAGCGATAGGGCGGTTGGAGATCGAGCCCGGTCGGGTCCTCGCGAGCGCGCAGAGCGTCGAGCACGCCGCGGCGGATCGCAGGCCGCGTCTCGTCGGCCGATGGAAACCAGTTTCTCTCGAGGCTCTTCACGGAGATCCCGACGACGCGAGGACACAGCACCTTCGCTTCGGTCACTGCGGCCTCCTCGCCGACGACGGCGAGGAGCGGCGCGTCCATGAACATGGCGAGCTCGAGCCCGATCTCGCCCACACGTACGCCGTTCAGCGTCACGGCGCCGATCTGGAGACAAATCGTGTGCGCCGCGAACCCGCCGCCGCCGGCCATCGCGTGCTGACCGACGAAGACCATCCCGTAGGGCTCGCCGCGCACCGTCTTCCGTGCCTTCCCAGGCAGGTGAGGGCGCCGGAGCAAGCGGACGTTCGCAGGAAGTTCGCTCACGAGCAGGTTCGACTCGCGCTTGCCGCCGTCGTGCTCGTCGTCGATGATGATGTCGTCGATGCCGAACTCGTTCGCGGCTTCGCACACGGCCTTCACGTCGGAGGTGATGAGCGCACGGCCCTCCGATCGCCACAGGTCAGATCCATGGCGTAGCGTGTTCCAGTTCGCACGCGAGATGCCCGACGCGCCTTCCACGTCGCAGAGGATGTAGAGCACCTTTCTCGCGTTCTTCATGATGGCCACAGTGTTGGCGTCCTCCTTGATCAGAGAGCAGCGACCGGACAGTAACACAACACACTGTTTTATTCCAATCGGCAGGTGCGTCCTGCTGCGCCCGCAGGGAGTTCTCAGCCGTCGCCAGAGCTTCCGCGCTCGGCACGAGTCGCCTGCGCCCGGTGCAGGACGATCGGCAGGCATCGCGCGAAGAGCTCGAAGTCCGCGTCCGTTGTGTAGATCTCGTGCTCGTGTCGGACTCCAACAGCGCAGATCAGGAAGTCGGTGTTTGAACCTTGGATCCCCTTCGAACGGCAGAGGTTGTAGTAGCTCGCCGCCAGCTCGTAGTCTTTCGCCGCGATCGGAAGGTCCGGAAAGGCGGCAAGCGACAATCGGATTCGATCGAACTGCGCCTTCCGCGCGATCCCCGAGAGGATCTCCTGTCGGATGGGACCGATCAGCCGGACGCGGCCATCGCGAATGAGAGTCTCGAGCTCGCGTACCTCGGGATCGTCCTTGTGCTCCCGCCGGCGTAGCCCGAGCGACCAGACGCAGGTGTCGACAAGAACCATCATGTCTTGGAGCGCTGCGCCTTGTAGTCGTAGTCCGGCACGAAGTCGACCTTGCCGAACTCCGACAGCACCTTGACCTGGCGCAACCGCTGTGTGTAGTCGACGAGCGCTTGGGTGACGGCGGCCCGCTTCGTCTTGTGCCCCCCAAGCCGGACAGCTTCGTCAATCAACCGATCGTCAAGCTGTAGATTCGTCGGCACGTCGAGCTCCTATCCACACACAAGCCTACACATTGGGGGGTGTGGAGGCAAGCCGTTGCGCTTGAGAAGTCCGCGGCGTGCGCTCACGTGCCCGCAGGAATCACTCCGCCGAAGCGCTTGTAGAGGAACTCGACGTTCGCGGCGAAGCGATTCATCCCTCCGACGAGCCACGCGTCGAACGGTGCCGGCAGAGCGATCTGCTTCGCCTCCGCCAGCGACCCGCCTCGCGAAACGATCTTGCCGACCAACTCCTCCATCACGTCGAAGTAGGCAAGTTCCTGCTCGGCTTCCGCGCGCCCGCCGACGGGCCCGTGGCCGGGCACGAGCGTCTGGAGTCCCGAACCGAGGACGAAGAGAAGCTGCTCTCGGTAGAGGTCCAGGTCGGAGTCGGCGAGG
>CAZWQN010000058.1:5945-7598 GCA_964635895.1 uncultured Thermotogae bacterium | reverse complement strand
GCGCCGCGCGCTGCGCGAGCGAGACGGTCGCGAAGCCGCTACCGCTTCTTCCTAGCCGAGGTGCGCTCGGCGATGGCCAGGCTCACCCGCCGGACGACATCGTCGAGCGGGGCGTCGGCGTCGATCGCCACCGTCCCCGGCGGTTGGACGAGCTTCTCCGTCCGAACGGCGTGCTGCGAACGTCCGTCGACTCGGAGCCGCTCGTCGCGCACCTCGGAGGGTGCGTTGAGCCACAGAATGGCGTCGAACATGCTTTGATCGACGTCGGGCGAGCTTCCGAGGAGAGCCCCCTCGACGAGGAGGAGGCGGCGCCCGCGCCGACGCTCGACCCCGATCCGGTCGGCGAGCGCCGCGGTCACGGCCGGATGAACCAGTCGGTCGAGGTCGCGCTTCCCAACCGGGTCCGCGAACGCGCGCTCGGCGAGCGCCGCGCGATCGACCTCGCCGTCCGCCCCGACGATCTTCGATCCGAACCGCGCGACGAGCGCGGCGAAGACCGACGTGCCAGGCTTGTAGGTGTCCCACGCTAGACGATCGAGGTCGAGCCACGCGATGCCGCGACGGCGCGCAAGCTCCCGCGCAACGACGCTCTTCCCGCTCCCCGCCGGCCCGGCGAGTCCCACAACGATCATGGGATGACGGTACCCGTGCCGGGAAAGCGAGGCAACAGCGGCGGGGTTCTGAGGACCCGCCGAGCGGCGGGGCAAAGCACCCACCGAGGGGCGGGGCGGAGCACCACCCTGCGACGGGCACCTGAGAGCCATCGTTGGCTTCCCGACGGGGATCTCCTATCCTCTCCCCGGCGCGTCGGAGGTTCGATGAGCGAGGTTGTCCGCAACTACTACAACAACGACGTGGACTGGGAGTGGCAGCGGCTCGAGACTCCGTATCGTCGGTTCGAGATAGAGAGCACGCTGCGCCTCGTAGGCGAGCACTTTCCGCCCGAGGGACGAATCGCCGACATCGGCGGGGGACCCGGGCGCTACACGATCGAGCTTCTTCGCCGCGGGTATCGCGTGACGCTCGTCGACCTGGCGGATCGCAACGTTGAGTTCGCCCGAGCCAAGCTCGCCGAGCTCGGCCTCAAGGTCGACGCCGTCGTGCGCTCCAACGCGTGTGATCTCTCGTTCCTGGCGACCGAGTCGTTCGACGCCGCTCTCTTGCTCGGGCCGCTGTACCACCTCGTCTTGGAGGCGGATCGTCGGGCCGCGCTCCTCGAGCTGCGCCGCGTCCTCAAGCCGGGGGCGCCGGCAATCGTCGGGTTCATCAACCCGTGGGGGGTTCTGCGCGCCCTGCTCGGTGAGATGCCGGAGCTGTACGCGGACGACGCCCGCGTGCGCCAGCTGCTCACGACCTGCGTCCAGGTCGGCGAGCAGAAGGCGTTCACCGAGGCCGCGTTCCTGACGCCGCCGCAGGCGATCGCCGAGCTGCGCGAAGCAGGGTTCGCCGTCGATGCCCGCGTCGGGGTGGAGGGGTTCGCCGCGGCGATGCAAGACGAGGTCAAGAGGATTGCCGCTGAGGATCCCGCCGCGTACGAGAACGTCGTTCGCCTTGTCGCGGAGACGTGCGACATGCCTGCCTTCCGCGACTCGACCGAGCACCTGCACGTCGTCGTCCGCCGTCTCGAAGCGCCTGCGTGAAACCGACGGAGTC
>CAZWQN010000058.1:0-5845 GCA_964635895.1 uncultured Thermotogae bacterium | reverse complement strand
ACGGCGTGAAACGGACGGAGTCACGGCGTGAAACGGACGGAGTCACGGCGTGAAACGGACGGAGTCACGGCGTGAAATGGACGGAGTCACGGGCGTGAAACGGACGGAGTCACGGGTGTGAAACCGCCCAGTGCCGGCGCGTGTAGGTTTGCCGAGGTGATCGAAATGACCAAGTACGGAACGAGGGCCCTTCTCCTCCTTCTCGTGGCGCTCGTCGCGCTCTCGGCGACGGCGGCCGCGGACGGTGGAGTCGCGCCGCTGGGGATCATCCCCACGCCGACGCCGACGCCAAACCCGTTGACGGTAAGCATCTGGACGAACAAGACGAGCTACGTGTTCGGCGAGTACGTGACGATCTACTACACGGTCTCGCAGGCCGCCTACGTCTACATCTACGACATCCAGCCGGACGGCGTCGTGCGGCTGATCTTCCCGAACTACTGGTCGCAGGCGAACTACGTCTCCGCGGGAACACACACCCTGCCCGACACGTGGGCGTACCGGTTCGAGGTGACTCCACCCGCCGGGACGGAGCAGTTGCAGATCTTCGCCAGCCCCGTGCCGCTCGCGCTGGCGCAGGGTGGATACTCCTCCTCGAACCCCTACCCCATGATCGGCACCAGCCCGCAGAGCGCCGGCGTCCACATCAAGGGGATCATCCCCACCGACCCGCAGCAGGCGCAGTGGGTGACGGCCTGGACGTCGCTCCAGATTATGTCGTCTTACGGGTACACGCCTCCAAGCACTCCGTATCCGTACCCAACGCCCACCCCGTCTCCGTCGCCAGGTCCTGGCTACGGAGGCTACGTCCCGTGGATGCAGCCGCCATTCCCCGCCATGCCGGGAGGAGCGTGGTACTGGTACAACGGACAGTGGTACGAAGGGACGCCGTGCAGCGGGTGGTACTGGTACTTCGCCCCGGACTGCTCCTGCTGGCACCTGAGACTAGTGATCCGGCTGTTCGGTGGAGGCTGCTAGCCACGGACCAAGGAGACGGGCCGTATCACCTCCTCGGGATTCGGCCTTACGCGAAGGCGGAGCTCGACGTTCGTCGGGCTCCCCTTCTCTTCCCGGCGCCGCTTGACCGCTAGCGGATCTCCTTCTCGTAGATCCGCCACGTCTTGTAGTGAACCCCGCCCATGAACGCGGAGGCGCGGAGGATCAGGTCGTTGTCCTCGAGGAGAAGCGACGGCTCGCAGGTCTTGTAGCCGCGGCGAAGCGCGTACTCCAGTAGCTCTCGGTACAGGACGGCGTCGATCCCGAGCTTGCGGAACCGCGGCAGCACCCCGAAGAACATCAGACGTGTTTGGCGGATGCGCCGGCGAGTCCGCAGCAGCCTCAACGCCCGAACGATGTCGGCGTCGCGCACGCGATTCCATCGGGGCCGGAACGGAACGTACGGATCGGGAATCGCCCCCACCACGGCGGCCAGCTCCCCATCGACGTAGGCGAAGCGGATCAGACCTGGATCGGCAACGAGCTTCAGGCTCGACGCGATCGCCGCTCCCTCCGCGTCGGCCATCGGCAGGAATCCCCAGTTCGCGGCCCACGCCTCGTTGAAGATCCGGACGATGAGATCGACCTCCGCGTTGAGCTTCGGCATGTCGATCGGCCTTGTCTCGATGCGGCGCCGCGCGCGCACGGCGTCGGAGACGGACCGCAGGCGCGCGCTCGGTCCGTCGGAGACCCGGATCAGGTAGGCATGGTAGTCCTTGACCTTCCGCATCCCGAACCGCTCGAGGAGCTCCCCGTAGTACGGGGGGTTGTGGGTGAGTTCGACGGTGGGCGGATAGGTGAACCCTTCGACGAGCACTCCTTGGTATGCCTCGTGCGTGGCGTTGGAGTACCCGCCCGGGCCGCGGGCGATCTCCATTCCGCGATCTCCGAGCCACGCGCAGGCGCGAGAGAGGAGCGCCTCCGCGACGGCGTAGTCCAGTGCCACGTCGAAGAACCCGAAGAACCCGATCTTCGTGCCGTAGTAGTCGTTGAACCGCCGGTTCACGGCCGCCGACACTCGCCCAACGAGACGCTCGCCGTCGCGCGCCAAGAAGTGAGTGACGTCCGCGTCGTCGTGGTACGGATGCTCCCGCGTCAGGAGCCCCTTCATGCCGAAGAGCCGGCTGCCGAGAAGCTCGCCACGAAGCGGCGGAGTCCAGCACGGGTCTCCTCGGTGAAGCTGCCAGGCCACGTCGACGAAGTCTCGGAGTCTCCGATCTCCCAACTCCAACTGGACAACCTCACACCCCATACGATCCCGACCTCCCCCTGAGGCGCCCATTATGCCCACCGCGGGGGCGGGCGCGAAATCCCCGGAGCCTGGTCGCCGGTTGCACGCGGCAGCGAAGCGCGCTATACCCCCTGCGTCATGGCGAAGCGCGGCGATCGCGACGGAATAAGGCTCTTGCAGTGGGTGCAGCAGCAGGCCGGCGTCTCCCGCCGCAAGGCCGCCGAACTCATCGCCCACGGGGAGGTCTCTCTCGACGGCCGGCCGGTCGCCGACCCGTTCCTGATCCTTGGTGGCGGCCCCCGCCGGCTGTCCCTGCGCGGCCAGCCCCTTCCGCTCGAGCGGCCCGAGTCCCGCATCTACCGACTTCACAAGCCCGCCGGGATGCTGTGCAGCCACGATGATCCGTTCACCGGGAACACCGTCGGTCGGTTGCTGCGCGCCGAGGGGTTCGTCGGGTACACGTGGGTCGGCCGCCTCGACCAGGATGCCGAGGGGCTCCTCCTCCTGTCGAACGACGGCGAGTTCATTCAAGCGTTCACCCACCCGCGGTACGAGGTGGAGAAGACGTACCACGTCCGGCTCCGTCCTATCCCGCGCGCCGACGCCCTCCAACGCATCCTCGACGCCATGCGCGACGGGATCCTCGACGACGGGGAACTTCTGCGCATCCGCCAGGGGCGGGTCGCGGGGAGACCGCCGTACTTGATCCTGACCCTGACGGAGGGACGCAAGCACGAAATCAAGCGGCTGCTTGGCCACTTCGACCTTTCGACCGAGCGCCTCGTCCGCGTGTCGGTGGGGCGCGTCGAGCTCGGAAACCTCCGTCCCGGGGCGATCGAACGGATCCCGGAACCGGGCGCGGGGACGCTCCTCGAAGAGGCCCAGACGGCTCTCCAGCGCGGTGGCGAGCGTCGCGGCCCACACCTATAATCGGCCCATGCGCGTAGGGATCGGGCAAATCAACGCCCACGTCGGCGCCATCGAGCGGAACGTCGAGACGATCTGCGCCGCGCTCCGTGAGGCGCGGCGCGCTCGTTGCGAGTTGGTCGCGTTCCCCGAGCTCGCCGTTCCCGGATACTCCCCGCTCGATCTCCTCTGGCGATCCGGGTTTGTCGAGGCCTGTCGTGCGGGCGTCGACCGCATCCGCGCCGAGGCCGACCCGATGACCGTCGTCGTGGGCAGCGTCGCCGGCGAGTCGACGCGCACGCCGGCCAACCGCGCCGACGCCTCATCGGTCAGCGACGGCGCAGCCGCCGACCTCTACAACGTCGCCGTGCTGCTCCGGGCCGGTCGGGAGATCGGGCAGGTCCGGAAGATCCACCTGCCGGCCTTCGACGTGTACCACGAGAGGCGCTACTTCACGCCCGGTCCGGGGAGCGAACTCTTCACGATCGGGGGGCGGCGCTTCGGGGTCAACATCTGCGAGGACATCTGGGTTGAGGACGGGCCGGCCGACCTCCAGGCCAGCCTCGGGGCGGAGTGGATCCTCAACCTGTCCGCATCGCCGTTCTACGTGGGCAAGCCCCAGATCCGCCGGAAGCTCATCCGGCGCCGCGCCGTCGAGAACGCCGTCGGGATCGTTTACGTGAACCTCGTCGGGGGTCAGGACGACGTCATCTTCGACGGCGGGAGCTTCGTCGCGAACGCCGCGGGCGAGATCGTCTTCGAGGCCCCCCGCTTCGAGGACGGGCTCTACGTCGTCGACCTCGAGGGCGAAGCGATGCGCCCCGCCGCAGACGATCCCGTCGCCCACACGCGCGGCGCCATCATCCTTGGAATCCGCGACTACGTACGCAAGAACGGCCGAACGGACGTGCTTCTCGGGCTGTCCGGCGGAGTCGACTCCGCGGTGGTCGCCGCGCTGGCCGTCGAGGCTCTGGGCGCCGAGCACGTGTCCTCCGTCTACCTCCCGAGCGAGTTCTCCGCCCCGGAGAGCCGTGAGGACGCCGCCGCCGTGGCGGCGAGCCTCGGGATCAATCACTCGGAGATCTCGATCGAGCGCGTGCACGACGCGCTCCGCGCCGCGCTCCCCAGCCGCTCGAGCGGGCTCGTCGACGAGAACCTCCAGCCTCGCGTCCGAGGAACCCTGCTCATGGCGCTGTCGAACCTGCGCGGCGCCCTGGTCTTGTGCCCGGCGAACAAGTCGGAGATCGCTGTCGGCTACAACACGCTCTACGGAGACACCGCGGGGGCTCTCGCTCCGATCGCCGACCTCTACAAGGACGACGTCTACCGCCTCGCGGAGTCGTTCGGCGAAGCGATCCCCGAACGCGTTCTGCGCAAGCCTCCGTCGGCCGAGCTGCGCACGAACCAACGCGACGACGAAGATCTGCCGCCATACGCGCTCCTCGACCCGCTCCTCCGCGCCATCATCGAGCGGAACGAATCGCGACAAGAGCTCCTCGCCGCGGGGTTCGACGCAGCGCTCGTCAACGACGTCCTCGCCCGCTACTACCGAAACGAGTACAAGCGGTCCCAGCTCCCGCTCGGGATCAAAGTTACCCCGAAGGCGTTCGGGTCCGGCCGGCGCATCCCCATCACCAACGCCTACCGCGACTAGGAAGAATACGGCCCCGGCAGGCAAGGCCGGAGGCACGCCCCCCGAACCTCGGCGCCAGGGCCGCATCGCTCTCACGACGAGGCGCAGTTACGCGACCGGGACCTCGATCGCCTTCTCCTTCTCCTTGATCGACTCCTTGAGCGGAACCGTCACGCGAAGGATGCCGTCCTCGAACTTGGCCTGGATCTTTCCCTTGTCCACGAGCTCCGCGGGAAGCGGGAAGCTCCGCTGGAACCGGCCGTACTGCCGGCCGACTCGGAAGTAGTGCTCGCGGTCGATCTCCTCGCTCCGCTTTGTCTCTCCGCCGATGATCAGTTGGTCGTCCTCGACCCGAATCGCGATCTCGTCCTTCTTCGCCCCCGGAAGCTCCGTCTCAAACACCAGGGTCTTGTCCTTCTCATACACATCGGTCCGCCCGAAGCTCGGGGCGATGTCGAAGCCCACGGTGTCGAAATCGCGGAGCATCTCGTCCATCAGCCGCGACAGGCTGGACTCGATCATGAACGGTCCTCTCCTCACGTCTGGAAGTCTTCGCATCATTTCAGTTCCTCCTTTCGCATGTGCGTTGGCAGTCATGCCTACAGACTGCCAGCTGGCAGTATAGTGCCGCGACTGCCAGTTGTCAAGAGGGCGACAATCGCGTACGCTGCAGGCGTGCTGCGAAAGGTCCTCATCGCTCCGATTCGGCTGTACCAGCGGATAATCTCGCCCCTCTTGCCGCAGCGCTGCCGCTTCTGCCCCACCTGTTCCCAGTACGCGATGGAGGCGATCGAGACGCACGGGGCGATCCGCGGCGGGTGGCTCGCGCTGCGACGCCTCCTGCGATGCCACCCACTTCACCCCGGGGGACTCGACCCCGTGCCGCCGCGCAGGTCGAAGCCGGGGCAGGAAGGAAGGACACGCCATGACTGATCGGGAGCAAGGCGCGAATCGCCCCCAGCCGTGGTCTCCGGACGACGTCCACGACGTGCTCATCCTCGGTGGGGGGCCGGCGGGGGCGACAGCCGCGATCTACGCCGCTCGCGCCGGGCTGTCGACGCTCGTCGTGGACAAGGGAG
>CAZWQN010000057.1:4915-7732 GCA_964635895.1 uncultured Thermotogae bacterium | reverse complement strand
CATCGCTGAGGTGTCGAAGGGGCTCGGCGAGGCGATGCACGGGATCGAGATCGAGACCATCCCCGAGCACGAGATGATGCAGACGCGCGGGAAATGACGATCGGCGTTCTCGGCCTCCAGGGGGCCGTCCGCGAGCACGTCCGGAGCCTCGACAGGCTCGGAGTCGCAACCCGCGTTGTGAAGTCGAGCGCCGGCCTCGACGGCCTCCGCGGCCTCGTCCTCCCCGGCGGGGAGTCGACGGCGATGGCTCTTCTCGGGGAAAACGGCGTCTTCGATCGGCTGCGGGGCCTTGCCGCGAGCGGGCTCCCGATGTTCGGGACCTGCGCGGGGATGATCCTTCTCGCCCGTGATGTCGAGGGGCGCCCTGCCGCGCACCTTGGGGCCATCGACATCGCTGTGGCCCGCAACGCCACGGGGCGTCAGGTCCACAGCTTCGAGGCGACGCTTCGGATCGAGGGGGTTGGCGACGACGTTCCCGCCGTGTTCATCCGCGCTCCGTACATCACGAGGTTTGGCGCCGGGGTGCGAATCCTCGCCCGGCACGACGGCGTGCCGGTGATGGCCCGCGAGGGTAGAATCCTCGTCGCGAGCTTCCATCCGGAACTGACGGAGGATCTTCGCGTTCACCGCTACTTCGTCGAGACAGTCTGTGGAGCGCAAAGGGAAGGAGAGCGAGGATGAAGAAGAGGATAGCCATCAACGGGTTCGGACGCATTGGGCGCGCGTTCTTCCGCATCGCGTTCGGCCATCCGGAGATCGAGATCGTGGCGATCAACGACCCGTTCATCCAGCCGGACATGGCTCGCTACCTCCTGGTGCACGACTCCGTGTACGGACGGTACGCGAAGCGCGTGGCCGCGAAGGAGGGCGCGCTCGACGTGGAGGGTCGATCGATTCCGATCCTGGCCGAGAAGGAACCGGACAAGCTCCCGTGGGGAACGATGAAGATCGACACGGTCGTCGAGGCCACCGGGATCTTCCGCGCCTACGACGGCCCGAAGGGGGCCAAACGCCACGTGGCGGCGGGCGCGAAGCGCGTTCTTCAGACGGTCCCGAGCAAGGGCGACGGCGCCGACAAGATCCCGCAGGTCGTGTACGGGATCAACCACACGTCCCTCGGGGCGGCTCAGGATGTCGTCTCCGCCGCGTCCTGCACGACCAACTCGCTCATCCCCGTGCTGTACGTGCTGGAGAAGGAGTTCGGCATCGTGCACGCGTCGATCACGACGGTCCACGCGTACACCGCGGATCAGCGCCTCGTCGATTCGGCGCACACGTCGGTGACCCGCAGCCGCGCCGCGGCGATCAACATCGTACCGACCTCGACGGGCGCCGCGTCGGCGACCGCCAAGGTGCTCCCGGCGCTCACGGGGAAGATCGATGGGATGGCGATCCGGGTTCCTGTCGCGACGGGCTCGTGCAGCGACGTGACGCTGGAGATGAAGAAGCCGGTGTCCGTCGAGGAGGCGAACGCCGCGTTCCGCAGGTACGCCGAGCATGAGCTTGCGGGGATCCTCGGCGTCAGCGACGACCCGATGGTGTCGTCGGACATCATCGCCGACCCGCGTCCGAGCGTCGTCGACCCAACGCTGACGACCGTCGTTGACGGGCGCCTGCTCAAGGTCGTCGCCTTCTATGACAACGAGTGGGGCTACACGAACCAGCTCCTTCGTCTCGCGCTGGTTCTGTAGGGCCCTGCGCGGCGCTCGAGAGAGCGCCGTGGGGGTCGCCGCGCTGTTCTATCCGCCGCAGTGCGCGAGGTGCGGCGGGCCGGCGGCGTGGGGCGAGGTCCTCTGCGCGGCGTGTGCGGAGGGACTGCCGCGGCGCGAGGGACCCGCGTGTCGGAGCTGCGGCGACCTTCTCGACGACGAACGGGTGGACCTGTGCCTTCGTTGCGGCACGCACGTGCGCGGCTTCGACCGCGCGGTTTCCCTGGGCCCGTACGACGGCGGGTGGCGGGATCTCGTCGCCCTGTTCAAGTTCGGCCGCGAGAAGGCCGTCGGCCGCTGGCTCGGACGCCGGCTCGCCGAGGCTGCGGCGCGGTCGTTCGGGCGCATCACCTGCGTCACCCACGTTCCGATGACGCGGGGCGAGCGGCGGGCGCGCGGCGGAAACCCGTCCCGCGAGTTGGCGCGCTTCGTCGCGCGGCGCCTCCGCGTGCCGGAGCGCGAGTTGCTCGTGAAAACCCGACCCACGCGGCCGCAGCGGACCTTGCCCGCGCGGGAGCGGGCCGTGAACTTGAGGGACGCGTTTCGCGGGGTACGATCGGGGACCGGGACCGTGCTCCTCGTCGACGACCTGTTGACCACGGGGGCGACGGCCGACGAGTGTGGACGGGTTCTCAGGCGCGAAGGGTACGACGAGGTCGACGTTCTGACGGTGGCTCGAGCGTAGGGGGAGGTCTGGGATGCGAGTGACGTCGGCAGTTCTCGGTCCCCTCGGCACGAACGCCTATCTCATCGAGATCGGGGAACGCACGGTGCTCGTCGACCCGGCGGACGACTCCGCCGCCCTCCACGCCCTTGTCGGGCACCGGACGATCGATTGGATCGTGAATACCCACGGGCACTACGACCACGTCGGAGGGGATTGGGCCATCCCGTCCGGCGGCATCTGCATTCACGAGCGCGATGTTCCGTTCGTCACCCGCTTCTTCCCGAACCATCCTCCGTTCGACCGGTACCTGCGGGACGGCGACGAGGTCGTCCCTGGGCTACGGGTGATGCACACCCCTGGGCACTCCCCCGGGAGCGTCGCCCTCGTGGCGGGCGGCGCGCTGTTCGCCGGCGATCTCCTGTTCGCCGGGTCGATCGGACG
>CAZWQN010000057.1:0-4815 GCA_964635895.1 uncultured Thermotogae bacterium | reverse complement strand
GGCTACAAGGGACGGTGTCCGTTCCACAAGGACGACACGCCGTCGTTCGTGGTCTCCCCGGAGAAGGGGCTGTGGCACTGCTTCGGCTGCGGCGAAGGCGGGGACGTCGTCGGTTTCTTGATGAAGATCGAGCGGCTGTCGTTCGTGGAGGCAGCGAAGCGGCTCGCCGAGGAGGCGGGCGTGGCGTTCGAGTCCTCGGACGACGGAGAGCGGGAGGCGATGCGGCGCATCGTCGCCGCCGTCGCCGAGGCCTACGCGGCGAACCTGACGGACGCTCGCGAGGGGAAGAAGGCGCGCGCCTACTTCGAGAGCCGAGGCTTCGACGAGGCGTCGTGGAAGCGGTTCGGCCTCGGGTACGCGCTCGCGGGCTGGGACCACGTGAAGCGGAGGTTCGGCGCCCGGTACGGGATCGACAAGCTCGTCGAGCTGGGGCTTCTCGTCGAGGGAGAGAAGGGTACGTATGACCGGTTCCGCGACCGCACGATCTTCCCGATCTTCGACCTCTCCGGACGTCCGATCGCGTTCGGCGGGCGGGCGTTCGAGGGCGAGCCGAAGTACTTGAACTCGCCGACCACGCCGCTGTTCGACAAGGGACGGCAGCTGTACGGCCTGTCATGGGCTCGCGAGGCGGTTCGCGAGGCGAAGACGGCGATTCTCGTCGAGGGATACACCGACGTGCTCACCCTCCACCAGGCGGGGATCGAGAACGCAGTTGGCAGCATGGGCACGGCGCTGACGCAGGGACAGGCCGACCTGCTCGGTCGGTTCGTCGAGGAGGTCGTCATCGCCTACGACCGCGACGCGGCCGGAAGCGCGGCGTCGGTGCGCGGAATGCAGATCCTGCGGAACAGCGGCCTCTCGGTTCGGGTGGCGACGCTGGCTGAGGAGGAAGACCCGGACAGCTTGGTGCGCAAGTTTGGGGCAGACGCGATGCGTCAGGCCGTCGCCGACGCGGCGCCGTTCCACCGCTTCTACCTCGAGACGCTGGCCGCCGTGCACGATCCGACCACAGTGACCGGCAAGGAGCGGATCCTCGCCGAAGCGAGGGACTTCTACCGAGGGGTGCAGAGCCTTCCCCTGCAGCAGGAGATCGCGAAGGGAATCGCGGAGCTGGTGGACCTGCCGTTCGAAGGAGTCGCGCGACAACTGGCGAGCCGGCACGGGCGACCCGCGGATGATGCCTCCGCCGACGAGGCGTCGACGCGACGCTTCGCCGCGGAGGAGATCCTCCTGTCGCTTCTCTTGCGCGGTGACATCCGCTGGGGCACGATCGCGGCGGTCGCGGGGCCCAACGACTTCTCGCCCCCGTACCGACCGATCGCCGAGGCACTGGCGAATGCAGTCGAATCGCCTATGATTTCGGAACTGATCGACGGGCTGGAGGAAGACGCGGCGCGCCGGGCGCGCGAGCTCTGCCTCGCCGAGAACGTCTTCGACCAGGACACCGACCGAGCCGTGCAGGATGCGCTCGATCGGCTCGTCCGGCTTCCGGCGCTCGATCGAAAGCTCGCGGAGCTCGATCGCGAGATCCGTTCGAGCGCGGAGGCAGAGGATTGGATGCGCTGGGAAGCGCTGACGCGCGAGCAGCACGCGCGCATGCTGGAGAAGCGATCCCTCGTTTCCGAGACGATCGCGCGAAGGGGGATGCATGGCCGAGACCAAAGGGAAGCGCGCACCGAAGCCGAAGAAGGCCAGGCCGGTTGACGTCGACGTCCCTCGCGACGAAGAGAAGGATGTGATCCTCGCCGACGAAGTGGAGGAGGAGCCTTCGCTCGACGAAGAGACGGGGGGCGAGGACGAGGACCCCGCGTCCGACGACGCGCTCGACGAAGAGATGGCCGACCCCGAGGACCTGCTCGGCGACGACGACCCGGGCGACGAGGAGGCTGCTGAGTCGGAGGCACCGGCCCGCAAGCACGCCCGGCCCACCGGCTGGGAGGGGGCCGACAGCTCGAACCGCCGCGAGGACCCGGTCAAGACGTACCTGCGCGAGATCGGCAAGGTCCCCCTGCTGACGAAGGAGGGGGAGGTCGCCCTCGCCAAGGCGATGGAGATCGGCGCGTACGCCGAGCTGTCGATCGCCAAGATGACGGGCGCCGACGCGGAGAAGCGGCTGAGAAAGGGGAAGACCCTCCCGGACGAAGAGCGCGCGGAGCTCGAGATCCTGAAGCAGAAGGGGAAGGAAGCCGCCGAGCTTCGGGAGACCGCGTCGTTCGAGGAGAAGCTCGGCGACGAGCTTCCGACCAAGGCGACGCGGGAGGAGCTCGAGGTCCTCGTCCGCGAAGGACGCGCGGCTCGGGATCGGCTCACCATCTCCAACCTGCGCCTCGTCGTGTCGATCGCCAAGCGCTACATGAACCGCGGGCTCTCGCTTCTCGACCTGATCCAGGAGGGGAACATGGGGCTCATGAAGGCGGTCGAGAAGTTCGACTTCTCGCGCGGGTACAAGTTCTCGACCTACGCCACCTGGTGGATCCGCCAGGCGATCACGCGTGCGATCGCCGACCAGTCGAGGACGATCCGCGTCCCTGTCCACATGATCGAGACCGTGCGCGAGCTGAACCGCGTCAAGCGCGAGTACATCCAGTCGCACGGCACGGCGCCCACGCTTGAGGACCTGTCGCTTCTGACGGGGATGTCGATCGACAAGATCAAGAAGGTCGAGAGCGTCTCCCAGTACACCGCGTCGCTCGAGCGGCCGATCGGCGAGGAGGACGAGGACACCCTCGGCGACTTCATCGAGGACCCGTCGTCGCCGTCGCCGACCAAGGAGACGTTCCGCATGTTCCTGCGCGAGCAGCTCTCGCGGGCCCTCGATCAGCTCGACGAGCGGGAGCGCGAGATTCTCAAGCTTCGCTACGGCCTCGAGGACGGCCACCCCCGCACGCTCAAGGACGTGTCGCTCAAGTTCAACATCACCCGCGAGCGGGTTCGCCAGATCGAGATCAAGGCGATCGAGAAGCTGAAGCACCCGTCGCGGCGGGCCGAGCTGCGGAAGTTCCGCGAGCTGCTAATGGCGGAAGACTGAGGGCGGCGTGACGGGCCGAGCGGGCGACGGAACGTCGGTTCTCGTCCTCCTCGGCCCCACGGCGTGCGGCAAGACGGCGATCGCCCTCGAGGTCGCGGGGCGTCTCGACGGCGAGATCGTCTCGGCTGACTCGCGGGCGTTCTTCGTCGGTCTCGACGTGGTCACCGCCAAGCCGTCGCCCGCCGAGCGAAGCCTTGTTCCCCATCACCTGGTCGACTGCGTCCCGCTCCGCGGAACCTACGACGCGATGGCGTTCCGAGCCGACGTGGCCCGGCTTGTCCCCGAGATTGCGGCGCGGGGAAGAGTGCCGATGGTCGTCGGGGGCGGGACCCTCTACCTCGGCGCGATCCTTCGCGGCGTGTTTGACGGCCCCGGGACGAACGCGGCGTTTCGGCAGTCGCTGCGCGGCATCCCCGTCGCGGAGCTCCACCGGCGCCTGGCTGGGGTCGATCCGGCTGCAGCAGCGAAGATCCACGAGAACGATCGACTTCGGATCGAGCGCGCCCTCGAGGTTCACGCCGCGACCGGTGTGCCGATCAGCACCTGGCAGGGCCAAGCGTCTCCCCTCCCCTTTCACTTCGTCGGCGTCGGTCTCTGCCGCGAACGCGACGACCATCGGCGGGCGATCCGCGAGCGCGTCGAGGGAATGATCGCCGCGGGGCTGGTTGAAGAGGCGGCGCGATTGAGACAGGATGGTCTTCTACCCGGGGACCAGGCGGCGCGTACGATCGGGATCCCCGAGGCGTGGGGCGTTCTGGACGGAACGCTGGCGCGCGACGAGTTGGCGGCGACGTTGGCGGCGACGACGTGGAAGCTTGTGCGGCGCCAGATGTCGTGGTTCCGCCGCGATGTGGTGACACGATGGATCGACGTCTCTGCGAGAAGCGTGGCGGACGTCGCGAAGGAGATCGAAGCGCAATGGACCGAGGGGAAGGACCAGACCTCCGGCGATCGATCGTCGACGAACGTTTCGTCTTGACCGCAGCAGAGCAGCGGCGGGCCGACGAGACCGCCCACCGCGGCGGTGCGGCGGAAGACGCGCTCGTCGAAAGCGCGGGTCGGAGTGCGGCGGAGTGGATCCTGACCCACGCGGCGACGCGCCGAGTCGTCGTCGCTGCGGGGCCCGGAGGAAACGGCGCGGACGCGCTCGTCGTCGCCCGCCACCTCTTGGCGGCCGGGTCCGAGGTGAAGACGTTCCTCCTCTCGCCCTCCGGGCAGCTGTCGGCTCCCGCGCGGCGGATGCTCGAGCGGCTCGCCACGGCGGGCGGAAGCGCGACGTGTCTGGAGGCGACCGGCGTGGAGGGGTTGGCCGACGCCCTCGCGTGGGGAACCCTGGCCGTCGACGGGCTGTTCGGCACCGGGCTGGCGCGGCCGCTCGCCGGACTCGCCGCGGCGACGATCCGCGCCTGGAACGCCGCGTCGATCCGCACGGTCAGCCTGGACATTCCGAGCGGAGCCGTCTCCGACTCCGGCGACCTCGTCGGTCCCGTCATCTCGGCCGACGTAACGCTCGCGATGGAGTTCTTGAAGCCGGTCCACCTCCTGTTCCCCGCCGCGAGCCGCTGCGGCAGCGTGGCCGTCATCCCCGTCGACTACCCCGACGACGTCCTCGCGCGAGTCTCACCGCTGGCGCGAGTCCTCGAGCGGTCCGGAGTCGCGCGCCGGCTGCCGCCGCGCCCGCCCGACGGGCACAAGGGCACGTTCGGCCGCGTCCTCGTCGTGGCGGGATCGGTCGGGATGACCGGAGCGGCGATCCTCGCCTGTCGCGGCGCGCTGCGCGTCGGCGC
>CAZWQN010000056.1:0-7776 GCA_964635895.1 uncultured Thermotogae bacterium | reverse complement strand
CGGTCCCGGCCAGGAGTTCCACGACAAGACGACGGAACTCCCGAGCGACTCGCCGTAGGACTGCGAGTCGCCCTTGGCGGAGGGGGCGGGATTCGAACCCGCGAGGCCCGAGGGCCTGCCGGTTTTCAAGACCGGTGGCTTCGTCCGCTCACCCACCCCTCCGGGATCGATTATAGAGGCACAGACGGCGGGGCGGCACGTCGGGAGCGGATCGTGCCGCCGCCGACGAGGCGGTCTCCGTCGTACAGGACGGCAAGCTGCCCCGGCGTGACGGCCCGCTGCGGTGGGTCGAAGTCGAGCGCAAACGAGTCGGGCTCCAGCGGCCGGAACGTCGTGCGGAAGGCGGGCGAACGGTAGCGGATCTTCGCGTCGACGACGGCGCCGGCAGCCGGCGGATCGACGAGGTAGTTCGCCTCGCTGGCTTGGAGGGACGAGGCGTACAGGTCCTCCTCCGGGCCGATGACGAGGGCGTTGCGCCGAACGTCGAGGTCGAGCACGAAGAGAGGTCGGTCGGAGGGGACCCCGAGCCCGCGCCTTTGCCCGATTGTGTAGTGAGTCAAGCCGTCATGTCGCCCGAGGACGCGCCCCTCGCCGTCGACGACGTCGCCGGGAGCCGAGTCCTCCGGATCGAAGAGGTATGCGGTAGATCCGTCGACCGCAAAGCAGAGGTCCTGGCTCTCGGGCCGCTCGGCGGCCGAGAGGCCTTCACGGCGCGCGATGGCGAAGACGTCGGACTTGTCGAACCCCCCAACGGGGAAGAGAAGGCGGGGGAGCTTCTCCTGGGCGAGTCCGTAGAGGAAGTACGTCTGATCCTTGCGGGGGTCGCGCCCTCGGTAGAGGGCGAAGCGGCCGTCGGATTCGCGTCGGATGCGAACGTGGTGCCCTGTCGCGACGTAGTCGAACCCCTTCTCGCGGGCGTAGTCGAGGGCGGCGTCGAATCGGAAGCCGCGGTTGCAGCGGCCGCAAGGGTTCGGCGTCTCGCCGCGCAGGCGACGTTCGACGAACTCTGCGACCACCGTGCTCTCGAACTCCGCGGAGAGGTCGACGACCTCGTGAGGGATGTCAAGGTCGTGCGCTAGTTGGGTTGCGGCGTCGAGCGAGCAGCAGGGGGACATGCGGCTTTCCTTCGGGGCCCGTGAAGACGACCAGAGCCAGAACGTCAGCCCGGCAACCTCGTAGCCTTGTTGCTTCAGAAGGTGTGCAGCGACGGCGCTGTCCACCCCGCCGCTGAGACACACGACGACGGACTTCATCGCTCTACCCGTCGTCGCCCTCGCTGGGCACGACGCATAGGAACTCGAGCGGCGCGTCGCCCGCGTTGGCGAACTGGTGCTCCTCCATCGGCGGAACGTAGACGAAGTCGCCCGGCGCGACGGGTCGACTTCCTCCGGAGAAGCGGACCGCGCCGCGCCCGGCGAGGATGTACACCTCGTGTTCCCACGGATGTGCGTGGTCCGGGCTGTACCCTCCTTTGGCGAGCGTGAAGTGGCGCATGACGAAGTTCGGCGCTCCCGTCTTGGGGCCGATCAGCACGCGCTTCTCCACGCCGCGCGCCGTCGTCCCATCGTCGTAGCGACACGGCGCCACTCGGTTCTTGCTGTCAACCAGAACCATCGCGAGCTCCTTTCACGAGAGAGGGGAAACGAAGAGCGGTATGTACAGCTCGTCTTCGGTAAGGCCGCCGTGCATGCCGCGCAGGAACGGAGAATCCGGGTACGGGTGGTGGATCCCGTCCCTGCCGGTGGAGATGACTACGACGTCTCCGATCCTCGATCGGGTCTCGGAGTGCGGCGTGCCGGGGCCGAGGAGTCCGGAGTGAAGGACGGTGTCCCCGTCCAGGGCGACGAGTCCGCCGTCGAGCGCGGGGGGGAGTGCCCATGGGACGGCGCCGCCGTTGGTCTGGCGCAGGAAGAAGTAGCTGGCCCGCGGCTCGCCCACGGGGCGGAGAAGCAGGCGCTCCTGAAGGTCGGGGAGGTTCGAAAGAGCCCGGTAGTCCTCCGGCTCCATCGTGACGAACCCGTGGTCCGAGGAGACCACGAGCAGTGTGCGATCGATCCGGCCGAGCAGCTCGCGGCGTAGCGCGTCGTCGATGGACCGAAGCTCCGCTTCGTAGGCCTCGGAGTCGGGTCCGCGCGCGTGAGCGACGGAGTCGAGCTCCGGCCAGTACAGCGTGACCAGCGTGGGCTGCATGGCGCGCTCGAGGATGTGGCGAGCGAACGTGACCATGTCGGCGAGACTGACGACAGGATGGATGTACGTCGCTCCCCGGTACAGGACCCGCGACAGGCCGCTTCCTGCGATGTAGCGCGGAAGAAGGGTGTGCGTCGTAATTCCCTTCTCGCCGAGGAGTTCGTACACCGTCGGACCTGGAAGGAGCGCGTCGACGTCCAGGCCGGACGCTGCCGCGGGGGTTCCGTTTCCGCCGACGACGGAGAGCTGAATCATGTTTGCGATGGCTGAGATCTCCCGCAGGTAGAGCCGATACCCGATGAGGCCGTGCTGGGCGGGTGCGAGTCCTGTGCTGTACGTGGACAACGCCGCGACGGTCGTGGACGGGAAGACGCTTGTGATCGGAACGAGAGCGCCCCGCTGCGCGACCTGGGCGAGAGCCGAATCGCGGTTTGCGTCCAGGAAGCGGCGCGCACGGTGGAATCCGAGCCCGTCGACGATGACAAGGAGCACGCGCTGGAATGCTTGCGGGGCGACGGCCTCGACGAGGGCCCCCTGCGGAGCGGGCAATCCGAACGCCGCCCGAACGAGGTCGGGGATCGCGACGATCGAGAGCCCCTCATAGTCGGGGAATCGAATCGAACTAGGAATGCCGGAAGGAACGGGGAGGGACCGAAGACGGTCCAAAGCTCTTCCGTCGATGCTCATGACCCACGGATTATACGAGGTCTCCGGCCGCTGACGCAGTGCGTCCAGTGGGTGGGGACGCAGTGCGTCCAGTGGGCGGGGACGCAGCGCGTCCGGTGGGCGGCGACGCGGGCTCGTGGAGGGCAGGGCGCCCGGATATGCTTCGTGCGTGACGAAGAAGACGGGATACGACGTGGTGGTGATCGGGGGAGGGCCCTCAGGGATGGCGGCGGCGTACTTCGCGGCGAAGTCGGGGGCCGACGTGTTGCTTCTGGACTCGCGTCCCGTCCCAGGAGAGAAGATCCTCCTCTCGGGCGGGGGGCGGTGTAACATCCTTCCCCTGAGCGCCGATCCAGATGCCTACGTCACCGACTCGTCGCGTCACTCGCTCCGGAAGATGCTCCTGTCTTGGCCGCTCGAGGACGTCCGGTCATTCCTTGAGAGGCCGATCGGGATCCGATTGCTGGACCAGAAGCGGACGGGAAAGGTCTTCCCGGCAGGAGGGATCGGAGGCGCGGGGGTGCGGGACGCCTTCCGGGAGGCGTTGCGACGGGTCGGAGTCAAGGTTCGCGGCAACTGCCGGGTCGTCGATATCCAGCCGGATGAGCGGCGGCGCGTCATCGTGGAGTCGGGACCCGGAGTCGTGGCGGCTCATGTCGTCGTGGCGACAGGCGGGTTGTCGTATCCGCAGACGGGAAGCGCAGGGTTCGGATTCGAGATCGCCGAACGCCTCGGGCACAGCCTCGTCGCGCCCTACCCGGCTCTGACGCCGTTCTACGGCGGGACGCCGGCCCATCACGGCTTGGCAGGGTTGTCGCTTCGGGTCCGTCTCTCGATCGGCGAGGGCAAGGACCGGACGTCGTCGGCCGGCGACTTCCTGTTCACCCATCATGGCTACAGCGGCCCGGTCGTCCTGAACGCGGCGCACGCCGTGGGCCGGGGCGGGGCCGGCGGGGACCGAGTGTCGGTGCGCGTCTCGTGGCTCGACCGCGATGAGGGCGAGTGGAGGGGCATCCTGGCTCCGGGGGCGGGAACCGTGCGATCGGCCCTCGGCGAGGGGCTGCCGGGGCGTCTGGGTGACGTGCTCCTCGGCGAGCTGGGGCTGGAGGACGCGGCGCGGTCGACTCTTCGGCGCAGCGACCGGGATCAGGTCCTCGGCGCGCTCACGAACTACGCGCTCCCTGTGGAGCGGGTCGGCGGGTTCGCCGAGGCGGAAGTCACGGGCGGCGGCGTCCCGTTGGCCGAGGTGTCGCCGCAGACCCTGGCAAGCCGGCTTGTTTCCTCGGTTCACTTCTGCGGCGAGGTGCTCGACGCGTTCGGGCCGATCGGGGGGCACAACTTCCTGTGGGCGTTCGTCACGGGGCGGCTGGCAGGAATCGGCGCCGCATCGGGATGAACGTCACTCATCCTGGTGGCGCGGATGTCCTCTTCTCGCAGGCCACATGGGCTCGGTAGATCGAGCTCGACCTGCCACGCTGTTCGTTAGGTGATGTGGATCACGCCCATCGGAGTCGGCTCCGGGTGGTGCCCGACGCGGAATCCGCATCGCCCACGCAGCACCTCCTTGCAGGCGCGGCGGAAGTTCGACGCGTGATGAGTGGGGTTCCGCGAACGCGACTCGTCACCGCGAGGACCGGGTAGACAGGTGGTCGACTTCCGCCGCGCGTCCGCTTTCGTGGCCATCCAACTTGCGATCCAGATGCCCGTCTTGGAGAATGAGCGCGTGGCTTTCGGCACGCTGCGCTCGGAGGCATTCCACGAACGGGGAGCTGCGAATCGATCGGGATCCTGTGCCCGACTTGGCGATGGCGGATGGGTTGATGGGCGGGGCTGAGGAAAACGTCGAGCGGCTGCGAAAAGCCTATCCGGACAAGTTTGTCACGCCCGATCGCGCGTTCGCGCACATCCACCGCGGCGACCGGATCTTCATTGGGACAGGGTGCGGCCAGCCCCAGTACCTGCTCGACGCGTTGGTCGAGTTCACGAAGACGAACCCGAAGGCGTTCTTCGACGCCGAGGTCATCCACATCTGGACTCTCGGGGTCGTCCCGTACCTGCGCGAGGAGGTCAAGCGGAACTTCCGGCTCGACTCGTTCTTCATCAGCGCCCCGACGCGGGAGGCGGTGAACCAAGGCGCCGCGGATTACACAGCGATCTCCCTATCGCAGGTGCCGGAGTTGTTCTACCGCGGGATCGTTCCCATCGACGTCGCGCTCGTCCAGACATCGCTTCCCGACGAGCACGGCTACGTGAGCCTCGGGGTGAGCGTGGACATCGTCCGCGCGGCCGTGGACTGCGCCCGCGTGGTGATCTGTCAGGTGAACCGCTACATGCCGCGAACGCACGGAGACAGCTTCCTGCACATCCAGGACATCGACTGCGTTTTGCTGCACGATGAGCCCCTTCTCGAGTACGCCGTCGGGGCGTCGGACGAGACCGCCGATCGCATCGGCAAGTACGTCGCGCGCCTCGTGGAAGACGGCGCCACGATTCAGGTCGGATACGGCAGGATCCCGGATGCGATCGTGTCGCACCTGTCCGGCAAGAAGCACCTCGGCGTGCACACGGAGCTCCTGAGCGACGGAATCGCTGGTCTGATGAGGGCGGGCATCGTCGACAACACGGAGAAACCGATCGACCGGCACAAGACGGTGGCTGCCTTCGCGATGGGGTCCGCGGCGACGTACGAGTTCCTCTCCGACAACCCTGCGGTGTCCTTCCGTCCGGTTGACTACACGAATCATCCGGCCGTGATCTCGCAGATCCGCAAGATGACCGCGATCAACACCGCCCTGCAGATCGATCTGACCGGTCAGGCCACCGCGGAGTCTCTCGGGACCGAGTTCTACAGCGGAATCGGGGGGCAGGCCGACTTCATGCGCGGCGCGGTCCTCGCCCCGGACGGGAAGTCGATCCTCGTTCTCGAGTCGACGGCCAAGAAGGGGGAGGTGTCGCGCATCGTCCCGGTGTTGAGCGAGGGTGCCGGCGTGACGCTGACGCGGGGCGACGCGAACTACGTGGTGACGGAGTACGGAATCGCCTACCTGCACGGGCGCAACATGCGCGAGCGGGCGATGGAGCTGATTCGGGTGGCCCATCCGAAGTTCCGCCCCTGGCTCCTGCGCGAGGCCAAGGCTCGCAAGCTGATCTACGGCGACCAGGCGTACGTTCCGGGGAAGCGGGGCGAGTACCCGGAACACCTCGAGACCTATCGAACCACGAAGAGCGGCCAGGAGGTGCTGCTGCGCCCGGTGCGGATCTCGGACGAGCCGCTCCTGAAGGACTTCTTCTACTCCCTGTCCGACCAGTCGGTGTACCAGCGGTTCATCTCCTCGCGAAAGGACATGCCTCACGAGCGGCTCCAGGAGTTCGTGGTCATCGACTACACGGCGGAGATGGTCATCCTGGCCGTGATCGAAGACGAGGAGCGGGAGATCGTCGTGGGCGTCGGGCAGTACGGGATCGACCCGGACACGCACACGGCCGAGGTCGCTCTCGTGGTGGGGGATGAGCATCAGAACCGCGGCATCGGCACCGAACTCCTTCGCTACCTGACCCTTCTGGCGAAGCGGGAAGGTCTCCTGGGGTTCAGCGCCGAGGTCCTCGTCGACAACCGGGCGATGATGGTCCTGTTCGAGAGAGCGGGGTTCTCCATCGAGAAGAAGCGGGGGGCAGGGGTGTATGAGCTCAGGATGTTGTTCGGGTAAGCCGGCGCGCGGTGCGACCATCGACCGTCTGTTCCGCCCGCAGGGCGTCGCTGTCGTGGGCGCGTCGACGAACCCGGCGAAGATCGGATACCGCGTCGTCGAGAACATGGTGAGGTCGGGGTTCTCGGGGGGGATCTACCCGGTCAACCCCAAGGGGGGCGAGCTTCTCGGCAGGCCGGTGTACGCGTCTCTCCGAGAGGTCCCGGGGACGGTGGACGTCGCGGTCCTCTGCGTTCCCGCCGACCACGTGTACCCCACGCTGGCCGAGTGCGCCGACAAGGGCGTCGGCCACCTGGTCATCATCACCTCAGGGTTCTCCGAGGTGGGGAACCTCGATCTTGAGAAGGAGATCGTCGAGTACGCGCGGGCGCACGGAATGCGTGTGCTCGGGCCGAACATCTTCGGGATCTACTCCGCGGCAAGCCGGTTGGACGCTACGTTTGGGCCGGGCGGGATTCTTCCCGGACACGTCGCGATCGTGACCCAGAGCGGGGCGCTGGGCATCGCGATGATCGGGAAGACGGCGGCCGAATCGCTCGGGCTGTCGGCGCTGATCTCCGTCGGGAACAAGTCCGACATCGACGAGTCCGACCTGCTTGAGTACTTGGCAGAGGACGCCGCCACGCGCGTGGTCCTGATCTACATCGAAGGGGTGAAGGGCGGGGAGAGGCTCGTCCGGACCCTGAAGCGGATCACCGCGCGCAAGCACGTAGTGGCCATCAAGTCGGGGCGATCCAAGCGCGGCGCGATGGCGGCGGCGTCGCACACCGGATCGCTCGCCGGGGCGGACGCCGTGTTCGACGACATCATGCGGCAGTGCGGCGTCCTCCGCGCGGAGAGCGTGCAGGAAGCATTCCACTGGGTCCGCTTCCTCTCCGACGCGCCCTTGCCGAGCGGCGACGAGGCGGTCATCGTGACGAACGGGGGCGGAATCGGCGTCCTCGCCACCGATGCGTGCGAGAAGTACGGCGTGCCGCTGTTCGACGACCAGGCGATCCTCAAGCAGACGTTCGCCGAGGTGATGCCGGACTTCGGGTCGTCGAAGAACCCGGTCGACCTGACCGGCCAAGCCACGGCCGAGGACTACGCGCGCTCTCTCGAAGCGGTCCTGGAGCGAGACGACATGAACGCCGTGGTCGCCCTGTACTGCGAGACGGCGCTCTTCGACACCGAGAAGTTCTCGGTGCTCCTCCGCTCGCTGTACGAACGGTAC
>CAZWQN010000055.1:0-7914 GCA_964635895.1 uncultured Thermotogae bacterium | reverse complement strand
GCTAGCGGTAGAGGATCGACGGGGACTCCCCGGGACAGGAGTCCCCGTTCCGACTTCCGGAGAGGAACGCCAGAGGCATACCGGGCATGTTTCCAGCCCGGACAAGAGCGCGCCGAATCCCAGGCGCTCCTCTTCCTCGTTCGTGTCGATCACTCGTATGTCGAGGAGCGACGATGGAGCGGCTTGACCTTGCAGCAGCAGCCGATAGTACGTCACGAGCGCCAGATCGAGCCGCAACAGGAGGCGCGTGATCTCGTCCCGATGCCGATTGACTACGATGAGAAGGTCGACATCAGAGCAAGGCGAGGATCGCTCGCACATCGCACTCCCGTACACGTAGACCGCTCGGAAGGAGGCGCCGAGGCCGCCCAGATACGTTCCGAGAGCCCGCGCGAGCGCATAGCGAAACGTGCTGTGCGCGTCGGGTTCCCCACGGCGCAGTTCGTCGAGTGCCACTTCCGGCGATTCCCGCTTTCGTTCAGCGCAATGCCGGATGGCCTGCTCCAAGAGCTCCCCGATCGGGGCCTCGCTTGGAAGCAATCCGCTTGGCACGGAGCTGCGCATCGCACGCCTCCGACCTTTCTCCCCTTTACGGGAAGATCCCTCGCAGTTGAGTGGCCGCTGCAACTCGCTCGACGCCGAGGACAAACGCTGCTGTCCGAAGCGAGATCTTGCGCTTCTCCGCGAGCGACCACACCTCGTTGAGTGAGCGCTGCATGATCTGGCCCAGCCTCTGGTTCGTCTCGTCTTCCTCCCACGGGTAGCACTGGATGTTCTGGACCCACTCGAAGTATGAGCACACCACCCCGCCCGCGTTCGAGAGAATGTCGGGCACAATCACGAGGTCTCGCTCGCCAAGGATCAGATCGGCCTCGGGGGTCGTCGGTCCGTTGGCTCCCTCGACGATCACCTTGGCTCGGACGTTCCGGGCATTCCCCGACGTGATCTGCGCCTCGAGGGCCGCGGGGATGAGGACATCTACGTCTAGCGCGAGCAGTTCATCGTTCGTGATCTCCTCGATGCCCGCCGCGTTGTACCCCGCCAGGAGATGACCGGGTGAGCCGGCCACGTAGCGAAGCGCGTCGTCGATGTCGAAGCCCTGTGGGCAGTGATAGGCGCCGCTCACGTCGCTGATTCCGACGATCTTGGCTCCCTGCTTCGAGAGCAACTGAGCGGCGATGGATCCGACGTTTCCGAATCCTTGAACCGCGATGCGGGTCTTGGTCACATCAAGGCCGAGACGCTGCAGAACGCCGAGCGTGACGAACATGATTCCGCGCCCGGTGGCCTCTCGGCGGCCGAGGGCTCCACCCATCTCGAGGGACTTCCCTGTAACGATTCCCGGGACGGCTTCTCCGCTCAGGAGCCCGGCCGTGTCCACGATCCAGTTCATGATCTCGGAATTGGTGTTGACGTCTGGAGCGGGGATATCGCGGCGCGTTCCAATCAGGGGGAAGATCGCGGCTGTGTACCGGCGCGTCAGGCGTTCGAGCTCGGCGTGCGTGAGCCGGGTCGGGTCGCAGATCACGCCTCCCTTTCCACCACCGTAGGGAACGTTCACAACGGCGCACTTCCACGTCATCCAACCCGCCAGCGCCTTGACCTCATCGAGCGTAACCCCAGGATGGAATCGGATCCCACCCTTGCACGGCCCGCGAGCGCTGCTGTACAGGACGCGATATCCGGTGAACACCTCGACGCTTCCGTCTTCCTTTGTCACCGGAATACTGACCTCAAGAGATTTCTCCGGCCTGCGAAGGATTCCCCATATCCCGGCGGGGATGTCGGTCAGCTCGCGCACCATGTCGAGCTGCTGAAGCATCATCGCGTACGGGTTGACCGGGGTTTGTGTGATGCCCGGAGCTAGGGTCTTTGTCTTGTCTCGAGTCGCCATACGGCGTCCACCTCCGACCCGAAGCGTATCCCATGGATGTTGATCCCCACAGCGAAAACGCCAAGAGTGGATCTGCATTCTTGCAGCTAGCCCACCGCCATCTCGAAGCTACAGCGCGGCACTAGGACGGTCGTATCCTGCCCAGAAGTGGCTGTACGGGTACGCACATGCAATGACAACAATGACGGCTGATCGCCATGGCTCATGGCACTTGACATCGCGTTTCGTGTCCAGGCACGAGCCGAGGAATGCGAAAAGGCCGAACGCTCGCCGTAGGAGTGCATAGCGAAGCTCGGACCGGATACCGTATTGTTCAGACCATGACGAGCCCACGGGGTGGAGCGGCGGCTGGGCAGGGGAAGCCGATTGCTGACCTTCTTGAGGGACTATCTCCTCTGCATGTTCGCTACGCCCGCAGTGAACTCATCTGTCGCGAAGGCACGTTTGTCGCTGGACTCCAATTGATCAGGCAAGGACTCGTCGTTGAGACCTGCGGGGAGACGACCCAGCGGGTGGTGGGCGGAGTGGCCGAACTCCTGGGAGGCGGGGATGTCATCGGTCTTGAGGTGCTCCTCCCCATTCCCGAGGACCTCTACCTCAGCTCCTACCACTCCTTGACGGAAGTACAGCTGCTCTTCGTCGACCGAACGGCGCTCGACGAAGCGCTGGCGAACGATCCCCACCTGGCGGCGACCCTCATCGGGGCCCTGTCGATGCGGCACTTCCGGCTCCGTAATGCTCTCCTGCGCAGCTCGCTCCCGCCGACGGCGCGCCTCCGCTCGGCGCTCCTCGACGCCGCGGCGATCAGCGGTGTGGCCGTGACCGAGGAGAAGCCCGTGTCTCTGCCGCGGGAGATCGACCTCCGTGTCCTTGGGGATCTCGCTAGATTGTCGCCGACTCAGGTCCGCCGGGGAATCCAGGAGCTGCCTGGCGTGCAAACCCGGGATGGAGAGACCACATTCTCGTTCGAGGACGTTCTCGCGTGGCAGCCCGCGTTGGACTCGGACGAGACTTCAGAGGGTCTCCTGAATGATCGATAGGTAGAACTGGCTGACGCGTGCACGCGCGGCAAGTCCATCGAAGTCCTTGAGCAGGATCTCACTGTGATCCGTGGATATGAGACCCAGCTCCTTGAACCGCTTCAGGCCCCTCATCAGGGTCTCCACCGACACGCCAAGCATCTCGGCCATCGTCTGGCGAGAGATCGGCAGATTCAGAAGGGAGCCCTCTTCATGGGGAGCCCCATACTTGTTCCCGAGAGCCATCAGGAGCAGGGCGAGGTTGCGATCCATGGACTCCACCGCCTGTCGCGTGAGCTTGAACTCGAGCATGATGACCTCGCGGCTGAGCCAACGGCAGAGATCCGCGAAGATGCGCGGGTGTTCCCTGCTGAATGCGAGGATGTTCGAGCGTTCGAAGAAGACGAGGGTCGTCTCCACGATCGCCTTGGCGAACTGCACGTTGATCGGCTCACGCTCGAGGAAGACGGGCTCCAGACCGTACATCTCTCCCACTGCGAGGAACCGGAGGCAACGCTTTTCCCAGCCACGGCTGGCGTACTTGCCGATGCTGAGAAGTCCGGTGTGAACGACAAAGACTCCGGACGCGTAGGAACCTTCTTGAGCGATGAGGTCCCCCTCTTCATGGTGGACGAGAAGGGAAATGCCGTCGAGCTTCGCGATCTCCCCGTCGGACAGCGACGGGAACACGCGCTTGAGGAAGGTCTTTCGCTCTGATGCATCTTTCTTCTGGCTTGCCGCGCTCATCCCGCGAGCGATTCTAAGCGAATCCGGACGGTTTGCCAGGTCCAATGTACATTGGGGGGCTCGGTGTTCGAGCCCCCCGGTCACGGCCAGACTGCGCTGTTCTCTAGACCCAGCCACGTAGCTGCATCGCCTCCGCGACGCGCGCGACGGACACCATGTAGGCTGCAATCCGGTTGTCAACGTTGTGGACCTTTGCCATCTGATGGACGTCGTGGAACGCCTTGACCATCTTCTCCTTCAAGCGGGCGTAGACCTCGTCGATCGTCCAGTAGAAGCCGCCGATGTTCTGCACCCACTCGAAGTACGAGACCGTGACACCGCCGGAGTTGCAGAGGAAGTCCGGAATCAAGTACTTGCCGTTCTTGTAGAGGATCCCATCGGCCTCCGGCGTGGTCGGTCCATTCGCCGCCTCCGCGATGATCTTCGCCTTGACCCTGGAAGCGTTCTTGGCGGTGATCACATTCTCGATCGCGGCTGGGATCAAGATGTCGACCTCAAGCTCCAGGATCTCGGCGTTCGTGATGGCCTTCTGTGCCTTGAACCCGGACACCGAGCCGGTCTTCTGCTTGTGGTCGTTGGCCGCGTCGGGATCGATGCCGCTTGCGTCGAAGACGCCGGCGCGGGAGTCCGTGATCGCGACGACCTTGCTTCCGGCCAGCTCCTTCATCAGTTTGGCCGAGTAGTAGCCTGCGTTCCCGTACCCCTGGACCGCGACCGTCGCGCCCTTCAGGTTGATCCCCAGCTCCTTGGCGGCCTCGATGATGCAGTAGACCACTCCGCGGGCCGTTGCGTCGCCTCGCCCGAGAGATCCGCCGAGCGCGATCGGCTTCCCCGTGATGACTCCGGGGGCGTTGTGGCCGACAATCGTCGCGTACTCGTCCATCATCCACGCCATGATCTGCGGCGTCGTGTAGACGTCGGGAGCCGGGACGTCCTTGTCGGGTCCGATGAAGCGGCCGATGGCGCGGACGTAGCCTCGTGCAATCCGCTCGAGTTCTCCGGTTGAGAGCTCTTTGGGATTGCAGATCACGCCGCCCTTGCCCCCTCCGTAGGGGATGTCGACAACGGCGCACTTCCACGTCATCCACGCGGCGAGCGCCTTCACCGTGTCGATCGTCTCCTCTGGGTGGAAGCGGAGCCCTCCCTTGGTCGGTCCTCGCGCGTCGTTGTACTGAACGCGGAACCCCGCAAACGTGCGCACCATGCCGTCATCCATACGCACGGGGAAATGGACCTCGAGGGTTCGCATCGGCTCACGCAGCAGCGCATGAACCTGCGGATCGAGGTTCAGCTTCTTCGCCGCGGTGTCGAGTTGCTGTTGAGAGATCGCGAACGGGTTGAGCGCCGGATCTTGTGCCATATCTTGGACCTCCTGAAGTCCGTCTTCGATCAGTCGTTCGACAACCGAAATCCGGATTCTCTGGTCGAACGGCGGCGACATTATACCGACCGCGCGCGATCCTTCAATACAGGACTTGAAGTCTCGATTTATGAGACAACCGCCGCGGGGCGGCAAGAGGAAGCTGCTCCATCTCGGCGCCCTGTTGCTCTGTGGTGTCGATGGCCTCTGTGTGCGGAGCGTGACCGCCGAAAGGACAGAGAGAGTCCGGAAGCGAAGAAGTGCTCGGGCGCAGGCGACACCGCCTTGGACGACGACCGACGAATCCAGGATGTAGCGGCGCACCCATCGCGCTCTCTGCCGCCGTGAATCGATGCGCTACAGCCGAGCGAGGATCGCCAGGAGAAGCCGCCGCATCTCGGCCCCCTTCCGCTTCGTCGTCTCGATGACCTCGTCGTGGGACAAGGAAGCGTTCGGGTCGACGCCGGCGGCGAGGTTCGTGGCGAGCGAGATGCCGAGGACCTCCATGCCGGCGTGGGCCGCGGCGATGACCTCGGGGGCGGTCGACATGCCGACAAGGTCCGCGCCCATCGCGCGGAAGGCGCGGATCTCCGCGGGGGTCTCGTACGAAGGCCCCAGCGTAGCGACGTACACGCCCTCCTTGAGTTCGATCCTCTCTGCGGCGGCCGCCTCGCGTGCGAGGACGCGCAAGCGGGGCGTGTACGCGGCGGACATGTCAGGGAACCTCGGACCCAGCTTGTCGAGGTTCGGACCACGGAGCGGGTTCTGGCCAAGCATGTTGATCTGATCCGTGATGAGGACGAGGTCCCCGGCGTGGAGGTCCGGCCGAATCGCGCCGGAGGCGTTGGTGACGATGAGCGTCTTGACGCCGAGGACGGCGAACAGCCGTGTCGCGAAGGTCACTTCGTCGAGCGTTCGTCCCTCATAGACGTGGACCCGCCCGCGTTGGAGCAGGAGCGGGATCTTGCCGATTCGCCCGGACCAGAACTCCCCGCTGTGCCCGGCGACGGTGGGAACTGGAAACCCGGGGATCTCGCCGCACGGGATCCGTCGTCCTCCGGTCGGGAGGCCGAAGCCTTCCGACAGCCCCGAGCCGAGGGTGATCGCCACGGTCGGGACGACGTCAAGGCGCGGGCGCAGCGCGTCCGCGGCCCGTGTCAGCTTCTCCCAGCGATCGTCGTGCATCGGTTCACCTCGTCTACGCGAGACCGACTTCCTCGAGGGCGCGCTCGATCGACTCGGCCGGCACCGCGTGGATCGATCCCTTCACGGAGGCCGCGCCGGCGGCCGGGACGACGATTCGATCGTATCCCATCTTCTCCGCTTCGCGCGCCCGCTCGGCCACGCGGCGCACCGCCCGTACCTCGCCCGACAGGCCCACCTCGCCGACGACGGCCGTCTTCGTGTCGATAGGGCGATTGCGAAGGCTCGACACGATGGCCGTCACCGCTGCCAGGTCGCTCGCCCGCTCGCGCGCCTCAAGTCCGCCGGCCACGGACAAGTAGACGTCGGCGCCGCCAATGTGGACCGCGAGCTGCTTCTCGATGACCGCGAGCAAGAGCAGGACGCGGTTGATGTCTAACCCGGTGCACCGCCGTTGCGGGACGCCGTAGCCGCCGGTGGGGGACACGAGCGCCTGGAGCTCGACGAGGATCGGTTTCGACCCTTCGAGAACCGGTACCACCACGCTGCCAGGTCGGGGATCGCCGTGGTGCCCCTCGAGGAAGAACTGCGAAGGGTTCAGGATCTCCTTCAGTCCCTCTGCCGTCATCCGAAACACGGCGGCCTCGTCGGTGGCGCCGAACCGGTTCTTCACAGAGCGCAGGAATCGAAGGTCCTCGCCGCGGCTCCCCTCGAGGTAGAGGGCTACGTCGACCAGGTGCTCGACCGACTTCGGCCCGGCGAACGCGCCGTCCTTGGTGATGTGCCCGACGAGGAACGTCACAAGACGCCTCGATTTCGTGAGCCGAATCAGCTCGCCGCTCGCCTCGCGCAGCTGTCGAAGGCTCCCGGCCTCCCCCTCGATCGTGCCGGAGATGACCGTCTGGATCGAGTCGACGATCAGCGCGCACGGGGAGAGCTTCTCCACCGCTGCGGCGATGCGCTCGAGCGACTGCTCCGACAGGACGTACAGGCGCTCATGGTCGACGCCGATCCGGCTGGCACGCAGCTTCACCTGCCCCTCGGACTCCTCGCCCGAGACGTAGAGGACGTTTCCGACTCGCTCGGCGAGGGTCTTCGCCACCTGGAGGAGAAGCGTCGACTTGCCGATCCCCGGCTCGCCGCCAAATAGGATGACACCGCCTGGGATGAGGCCGCCTCCGAGTAGGCGGTCCAGCTCGTCAGACCCCGACGGAATTCGTCGAACATCGGTGAGGTCGATCTGGGTGATGGGGCGAAGCTCCTCGCCGAGCCACGAGGCGGTCTCGCGCGACGCGGATTCGACCTCGCGGGTTTCGGCGAACGAGTCCCACGTCCCGCAACTTGGGCACCGACCGAACCACTTCACGGATCGGTAGCCGCAGTTGGAACAAGCGAACGCCATGCTAGCCACTCTGCCGGAAGCACATCTCGTCGCCGTTCGCGACGGCCACGACGGCAGAGCCCTTGGCGAACTGGCCGAGCAGGATCTCCTCGGAAATGGGGTTCTCGATCAGTCGCTCGATCGTCCGGCGCATCGGCCTCGCTCCGTACTTTGGGTCGTACCCCTGGCGGATCAGGAGGTCCCACGCCGAGTCGTCGAGTTGGAACCTGATCCCGCGCTCGGCGCGCAGCCGCTCCGTGAGCTCGTCGATCATTAGCGTGGCGATCTGGCGGACTTGATCGCGGTTCAGCTGGTGGAAGACGATGATGTCGTCGAGCCGGTTCAGGAACTCCGGGCGGAAGACGTTGCG
>CAZWQN010000054.1:0-8121 GCA_964635895.1 uncultured Thermotogae bacterium | reverse complement strand
CCGAGCCTGATCGTGGAAGGCGCGGTCCTCGTCGGCGTCGTTTGCCTGGCGTTCGCCTCCGGGGAACGTCCGGCGCAACTGCTTCGCCGGCTCCGCTTCGTGCTTCTGTTCGCCCTCGTCCTGTTCGTCGCTCAGGCCCTGTCGATTCACACGGGCCAGGCCCTTGTGACTTCTCCCCTTCGGATCACCACGGGCGGGCTCCTCGCCGGCGGGCGAATGGCGCTGCGCTTTCTCGTCATCCTCTCCGCGAGCGCGCTGTTCGTCCGAACCACCGACCCGGACCGCCTCGCCCAGAGACTCATCCGGGCCGGAGTCCCCTACCGGTACGGATACTTGTTCATCCTGGCGCTGCGCTTCGTCCCGTTCTTTCAGGATGAGCTACGCTCCGTGCGCGAGGCCCAACGTGTCCGGGGGATCGAGGTTTCGGTGCGCAGCCCCCGCCGGATCGCGCGCGCGGCCCGCTACACGTTCGTCCCTGTTCTTGTCTCCGGACTTCACCGCGTCGACTCGATCGCGATTTCGATGAGGGGGCGATGCTTCGGGCTTCATGCAAAGCGTACGGCGAGCCGTGAGGAGTCCCGAAGCGGGTGGAGTCTTGTTGCCTTGGCCATCGCAGCACTGGCCGTGGCCATCGCCGTCCTTGCGTCCCGCGGAAGGTGGGTCTGATGCAGAACGTCCGTCGAGGGATGCTCCTTAGGTTGATCATTCTGACGGTCGCCGTTGCGGCGCCCCTCGTCGTCCGGTGGGCTCTCTCCCCGAGGGGGCCAGCCGTCGAGATCGTCCTACCGTCCGGCACGACCCGCACGCTGACGCTCGCCGCGCTCAGCCGGCTTCCAACCCTGACTCGGCAAGGCGAGTACCAGAACCAGTTCGGCAACTGGCGTGATGCGGGAAGCTATGCGGGAGTGCGGCTGACCGACTTGATCGGCGAGGTGGACTACGAGACCATCGACATCGTGGCTCGAGACGGCTATCGTGTCTCGATCGAGCGAGCGCGGGTCGAGAACCCGGAGTACCCCGTCGTCCTCGCCTACGAGAAGGACGGCATAGCGGTTCCAGCCTGGGAAGACGGGTTTCGCATCGCCGTCCTTCCCGAGGACGGTCGTGTCTCGAACGAGGAGTACAACGCCGTATCTGCCGGCAGCTACTGGGTCAAGAACGTCGCGCGGCTCATCATGCACTGATCCGCTTTCCTGTTGGGTTTCCCCGCAAAGCCCGTGTTCTAGAGCATTCCCGGTCTAGTCGGATTCCTCTCTCTCAGATACGATGAGCTGTTCGAGGCATGCCTCGTTTTACGGGAAGGGCAGGGTTTGACCCGAGGAGGGATCCGATGGTTGCGTTGGGACGTTTGGGGCGGAGGATCCTCACGGTCGTCGTTCTGGTCCTGTGCGTCGCGACACCCGCGTCGGACGGCGCGGACGACTACCCGAGCTGCAAGTGGAACTGCAACGCCAAGGACGCCGAGATCGTCCGGGTGTATGCCGAGGCGTCTGGGGGGAGCTGCAGCCTCGGCGAGCCGACCACGATCACGATCTACGTCTCGTTCGTAAACCACACAGGGTCTACGGACTACGCCGTTCGGGTCCTGGCGGACCTCTATGTCGACGGGCTACTCGCCGAACACATGGACGACTGTCTCGGTGACGCCCCGCCGGGAACGTCGGTCTTTGTCGCCGGGTTCTTCGACGTCGACTGCTCGTCGCGGCTCGAGCTGCGCAATGTCGTGGTTTCGTACAGCACGAAGAGCTCGACTTGTGCCGACGACCCAGGGTGTGGGGCCCGCGCCGCCCACTGTTGGACGGGGGCGGGGACGAACCGAACCGTTCCCATCGTGAACGAGTTTCTCCTGGTCGACTTGGCAGCGCCGTCGTCCGTCTGCCTCGGCAGCCCCGCGGCGTTCACGGATCGGACGTTGGGGGGGAAGTCCCCGTATCGCTACCTGTGGGACTTCGGCGACGGGACGACCAGCACGATGGCGAGCCCGGCGCACACATACGCAGTCCCCGGAGACTACACCGTGTCGCTTGCTGTGACGGACGCCAGTGGGGCGACGGGCACGGCCCGGCGCGACGTCGCCGTCAGCGAGCCTCCAGTGGCGAGCGCTGACAACAGCGGGCCGTACTGCCCCGGCCAAACGATCGAGATCTACGCCGACGGCGGCGTCTCGTATCGGTGGACGGGACCGTCGGGGTTCTCGAGCACCCAACAGAACCCGACGATCCCGCGTGCCGGCGCGGCCAACGCAGGAACCTACACGGTGACCGTGGCCGATGCGTTCTCCTGCACCTCGCAAGCGTCGACCGTCGTCTTGCTCGACTCAACGCCGCCGACGCTCAGCATCCCGCCCGATACGACCGTCGAGTGCGACGAGGCGTATGACCCGTCCGTCACCGGGGAAGCGACCGCGTTCGATGACGAAGATCCAGCGCCGGTCGTAACGTACAGCGACCTCCTGCTGGCGGGCGCGTGCGGAGGGGCAGAGCGTGTCCAGCGGACGTGGACCGCCGTTGATGAGTGCGGGAACCGCTCCACGGGCCTTCAGACGATTTCCCTCGTCGACACCACGCCGCCGACCCTGGCGGTTTCCGACGTGACGTTCGAGTGCGACGGCGACGGGAACGCGAGTGACATCGCCGCCTGGCTCGCCTCCGCGGAGGCTGCGGACTCGTGTGGGACCGTGACGGTCGCGAACGACTTCGATGGAGTCAGCGCTCGCTGCCCCGGGACGGGCACGGCGGTCGTGACGTTCACTGCCACGGATTCCTGCGGCAACGTCACGGAGGAGTCGGCCACGCTCCGCCTTGTCGATACGATCGCCCCGGACGCCGTTGACGACCGGGCGTCCACGCCGGAGGACAACGCCGTCCTGGTCCACGTTCTCGGGAACGACTCGGACCGCTGCCAGGGGGACCTGACGATCGTCATGGTCTCCGCACCGACGTTCGGCGAGGCGAGGATCGTCGGCGATGCTGTGGAGTACGCGCCTCCCGCGGATGCGTCCGGAACGGCCGAGTTCCGCTACACGATCGAGGACTGCGCCGGTCACCGAGACGTGGCTCTCGTCGCGATCGCGGTGACCTCCGTGAACGACGCGCCGGCCGCCGACGACCAGTCTGCGGCGACGAACGAAGACGCGCCGATCGGCCTCAGGCTTACGGGGACCGACGTTGACGGCGATCGGCTCGCCTACGCCATCAGCTCCGGCTCGCAGAACGGGACGCTGACCGGGTTCGACCCGGCGACGGGGGCCGTGACCTACACCCCCGACCCCGACTACAACGGACTGGACTCCTTTGCCTTCACGGTCTGTGACGCGGCGGGTTCGTGCGCCGAGGCGACCGTGACCTTGTGCGTCCGCCCCGTGAACGACGCCCCGACGGCCGTCGACCAGGCCGAGGCGCTGAGCGAGGACTCGTCGCTCGTCGTGCGGCTCGCGGGCACGGACGGTGACGGAGACGCGCTCTTGTACGCGATCGTCAGCGGGCCCGCGTACGGGACGCTCGTCGGGTTCAACTCGGCGACCGGAGTCGTGACGTACACGCCGGACCGAGACTACAACGGCTCGGACTCGTTCACGTTCACGGTCTGCGATCCCTCCGGGGGCTGCGACACGGGAACCGTCGATCTATCCATCAGCCCGGTGAACGACGCGCCGGTCGCTGACGACCAGTTGGCGGCGCTCTCGGAGGATGAGTCCGCGGCACTCCTGCTCGTGGGGACCGACGTCGACGGAGACGTTCTGACGTTCTCGATTGCCAGCTCGCCGACTCACGGGGCGTTGGTCGGGTTCGACTCGAGCTCCGGCGCGGTGACGTACATTCCTGACCCGAACTTTCACGGGACGGACTCGTTCCTGTTCACGGTGTGCGGGCCGACGGGAGCGTGCGACACCGGAACGGTGACGCTCGCCGTTGGCGCCGTGAACGACTCCCCGACGGCGTTCGACCAGTCTGCGAACCTGAGCGAGGACGAGTCGTTGGCGCTGCAGCTCGTGGCGACGGACGTCGACGGCGATGCGCTCCTGTTCGCGATCGACTCGCCGCCGGCGCACGGCACGCTCGTTGGCTTCGACCCGGCGACGGGCGCCGTGGTGTACGTCTCGGGCGCGAACTACAACGGAATCGATGCCTTCACGTTCACGGCCTGCGACCCGTCGGGCGCGTGCGACACAGGGACCGTGACCCTGTCGGTCGCCCCGGTGAGCGACGCGCCGAGGGCCATCGACCAGGCGGGGATGCTGAACGAGGGCGGGGTCCTATCGCTGCGGCTCGAGGGGACGAGCGTCGACTCGGGCGCCCTGACGTACGGGATTTCGACGAGCCCCGTCCACGGGACGCTGGTGGGATTCGACCCGTCGACGGGCGCCGTCACCTACGTTCCCGACGCGAACTACCACGGGACTGATTCGTTCGTGTTCAGCTTGTGCAACGCGGCGGGCCTGTGCGATACGGCGACCGTGTCTCTGACGGTCAGCTCCGTGAACGACGCGCCGGTCGCCGTCGACCAGATGGGGACGCTCAGTGAGGACGGGTCGGTGACAGGTCAGCTCGCGGCCACCGACGCGGACGGAGACACGCTCACGTTCGCGATCCTCTCGGCACCGGCGCACGGAGCGCTGGCTGGGTTCGAAGCGGCGACGGGAACGTGGAGCTACGTGCCAGGCCCGGACTACAACGGGCCCGACTCGTTCGCGTTCCGCGTCTGCGATCCGTCCGGGGCGTGCGACACGGGGACGATCACCCTCGTGATCACCCCGGTGAAGGACGCGCCGGTTGCCGCGGATCAGACCGGAACGTTGTCTGAAGATGGCACCCTCGCGCTCGAACTCTCGGCGACCGACGTCGACGGCGACGTGCTGACCTACTCGATCGCCGGCGGGCCCGCTCACGGAACGCTTGTGGGGTTCGATCCGACAACGGGTGCCGTGACGTACGTTCCGAATCCGGATCACAACGGCGCCGATTCGTTCACGTTCACGGTCTGCGGGCCGACGGGCGCGTGCGACACGGGGACGGTCACCCTCATCATCACCCCGATCAACGACGCGCCGACGGCCGTCGATCGAACGGAAACCCTCAGCGAGGATGGATCGATCACAGGGCAGTTCGAGGGCACGGATCCGGATGGCGACGCCCTGACGTTTGCGATCGTCACCTGGCCTCTGCACGGGACGGTGACGATTGTCGACCCGGCGACGGCAACGGGGACCTACGTGCCAAACCCGAACTATCACGGGACGGACACGTTCACGTTCACGGCGTGCGACCCGGCGGGGGCGTGCGACGTTGGGACGATCACGCTCTTGGTGACGCCGGTGAACGACGCGCCGGAGGCTGCGGACCAAGCGGCGGGGGTTGACGAAGACGGGTCGCTCGCCGTGCAGCTCACGGGAACCGACGCGGACGGAGACGTCTTGTCGTACTCGATCTCGTCCGGCCCTGCCCACGGGACGCTCGTGGGCTTCGACCCGGCGACGGGCGCGGTCACGTACGTTCCGTCTCCGGACTACCACGGCGCCGATTCGTTCACGTTCACGGTCTGCGGGCCGACGGGCGCGTGCGACACGGCAACGGTGACCCTCACGGTGACGGCCGTCAATGACGCCCCGAGCGCGACGCCGCAGGACGTCTGGACCCGCGAAGACAAGAGCCTGGCGATAGAGCTCGCGGGGACGGACGTTGACGGAGACGCGCTCTTGTACGCCATCGCCGGCGGTCCCTCGCACGGAATGCTCGCCGGGTTCGACCCAAACACCGGAGCGGTCACCTACGTGCCGACCCCGAACTACAACGGTCCCGACTCGTTCGCGTTCACGGTCTGCGACTCGCAGGGCGCCTGCGCGCAGGCCATCGTGGCGATCGACGTCGTCGAGGTAAACGATCCTCCGGCGGCCGCCGAGGCCACCTGGACGACTCCCGAGGACTCGGCGACGGGGTTCCTGTCGCTCGGGATTGCCGACCCCGACGACGCCGTGCAGGATCTCGCGGTCACCGTCGTCCGGCCGGCGGAGCACGGAACCGTGACGGTGGGGCCGAACGGGACGGCCAGCTACGTTCCGGATCCCGACTTCTTCGGGACCGACAGCTTCACCTACCAGGTCTGCGACCCGGCCGGAGCGTGCGACAGCGCGCAGATCACCATCGTCGTCGCGGCTCGGAACGACGCGCCGTCGGCCAATGACGAGCTGCTCACAGTCTCCGGGGACGCCGCGAATCCGATCACGCTTACGGGAAGCGATCCGGAGGGCGACGTCCTCGTCTACCGCATCGTTTCGCCGCCGGAACACGGAACGATCCAGGACTTCTCCGGGACTCGCGGCACGCTCACCTACGCCGCCGACGCGGGGTACGCGGGCTCCGACGCGTTCGTCTTCGAAGTCTGCGACCCATCTGGGGCGTGCGATTCGGCGACGATCGAGCTCTTGGTGGTCGCTACGGCGCGCGCGCCGGTTGCGGAACCGCAGGACCTGTCGACGTTCGAGGACACGCCGCTCGATGTGGTGGTCCGAGCGACGGACGCTGACGGCGACGCGATCAGATACTCGATCCTCGCCCCTCCCGCGTACGGACGAATCGACGGGCTCGACGAGGCGACGGGTGCGTTGACCTACGTGCCGGACCGCGGGTTCGACGGCACCGACTTCTTCACGTTCGAGGCGTGCGACCCGTCCGGGGCGTGCTCGGCGTCCCTGGTGACGGTCGCCGTTCTGCCGATCAACCACGCGCCGGAGGCCGGCTCGCTCGAGACCACGGTCACGGCGGGGGTGGACGTCGACCTCTCGCTCACGGCGTACGACCCGGACGGCGACCCGCTCGTCTACTCCATCGTTCAGCCGCCGAGCCACGGGATGCTCGTCGACTTCGACCCCGCCACGGGTTGGCTGGTGTACCTCCCGGACGAAGGGTACGCCGGACCGGACGAGATCGTCTTCCGCGTGTGCGACCCGTCGGGAGCGTGTGGGGAGGGAATTGTCCAGACGTTTGCCGCGCTCGCTGCAGGAGGAGGAGGAGCCGTCGCCGCCTGCGCGCAGCGGCTGATCCTGTCGGAGATCGCGTGGGCAGGGACGGCGGCCGATCCGGCGGACGAGTGGATCGAGCTGCGAAACATCGAGGATGCGGACATCGACCTCGCCGGGTGGACCCTCCGCTGGCGGCCGCTCGCGCCGACTTCGACGCTCGACGGGTTCTGGCGGGCCATCGGCCTGACCGGGACGGCCGGGGCGTTCTCGGGCGTCCCGGCGACGAGCGTCGTTCCCCTCGCAGGGGGTTGGTTCCGGGTCGACGTCGGTGTCGAGCCGGCGCCCGATGTCGTCCTGCTTGAACGGGGCACCGATCGCGTCGTGGGCGATGTCACGGCAACGCAGGTCTACGCCGACCAACTGCCGCTCGGCCGACGCCTCGACCTGCCGGACGGCGGCGCCGTCGTGGAGCTCATCGATCCGTACGGGTGCACGGTAGACCGGGTGGCCGGGCGGACCGAAGGGTGGCCGGCGGGGACCGCGGCGCCCTCCGCCGCGATGCAGCGCGATGAGAGGACCGTCGGAGGCGAAGCCGCGGAGTGGAGCACGAACTGGGGTCCGTTTGTCTCGGGGCACGACGCGGCCGGGAACCTGGTCCTCGGCACCCCCGGCACGGCGAACCCGCCCGCGATGGGCGAGATCCTGGCGCTCCTGCCTACGCAGGGCGCGAAGGAGCTCCCGATGGACGCGACCCTCACGCTCACCCTTCCAGGAGACCCGCGCCTTCCAGGAGACCCGCGCCTTTGGGGCGAGGCGCCGGCCCTGGTTCAACTGACGGACGCCGCGGTCGGCTTGCCCGTCGTTCCTGTAGGCACCCTGACGTTCGACATCGATCGGGACAGGGTAGCCGCGACCTTAGCCCTGGGAACGTCGGATCTGCCGGCGGGCGACTACGTCTTGTGGGTGCGAGCCACTTCCGGAGAGTTCTATGCAATGACCTTGAAGATCTTACCGTGATAGAGGAGTAAAGAAGGGATACGGCGGGGCGCGGAGCTTGTTCCGGCACCCCGCCCCGTGTAGGCTGACCGTACGGACGTCTCCGGGTCGGGGGTCGGGAGACAAGAGAGTGGAACGCGGTGGCTGGCGTAGGAGGGCATGCCTAG
>CAZWQN010000053.1:0-8260 GCA_964635895.1 uncultured Thermotogae bacterium | reverse complement strand
TCTTCCCGCAGCGCGGCCCGTCCCGCTCTGCGCGCCGAGGCAGAGGATCGCGTAGCGGTCCGACACTTGGCTCGCCCAGGAGCAGACCATTGCATACGTACGGCCTTCGTCCCTCACAACGAGGAGATAGCAGCCATAGATGAGAGGGCTTGCGGCTTCTGCCATGGCTTCACCTCGCGGGTTCTCGTGCCGCGCCGTCCTCGGGCGTCCGACGGATGGTGTCGATCGCGCCTCGCCTTGGTCACTCGTCGTCGCTCGCTCGGCTCGCGGCAGATATGGGCTCCCGGTCCGGAGCGCCTTCTTCCCGTGCTCCGTTTCCGCGCTGGCTGTGGTCTGTCCGGTAGAACCCGCTTCCCTTGAATTGAACCGCGACGCGCGGAAGCAGGCGCCGGCTCTCCTGGCTGCCGCAGGCGGGGCATGTCGCCGTGCCGGTCGCTGTGGAGGCTTCGAGCGTACGAAAGCGATATCCGCAGGTTCTGCACTCGTTTCGGTAGAGAGGCATTTTCCTCCTGAGGCCCGGGGCTAGCACTCGCGCTAGGCGACTGCCAGAATCCTACCCGCGGCGCACGCGATCGTCAAGACCCACCCCGGCCGGAGGGACAACCTCGCCCGCCGAGATCCGGGCAAGCAACGACTATCCGGCACGCGCAAGCAGAAACTTCTGCGACAGGCGCCGCAGGAATACGGTTTCGCCGATCGGTCCCCGCGGCCCGAAGTAGCGGGCGCAGAGCCGGACGGCGTGCGTGAGACACTCCTCGGCGGGGCGATGGATTGCGCCGTCGCTCACCATTTCTCGGAACGCTTCGAGCGCGCGGGATCCACGCGGCGGGACCTGCCCGACGACGGCCGACCACCGCCCGGCCGGTGGGCTCTGATCGGGGGTCCACGTTGGAGACTCCCATTCGGCCAAGGTTGGCGCTCCGGCGTTTCGCCCCGCGAGGAGGATCGACGGAATCCGCCCGACCCGGTCGCAAGGTGCGACACGCCGCAGCATCCATCGCAGGACGCCGCTGAGTTCCGATCGCGCGTCCTCATACCGGATGTCGACGGGGCAGCGAGCTTCCTGGCAGACGCGAAGGAGGTCGGCGGGGTGGACTCCGCGGCAGCGGAGGCCGAGGGAGGCGAGCACGTGACGGAGCGCGTGGGTGGGGCCCGCCAAGCCGAGGCATAGCTCGGCATTGAGCGCGAGTGTCTTCGGCGCGTCCTCCGCCATGACGGAAAGGTCGTTGCTGAGCACACGGCCGTCGCACGCCACAACGAGGTCCTGGTCGTCTCGGACTGCTACGACGAGACTCATTCCGCCGTGACGATACTCCGCCGAACGCCGCGGGGGAAGAGAAGATGTCAGAAGAGCGTGCGATTGTCAGGTCCCGGAAAATGAGGGCCGCCAGGTTGTCGCGTCTTGGCCACGCCGTTTTCCCTGGCGGTTATAGGGCTCTCAGGGTCCCCCCTCAAGCTCCAGTATCCGTCGGCGCCCGGCCGGAGACCGGACAAAGCCTCGACGGATCACGGACGTTCGACACCCGAACGAGAGGGTCGTTCGATCGCTCTGTCTCCGCCAACGGAGAGACGGCTCACCGTGCGCCCCGGTCGGAGCCTCAAACCGAACGGACACGCGTGTGCGCTCCGCGGGAACGGGTTCCTTCGGGTGCCGCAGCGTTGCCGTCATGCTTAGGATGATCTGCGTGCACACCGCGGGGTGCTGCAGCGCCGCACCGACAGAAGAGGAGGAACATGGCAAGCCGACGAGGAGGGTGTGGCCCTGAGTTCGAGCGGGCGCTCGTTCCGCAGTACACGGCGCATGGCGGAATCCGATTTGCATCCCGCAGGCGCCGGGCCCTGCCCTGGCAGGAACTCCTCCTTCTCTGTGCCTTGGTCGCGCTCGTGGCCCTCGCGTACGTCCTACTGACCGCGGAGTTCGCGGCGACTCCCACGCTCGCCATCCTCTCGCCCGCGTCGGACGCGACGATGGCAGCGGGCGCCGTGACCGTGTCCGTCCGCGTCGAAAACGCGAACAGGCTCATCGCAGAACAGGGCGCTCACCTTCACTACTACCTCGACGTCGAGCCTCCGACGACGCCGGGTCGCCCAGCTCTCACGCCGTCGTCGTCGTGCTTCAGCACGCCCGAAGCATCCCATACGTGGCGCCTGACGGCCTCCGGACGGCATCTCTTGTCGGTTCAACTCGTCCGCGCCAATGACACGCCTCTCTCGCCTGCCGTCGTGGCAACCGTGAACGTTCGGGTTCTCGCGTCGACGTCCGCGGCAGCCGCGGCCCCGGCCGCGCCCGCGCCCAAACCAAGCGCAAGCGGCTGCTGAGAGCGCTGGCGGCGTGTCGACAAGGCGCACCCCGCTCCGCTACTATCCTCCGCCCCAAGCCGCCTCCGTTGCCTGGGAGCGTAAGGGAGAGGACATGCGGGTTCTCGGAATCGTGGGCTCGATGAGGACGGGTTGCCATACGGCGGGGCTCGTCCATTGCGTCGTCGAAGCGATGGAACGCGCCGCCCTCGGCGTCGGAATCGAGATCGTCCAGGCGGCGGAGCGGACGTTCGCTCCGTGTCGAGTCACGTGCTCGACATACTGCTCGACCCACCCGTATCAATGCGCGACGACGGACGACGTCCAGCCGCTCCTCGCGAAGATGATCGACGCAAACGCCGTGGTCCTCGGGGCCCCGCAGTACTTCCGCGCCCCGCCGGCCCACTTTCACTCCTTCATCGAGCGAGTCCAATCCATGTCTTTCTTCCACGAGACGGCGGGGACCTGCCGGACGCCGTCGCCGCTTGCTGGGATTCCGTGCGGCCTGGTCGCGGTCGCCGAGTACTCGAACCCGCAGGCGGTTCTCGAGTACTTGCACGACTTCTCCACCCTGGTCGGAATGCGCCCCGTCCTGCTCGATGCCTTCCCCCACCTCGGCGTGGGGGCGCACGGCGATCCCGAGAACGACGATGTCTTCCGCCCGTTTGAACGGGCGAGGGAGCTCGGCGTCGCCCTCGTCCGAGCGGTCGAGGCGCGCGCGGGATGGCCGGTCGAGTGACCGAGAACCCAGGGAGTGAGAAAGAGGAGTCCGTCCTTCTCTCGGCTTCTCCCTGTCGCTACTCCTGTCCGCATCGCAAAGGGGAGGTACGGGTGATGAGGGGACGTTTCCTCGCAGTGTTGGTTCTGGGTTGTGTCGGTGTTGCGGCCGCAGCCGACGCGGCGAACTTCAGCGGGACGCTCTACGCAGAGGGCGATGCGTACCCCGACCTCGGCGTCGGAGGGGGTGTCGTCCTGACCATCGAGAGCGAGGACTGGTGGGTGAAGAACACGACCACGTTCGACGTGTGGCCCGACATCGCAGACTCGCAGACGCTCGAGCTCGAGTGCGCTCTTGGGGACCTTCGCCTGCTAACCACGGCGGGCTTCTCTTTCATTGCCGAGACGTTTGGGCCGCTCGACGTGGACCTGTCGGGCGATGTTTGGACGGCGGGACTCCCTGCCGCCGTCTCCGACGTTGAGGTCACCTGCACGGCCGGGGCGGGAGCCACGATTGCTGATGGCGTTGATCCCTACGCGTTCTTCGACACGACCTTCGCGATCGGTGACCACTGGATCACGCACTCCGTGGCTCTCTACGCGAGCCCGGCCGGCGTGGAGTCGTACGTGGACGCCGTCGTGTCGGTGTTCCAGACGACGATCAGAGAGGGAGACTCCGCGATGTCCGTCAGTCTCGCCGCCTTTGCGGAGGCGTATGTCGTCCCGCTCGGGTTCTCCTACGCGACCCTCAAGGCGAAAGTGAGTCTACGCTACGCTTCACTCACGGGAATCGTTGCCTACTACGGAGGGTCGGACGTGACCGTGACGCCCCGCCTCGGAGTCAACTTCGGGCCGGTCGCGATCGGCGAGTAGGCGGTCGAGGAGGAGATAAGGGAAGCGATCCCTGGGCAGGAAGACGTTGGCCATGCCGTCGCCGGTGTGGGCGGTCGGCACGTACGACGCAGACGGAGCCCCGAACCTGACGACTGTCGCGTGGGGAGGGATCTGCTGCTCAAAGCCGCCGGCGGTCTCGATTTCGCTGCGCCAGGCAACGTACACGTACGCCGGCCTCGTCAAGCACGGGGCGTTCACCGCCAACATCCCTTCCACACGCCATGTCGAGGTGGCCGATCCCGTCGGCGTCACCTCGGGGAGAGACGGCGACAAGTTCAGGGCCGCCGGTCTGACGGCCGTCGCGAGCGACCTCGTCGACGCGTCGTACGTGAAGGAGTTCCCCCTGAACCTGGAGTGTCGGCTCGTCGGCCTACTCAAGCTAGGACTCCACGCGCTCTTCGTCGGCGAAATCGTCGACGTGAAGGCGGACGAGGATGTGCTTGGGAGCGGCGGCTAGCCGTCCGTCGCGGGCGTGCAGCCGTTCACGTTCGTCGTCACTGAGGAAAGCTGCTGCGCGCTCGGCGACCGCATGGGCTCGGCATTCGCGGCGAAGAAGGGAGCGACGTCCTAGGGTCTATCGTGTTCGTAGGCCCTCGCGCGATCAAGGAGGAGCATGGCGAGGCTTTGGGACTTCGCTCGGTGGCGATCGGTCTTCATCGCAATCTGGACAGGGCGGGCGTTCTCCCTCTTTGGGAGCCAGTTGGTGCAGTTCGCTCTCGTCTGGTGGCTCACTCAGACGACCGGCTCGGCCACCGTCCTCGCCGGCGCCACGCTCGTAGCCCTTCTTCCGCAGATCCTCGTCGCACCGATCGCCGGCGCGCTCGTCGATCGCTGGAATCGGCGCTGGGTGATGGTCTTCGCCGACGGCGGCATCGCCCTTGCTACGCTCGGCCTTGCGCTCCTGTTCGCGTTCGGCATCGCCCGGGTCTGGCACGTCTACCTCGCTCTTCTTGTTCGATCGATGGGCGGAGCCTTCCACTGGCCGGCCATGCAAGCCGCGACGGCGATGATGGTTCCCGATCGCCATCTAGCAAGGATCGGCGGCTTGAATCAGAGCTTGTTCGGACTGGCCTCGATTGTCTGCCCCCGCTCGGCGCTGTTCTCCTGGAGGTCCTCCCCATCCATGGCGTTCTCGCGGTCGACGTCGCGACGGCCTTCTTGGCGATCCCTCCCCTCCTCCTTCTCCAGCTTCCGTCGCTACGGCGGGATCCGGCGGCCCAAGGGAGATCGTCCTTCCTCGCGGACTTGCGAGCGGGTCTTCGATTCGTCCTCGGGTGGCGGGCGCTTCTTGCGATCATCGTTGCCGCGGCGGCCATCAACCTGTTCGCGAGTCCGGCGGTTTCGCTCATGCCGCTCCTCGTCACGCGCCACTTGAGCGGCGGAGTAATCCAGCTCGCCCAACTGCAGTCCCTCTTCGGGGTCGGTGTCGTGCTCGGCGGGGTGCTCCTTGGAGTCTGGGGCGGCTTCAAGCGGCGCATCGTCACGGTGATGTCGGCGCTGTTCCTCGAGGGGATCGGGTTTGCCGCGATGGGAGGCCTCCCCGCTGCCCAGTTCTGGTTTGCCGTGGGCGCCGCAGGGGTCGTTGGGGTCACGAACTCCATCTCGAACGGCGCGCTGACCGCGGTCATTCAGGCGGCGGTTCCGCACGAGATGCAGGGCCGCGTGATGTCGATTCTGATCAGCGGTGCGACGGCGGCGTCGCCGCTCGGCCTCGCCGCCGCCGGACCGCTCGCGGACCGGTTCGGGGTGCCTCTGTGGTACGTTCTTGCAGGGGCGGTGATGGTGGCCGTCAGCCTGTTCTCCTTTGCGGTTCCGGGCCTGCTCCACCTCGGGGAGCGCGTCCCGCCCGACAGTGACGCGTCTGCGTCGGGAACGCCACAGAGTCCGGCGTGACAAGGAAGTCGTCTCGGAGCGGGCGCCCTCAGGCACGCCCCGCGTGGCGAAATGGGCGGACTGCCTACGGGAAGATGCCTCGCCGGGTGTAGACCGTGTGGAGTCGCCGAAGAGCGACGATGTACGCTGCCGTACGCCAATCGGTCTTGAACTCCGCCGCCGCCGCGCGAACTCGTTCGTATCCTCCGAGGATCCTCCGACGGAGCTTGGCGTCCACCTCTTCAAGATCCCAGGACTCGCTTCGCTTGTTCTGCAACCACTCGAAATAGCTCACGATCACACCGCCAGCATTGCAGAGGATGTCAGGAATCAGATCAGTCCTTCGCTCCTGCAGAATGCGGTCGCCGTGGATGTCGGTCGGGCCGTTCGCCCCTTCTGCAACGAGGCGGACCGTCAAGAGAGGTGCCGTCTCGCTCGTGATCTGATTCTCGAGCGCCGCAGGGACGAAAATGTCCGCCTTCGTCGCGAGGAACTCGCGATGGTCAACCGGCTTCGCCCCGGGGAATCCGGCTACCCCTCCTCGTTCTCGAGCGTACTGAGCCAGTCGGTCCGGATCGATCCCCGCAGGGTGTGCCACCGCGCCCGTATGATCCTCCGCCGCGACAAGGGTTACCCCCAATGGCTTGAGGAGACGCGCCGTCCATGAGCCGACATTCCCGAACCCCTGCACGAAGCACGTCGCGCTGGAGAGGTCGAACGATCGATCCTTCGACCACTGCTCGATGCAGTAGGCGATTCCTTGTCCTGTGGCCTTCTCTCGGCCCAGACTGCCTCCCGCCTCAATCGGTTTGCCGGTGACGACGTGAACGCACCGGTTCCGCTCTTGGGGCGACATCATGGATAGGTACGTGTCGAGGATCCACGCCATGGTCTGCGCGTTCGTGTTGACATCCGGAGCGGGGATGTCGTACTCCGGGCCAATGTTGCACCCGAGGGCGAAGGCGAACCTCCTTGTCAGTCGCTCCAACTCCGCCTGGGAGTACTTCGAAGGGTCGCACTGAACGCCGCCCTTGGCGCCTCCAAACGGGATGTCGACGATGGCGGACTTCCACGTCATCCACGTCGCCAGCGCCCGCACCTCGTCGATGTCCACCGCCGGATGGTAACGGAGGCCTCCTTTGTACGGCCCAAGCGCGTTGTTGTGCTGCACCCGGTACCCGGTGAACATCTCGATCTGGCCGCTATCCAGCCGGACCGGAAAGTGGACAACGACTTCATTGGCCGTGGTGGCCAGGATTTCCCGGATCGACGGATCGAGTCCCATGGTTTTCGCGGCGCGATTGAACTGCGCGACAACGTTCTCGTACACCTTGCTCCCGTCCTGACGATCCCCCGACATCATGGCTCCTTTCCTCGGTGCACCCTGCTGTCAGATGGCACACGGTAACACGCTATTGGTTCCTACGCATCTTGACAAGTGACAGTCCCCGCGTACTCTAGATTCCACGATGCATGCCATAGTCGCCGCCGACATCCATGGGAACGCTGACCTGTACCAGCTTCTCTTGCGCATCGTCGACAGCTGGCGCATCTCCTCGGTGTTCCTTACGGGGGACCTCCTTCCAAGGAGCGGAGAGCCTCATGATGCAGACGAAGAGTCGAGCCTCGTCGCATCTCAGAGGACGTTCATCCGAAGGGTGTTTATTCCCCTCTTCGAAAGCTTTCTCGCGACGCATCGCCACACGCACGTATACGCCATCATGGGGAACGACGACTGCCGAGCCAACGAGCCGCTGTTGTCCGACTTCGACGCCGCGACTCCGGGGTTTCACCTCGTGAACGGGCGGCTTGTCGAACTCGAGGATTCCCGACAGATGCACGCGTTCTTCCCCGGCGAAATTCCCCGGCTGTACGTGACGGGGTACCCCTATGTGCCGCCGGGCTCTGGACTCCTTGTCGATTGGGTGAAGTACGAGAACCGCGTGCGACTGCGCCCGCTCGGCATGGACTCCTGCGTCGACATCTACGAAGCGGGGACGCGGACGGTCGATCGGCTCGGGACCACGACGATCGCCGATGATCTCGAGGACTACGCGGAGTTCCTTAGGAACGAGCGGGATGGCGACGACCTCATCTACATCCCGGAACAGACGATCCACATCTTCCATGCGCCCCCGTACGGAACGCCGTTGGACTGGATGCCACCCCAGGGACGGTGCGAGTTGCTGCGCTTGCCCGACCACGTCGGCAGTTCGGAGGTTGCCCGCTTCATCGAGCGAGCGCAGCCGTACCTCGTGCTGAGCGGCCACTGCCACGAGGCCGTCGTACTCGGCAGCTACAAGACCCAGATCGGCAACACGTGGTGCATCAATCCGGGTAGCCAGGCGCACATCGATGTCCTCAGCATTGTCCAGTTTGACGTCTATGCCCCGGCGGAGATGAAGCAGTTGTTCGTCAACGCGCGCTAGCGGTAGAGGATCGACGGGGACTCCCCGGGACAGGAGTCCCCGTTCCGACT
>CAZWQN010000052.1:5692-8404 GCA_964635895.1 uncultured Thermotogae bacterium | reverse complement strand
TCGGCGCGCAGCTCCTCGCGATCGCCGATCCCCTGGACACGCAGGATCACGTCGCGATGCTCCCCGTTTGCCGACGCGTTCGTCATGCTCACGATGTGGACGTTGTGTGCCCGCAGGACGTCGAGAACGCGGTACAGCTCCTCGGATCCCGCGCGAAGCCGCAGCTGCATCCGCGTTCCCTCGAGCCCGATGCCGAGACCATCCGCCAGGCCACGCAGCACGGCGCTCTGCGTGATCACGCCCACCAGGCGGTTCTCCTCCGTCACCGGCAGGAGCACGAGACGATTCTCGAGCATGATCAGGGTCGCCTTTTCCAGCGTATCCGTCGGCGACACGGAGAACTTCACCGGGTGAGCAACCGACTCGATCGGAGCCTCCCAGTCGAGGACTCCCTTGAGCGACGCGCGGGTGACGAACCCCCGCAGGTTCCCGTCCTCGGACGCGACCAGGAGCACGCCGAACCCGTGTTCCTCCATCACTTTGCGGACGGTACCGGCCGTGGTCGAGGGAAGGGCGGTCACGGCATCCCGCTGCATGTGCTGCGCGACGTTCATTCCTGCTCGGTCTGGGCCTGCGCGACGACTTTCTCCTGGATGTTGCCAGGAACCTGTTGGTATCTCGCAAACTCCATCTGGAACGTGGCTCGCCCCTGCGTGCGCGACTTGAGGTCGAGCGCGTAGTTCAACAGCTCAGCCAGCGGCGCCTCCGCCACGATGACCGTCGTCTTTCCCGCCGGCTCCATCCCCAGGATTCGCCCGCGGCGACCGTTCATGTCGCTGATGATGTCGCCCGTGTGTTCCTCCGGCACGCGCACCCGCACCGACATGATCGGTTCGAGGAGACACGGCTCGGCGTTGTCGAACGCGTCGCGGAACGCGCCCCGCGCCGCCAGTTTGAACGCCAGCTCGGAGGAGTCCACCGGGTGGAAGCTGCCGTCGAAGACCGCGACCAGAACGTCCGTCACGGGAAACTTGGCGAGACTCCCCTGCTCGAGGGCCTCGAGGACGCCCTTCTCCACGCCGGGCACGTACTGACCCGGAATGGCCGCTCCCTTAATCTCGTCGACGAACTTGAACCCGCCCTCGCCCTTGTACGGTTCGAGGCGAAGGTAGACCTCGCCGAACTGACCGCGGCCACCCGTCTGTTTCTTGTGGCGGTACTTGGCCTCCGCCTTCTTCCGAATCGTCTCCTTGTACGGAATCCGCGGCTGTCGCGTCTCGAGCGAGACGTTGTAGCGACTCTTGAGCCGTTCGATGAACACGGACAGGTGAACGTCGCCCATCCCGTGCAGGGTCAGCTCTTTCGTCACGGGGTCGCGTTCCACGACGATCGTCGCCTTCGTCGCTGCGATCTCCTTCAGCGCCGCGCCCATCTTATCGACGTCCGCCTGGCTCTTCGGAACGATCGTCCGCGAGAACACCGGCTTGGGGAACTCCGGCAACGGGAACGGTTCTCCGCCTTGGCTTGCGCCAAGCGTTGCGCCGAGGGCAATGTGCTCCGCCTTGGCGATGGCAACGATTTCGCCAGGCCCCGCCTGCGGCACGCGCTTCTGTTTTGTCCCCTCAAGGGCGTAGAGGTCGCGCACGTCGACCTTGGCACCGGACACGACGTCCACAAGCCCCCTGCCTTCCTGAATCGTCCCGTCGAGAACGCGCACGAACGAGAGCCGTCCGAGGTACGGGTCGCTCGCAAGGTTGAACGCCACGACCCGGCACGGAGCGCTCGCATTCCCGGGCCGCTCGCCGACGTAGCCGACGAACGCCTTCACGAGCTGATCCAGCCCCTTCCCCTCCGTAACCGACGAACACAGAACCGGCACGATGGCGCCCGCCGAGACCCCCTTCACGAGTGCCCGGACGATCTCCGCCTCGCTGATCGGGGCCTCGTCGAGGAACTTCATCATCAGTTCGTCGTCGACGGTCGCGACCTCTTCCAGGAGCGCGGCGCGCGCCATCTCCGCGTCCTCGGCCAGTTCCGCCGGGATCTCCTTCATCCCCTTGTCAGCGAAGTGAACGAGTCGATTCGACACGAGGTCGATCAGGCCGGTGAAGCTCCCTCCGCTCCGAATCGGAATCTGGACGGGGACCAGCTTCGCTTCGAAGTGGCTCTTCATGGCGCCCACGGCCGCGTCGAAGTCGGCGTTTTCCTTGTCCATCTGGTTCGCAAGGACGACCGTCGGGCGCTTGGCGCCCCCGCAAAGCTCCCACGCCCGCTCGGTGACGACCTCGACCGCCTTCTCCGCGCTCACCACAAGGAGCGTCAAATCGGCGACGGGGACTCCCTTGTACATCTCTTCGACAAACTCGTCGCCCCCCGGCGTGTCGAGGAGAGTGATCGCGACGCCGTCCGCGTGGAACGCGCCGAAGCCCATGTCGAGCGTGTGACCTCGCGCCTTCTCCTCCGGCGACGCGTCCAGCGTGATCTGCTCTTTGGTGCCCGCGCGCGTCAGGAGCGCGGAGGCAAGGGCCGTTTTGCCGCAGCCGGAATGCCCCACCAAGCAGATGGTCCGAGCCTGCCCCATGTCGATGTCCCCCTTGGGTAAACGAAAAGTGGTGTTGCGCAGTATATCGGGCGCTCGCGGAGGGAGCAACAATCGCCGCTGCCGTTGCGGGTCTTCCGCGCCGTGCTGCTTCCTCCGCGCGGACTCCGTCGATCGCGGCCCCGCCTCTTGCCTGCGCTTGCGCCCCCGCCCATCGTGCACGTTTGCGGCCC
>CAZWQN010000052.1:0-5592 GCA_964635895.1 uncultured Thermotogae bacterium | reverse complement strand
CGTTTGCGGCCCATTCATGAGCCGCGTATGCTCTCCACCCTTCTTCTGCACGGAACCTAGGGAAGTCACGTGGACACGGAGAGTGGCTCGCATGACGACGCAGCTCTTGCTCGGGGATGAGGCACTCGCGCAGGGTGCCATCGACGCCGGGCTGTCCGCCGCGTATGCGTACCCCGGCACGCCGTCGACGGAGATCACCGAGCACATCCTGCGCAGCCCCGAGGCATGCACCGGCAGTATCCGCTGCCGCTGGGCCGCGAACGAGAAGACGGCCCTCGAAGCAGCGCTCGGAGCCAGCTACGCCGGGCGGCGCGCGATGGCGAGCATGAAGCACGTAGGGCTCAACGTCGCCGCCGACCCGTTCGTGAACGCGGCGATCGCCGGAGCCCACGGCGGCCTGTTGATCAGCGTCGCCGACGATCCGTCGATGCACTCCTCCCAGAACGAGCAAGATTCGAGGTTGTACGCGGACCTCGCTCTGGTCCCGTGCTTCGAGCCGTCCGACCAACAGGAGGCGTACGCCGTCCCGGCGAACGCCTTCGACCTGTCGGAGCGACATCGTGTGCCGGTCCTCGTCCGCCTGACGACACGACTGGCGCACTCGCGCGCGACGGTCACGACAGGCCAGCGCCGTCCCCAGAACCCGACGTCGCGGCCCGAGCAGCCCGAGCGGTTCATCCTGCTGCCCGCCATCGCCCGTCGGAGCTACGAGCGCCTCGTCCAGCGCCAGCCCGACTTCGTCCGCGAGAGCGAGGAAAGCCCGTTCAACCACCTGTCGACGGACGGCGACCCCGCGCTCGGCATCGTGGCGTGCGGCATCGCCCACAACTACCTCCTCGAGGTGACCGACGGCGCCCCTGGTCATCCGGTCCTCAAGATCGGCCAGTACCCGCTTCCGGCTTGCTCGATCGAGTGGCTCGTCGGCCACTGCGCGCGGATCCTCGTGCTCGAGGACGGCTACCCGTACGTGGAAGCCAAGCTGCGCGGGCTCCCGCCGCGCACGTCGCCCGCCGTCTCCGGCCGACTCACCGGCGACGTCCCGCGGACGGGAGAGCTCTCGCCGGACGTCGTGGCTGCGGCTCTCGGCCTCCGCGGGCTCGACCGCCGGCCGCCGTCCTCGCTCCCCGCGCCACGCCCGCCGGCCCTGTGCCCAGGATGTCCTCACGCCGACACGTGCAGGGTGATCGCCGAGGTCCTTGCATCGCGCCGCGACTCTGCCCGCGTCTTCTCCGACATCGGCTGCTATACGCTCGGCGCTCTTCCGCCGTACGGGGTCATCGACACATGCGTCGAGATGGGCGCGTCCATCACGATGGCTCAGGGCGCGTCGGAGGCCGGGCTGCGTCCGGCCATAGCCCTCATCGGGGACTCAACCTTCACGCACTCGGGGATGACGGGGCTCCTCGACGTCGTCAACGCCGGGGCGGACGTCACCGTGATCATCGTCGACAACCTGACCGTGGCGATGACCGGCGGACAGCGCTCGGCGGCCGAGAACCGGCTCGTCTCCATCTGCCGGGGGCTCGGTGTGGACGAAGCCCACATCCGCGTCATCGAGCCGCACCCGCGGAACCACGCACAGAACGTCGCCATCCTCAACGAGGAGATCCATCACGAAGGGCCGTCGGTCGTGATTGCCCGACGCGAGTGCATCCAGACCGCCAAGCGCGCCGCACGCCGCACCCCGGCAGGGGAGACGGAATGAAGCGCGACGTCATCCTCGCCGGTGTCGGAGGTCAGGGACTCCTCGCCGTCGCCGCCGTGCTGGGAGAGGCGGCCCGCGCGCTCGGGCTCCACCTGAAGCAGGCCGAGGTTCACGGCATGGCCCAGCGCGGCGGCGTCGTGCAGAGCCACGTCCGGTACAGCGACCGCCGCATCTACTCCGACCTCGTTCGCGAGGGAACCGCGGACCTCGTCCTCGCCCTCGAACCGATGGAGGCGCTCCGCTACCTCCCCTACCTCAGGTTCGGCGGAGCCCTCGTCTCCGACACCCGCCCGCTCCGCAACCTCCCCAACTACCCCGACGTTGATCGAATCTGCGACGAGCTGCGGACGATCCACCCGCACCGCCTCGTCGACGCCGCGCTCCTCGCCGAGCAGGCCGGATCACCGCAGGCGAGCAACCTCGTTGTTCTCGGCGCGGCGTCGCCGTTCCTCGGTCTCCCGGAGGAGGCTCTCCGGGACAGCATCGGCGCTGTCTTCGCCGGGAAGCCAGACCCCGTCGTCGCTGCGAACCTTCGCGGCTTCGAGCTCGGTGTCGAGTGGGGCCGAACCGCCGCGTAGGCCGACCACCGCCCGTGTCCCCCGGGGAGCCTTGTCGCCCCGCCGTGCACCCGCTAGGCTATCGCCGCGTCTCGAGATTCCGGGAGGTCAAGATGCGAAAGCTGGTCTCTGTATCCGCCGTCCTCGTCCTTCTTCTCGTCACCGCTTCGTCGCTCGTCGCGTCCGACTCGGCGGGAGTCGTCCGCATCGGCATCGTCGCCGACGTTCACGTCCACGACACAAACTCGCCTAACGAGCACAAGGTCATGACGAACTACGAGCCGCGCCTCGCGGCATTCGTCGCAGCGATGACCGCGTGGCCAGCCGACACCGTGATCAGTCTCGGCGACCTCGTCAACGGGGTCTTCGTCATGGGCGCCGAGCTCGGGGATCCGGCACGCGTCCCGGCGCTCCTCGACCACGCCGTCACCCTTCTGCGCGGCTTTCCCGGCGAGATCCACTACGTGCTCGGTAACCACGACGTGTACAACCTGTCCAAGTCGCAGTTCCTCGCCGGCACCGGGACCCCGTCCGTCTACTACAGCTTCGACGTCGGCGGCTATCACCTCGTGATCCTCGACGCGCAGTTCAACAAGAGCGGCCAGGACTACGAGCACGTGAGCTGGATGGTTCAGGGCACGATCCCGCCTGCCGAACTCGAGTGGCTGCGCACCGACCTCGCCTCGACCGAGAAGCCGACCATCGTCTGCGTCCACCAGCCGCTTGACCTCGCGTTCGAACTCCTCGCCGGCGGGCCGCCGATTTCGAACGCCGCCGAAGTGCGTGCCGCTCTCGTTGCTTCCGGCCGGGTCATCGCTGTGTTCCAGGGGCACACGCACGACTCCGCCCACACCGTGATGGACGGGATCCACTACGTCACCTTCGCCGGCATGGTCGACCACGAGGTTCCGACGCCGCCATCGTGGGCCGCGGTCAGCCTCGACCCCGTCGCCCGGACGATCCGCATCGACGGCACGGGGCTTCAAGAGAGCCTCGAGCTCACCTACTAGGAACGCGTGAACCGCTCAACAAGGCGCGGCCTGGCGTGCGTAGCGACGACCCTGCTCCTCATCCTAGCGGTCTTCGGCGGCGGCGCCGACACCGCCGAGGATGCCGCGAGCCGCATCACGGCCCACGACGCGGCCCCCGTCCGCTTCGGCCTGTTCACGGATCTCCACGCCCACGATCGCGACTCGCCGCTCGAGGGGAAGTGGATGACCCATACGGCGGAGCGACTCGGCGCCTTTTGCGATGCGATGAACGCGCAGGCGGTCGACTTCGTCGTACAGCTGGGCGACTTCGTCAACGGGTGGGTAGTCCTCGGCACCGATCCCGGGGACCCGGCACGCATCCCGGAGATCCTTGCGTGGGCCGACGGGCTCTACGCTGCGTTCCACGGCCCCCGATACCACGTCCTGGGGAATCACGATCTCTACAACCTCGACAAGGCGGCGATTTGCGAGATCCTCGGGATCGACCGGACCTACTACAGCTTCGACGTCCGGGGTGTCCACTTCGTCGTGTTGGACGTCCAGTTCGCCGAGGACGGAACCGACCTCGCGCGGACCTACACCGGCGTCGCCGGCTTCGTGCCTGCGACAGAGCTTGAGTGGTTGCGCGACGACCTCACCCGCTCCGATCGCCCGACGATCGTCTTCGTCCATCAGATGCTCGACACGTACGTCGAGGAGTGGAACCGCCCGCTCGTCGCCAACCAGCCGGACGTGCAGGCCGCTCTATCCGCCGACCTCGACGTCGTCGCGGTGTTTCAGGGGCACGATCACGCCTTCCGCGAGAGCCAGGTCGGCGGCGTCTACTACGTCACGTTTGCAGCGCTTGTCGACCACGGAAGGCCGCCCTCGTGGGCCCTCGTCACCGTCGACCCGGCCGCGCGGACCGTCACGATCGACGGCACGGGCGAGCAGCCGAGTCTCGTGCTCGCGTACGAGGTCTCGCACTAGCGCGAGAGAAGAGGAGGACCGAATGATCGTCGACTTCAGCATCGCCCCGATCGGGCGCGGCGAGAGCCTGAGCGGCAGCGTCGCCGAGGCGTACCGAATCATCGAAGCGTCGGGCCTGCGGCACGAGTACCACGCCATGGGCACGAATCTCGAAGGCGAGTGGGACGACGTGATGAACGTCGTCAACGCGTGCCGCCTGCGCTTGCTCGAGACGTGCGGCCGCGTCTCGATCTCCCTGCACATCGACGATCGCAGGGGAGCGTCGAACCGGCTCGTGCGCAAGGTCGCTTCGGCGCACGAGAAAGCGGGCCTCTAGTCCACGGCGGGGTGGATGACGAGGACGTCGCCGGCGATGTTCGCGGCGTGATCGCCGATTCGCTCGAGGTTGTGGAGGATCTCGACGAACAGGATCCCGGCCTCCGGGTCGCACTCCTCGGTCTCCAGGCGCTCGACGTGATGCCCCTTGTACCGTCTCTCGAGCTCGTCGAGATGCTTCTCGAGGTCGAGAGCCCGCCTCGCCTCCTCGATGTCCTCGGCCTCGAGCGCCGCGAGGGAGAGCCCGTAGAGCTCGATCGCCCGGTCGAACATGTCGGCGAGTTCCTCGGCCGCCGGCTCGGACAGCCCGCGGTTTCCCGCCAGGAGCTTCTCGGCGCGCACGACGATGTTGACCGCCTGATCGCCCACCCGCTCAACGTCGGCGACGATGTGGCGAAGCACGTGGAGCCGACGCTCGTCCTTCCCGCCGAGCGCGCTGCCGTCGATCCGATCGAGAAACCCGTCCACCGAGTCCTTGAGGCCGTCGACCGCTTCTTCCACCTCGCCGACCTCCGCCGTCCTGGCGGGATCGCGGTTCAGGATCCCGTCCTTGCAGGCGCGGATCATCGTCACCGTCATCTCGCCCATGCGCAGGAGTTCGCGTTGCGCCTGATGCACGGCAAAGGCTGGGGTCCCAAGGAACTGCTCGCCAAGAAACACGGGCGCAGCAGCAGCAGCCTTCTCCCGGCCCCGCACAAGCTTCACGACCAGCCGCACGAGGAGTCCGACACACGGGATCAGGGCGAGAGTCACCACCACGTTGAAGATCGTGTGGGCATTCGCGATCTGGCGCGTCAGCGACGACGACGTCGTCGCGATCACCCTCGCGTACCAGGGAAGGAACGGGACGAAGACCGCCACACCGAGCACGTTCACAAGCAGCTGAGCGACCGCCAGCCGCCGAGACGAAAGCGACGAGCCGATCGAGGCAATCTGCGCCGTCACCGTGGTGCCGATGTTCGCGCCGAGAACCATGGCGATCGCCGCAGGGAGCGTGATCAACCCGGCTCCTCCCAGGGCAATCACCAGAGCCGTCATCGCAGACGAGCTCTGG
>CAZWQN010000051.1:0-8496 GCA_964635895.1 uncultured Thermotogae bacterium | reverse complement strand
CGGGCGCTTTGCTTTGCTCCAGCACCTACGGGTCGGCGGCCGCCACAGCCCGCAGGACTTGGCGGTCAGCAACGGAGAGGGGGTAGCGTTCGACGCCCTGGAGCGTCACCCAGGCGAGATCTGCACACCCCAGGGTCCGCGGTCGGACGCCCGTGTGGCGGCAGTCGTAGACGTGAAGGGACATTCGGAAGTGCGAGTAGGCGTGCTCGGCGGTTGTCAGGCGCGGGCCGATGACGACCTCGATGCCGAGCTCCTCACGCAGCTCACGGCGTAGCGCCTTCTCAAACGTCTCCCCTGCCTCGACCGTTCCGCCGGGGAACTCCCACAGACCTCCGAGCATGTCGCCGGCTCGGCGCTGGGCGATGAGCACGCGGGCCCGCCGCTGACTCGGTCCCTGCCAGCGCTCCCGGATCACGCCGGCGACGACGTCGCGATGCGGAGTGCTCGCCTTCCTTGGCCTCTGCGGGAAGCGGCCGACGGTGGCTGTGTGATGTGCACTACATTCAGACGCGATGGGGCACGAGGCGCAGCGAGGCGCCCGCGCGGTGCAGACGCGGGCACCGAGGTCCATGAGTGCCTGGTTCACGGCTCCCGCTTGGCCCCCTCGAACCAGTCGTCCAACGGCGGCGCGAAGCGTTGCGCGCGTCGCCGCCCGGGCGGGATCCCCCGCCACGCACAAGAGCCGCGAGATGACTCGAATGACGTTGCCGTCAAGCGCGGGCTCGTCGGCGCCGAACGCGATCGACGCGACCGCCGCGGCCGTGTACGGCCCGATGCCCGGCAGTCGGGCCAGACCGTCGGCCGAGTCTGGAAAGACGCCGCCGTGCTTGCGCACGACGGCGACAGCGGTTCGGTGCAGGTTGTGGGCGCGGCGGTAGTAGCCGAGACCTTCCCACACCTTGAGCACGTCGCCGATGGGCGCGGAGGCGAGGCGCTGGACCGTGGGAAACCGCTTGAGGAACGGCCCGTAGTACCGAAGCACGGTGTCGACGCGGGTCTGCTGGAGCATGATCTCGGAGACAAGGATGGTGTAGGGATCGGACGTTTGGCGCCAGGGAAGATCCCGCGCCTCGGCGGCGTACCACGCGAGCAGCCGGCGCCGCACCCGTTCGGCGGATCGAGTCTTCATCGCCGTCGAGGGAACCGCGCTTCGGGCCTACCGGCTTCGCGCCAGAAGACGCATGTAGTCACGCGTCGCCTCGAACTCCTCGAGTCGGAACGTGCCCTCCACGATGCGCTCGATCTTCCGATCGGAAAGGGTGGCGGACGCGTTCGACCGGAACTTCTCCGCCACATCGTCGTCGGACAGCGGCCGCTCGGGGCTTCCCTTGGCGAAGTCCTCCTGGCGCGAGAACGATCGACCCTCCTCGGTCGTCACCGTGACGACGGCGCGCTTCACCTTGGGGAAGAGCGCGTCGATCGCCGGGTCAGCCGTGACTTGGATCTTCCCGAGCAGGCTCCGCACGAACGGATCCGCGAGCGCATCCGCTTCGAAGTCCGAGGGCAGGACGTTCCCCTTCGCGGCGGCGACGGCGATGCAGTAGGGGAGAGAGTGGTCGGCCGTCTCCTTCGTCTTGGGGTCGTACTTCGACGGGTCGGAGAGGATGTCGGCCCCGCGCGTCGTCGTCTTGACGAGGATCGATCCGATGGCGTGGGGGTCGAGTCCGTTCTCCTCCATGACCTCGAGCACGGCGGTGATCGGCTGGTGCGTGAGCGCCTCCGTCGGAAATGCCTTGTAGCCGCACTCGGTGATGAGGAACTCCGAGCCGAGTTCGCGGGTCATGGCCTCCGGGTCCCACGTCACGTTGCCGAGGACGCGGAACACGCCCTCCTTCCCTTCGAACAGCTCGACGGGCCCGGTGTACCCGGTGGACGCGAGCACGGCGGCGCGCACGCCGGCCTCCGTCGCCATCGGATCGGCCGTGTTCTTCATGTTCGTTAGATGCCCAGCGACAACGCCGCCTAGAGTGAAGTGGCTGGAGCCGCTGATCCCGCACGCCGCGACCACCTGATCCTCGGAGAGGCCGAGCATCCGCCCGGCGACGATGGGGCTCACGAACTGGGTCAAGGTCGCGTGGTGCCATCCGACTTCGCGCACGCCGGGCGTCGCTGCGAGGCACAGGCGCATTTCAAGCTCGTAGGCGATCAGCATCCCGACGATGAGCTCCTTGCCGTCCAGCTCGCGGAACTCGGCCGGCGCCAGCGCAGCGGGGAGGATGTCCGAGGGGTGGCTCGGGTCCTGCTTCCAGTAGATGTCGTTGTAGTCCATGGCGCGGATCAGGAGGGCGTTCAAGAGCGCGGCGTTCGCGATGTCGGTTCGCGTCCCGTGCCCGATGATCGTCGCCTGCGGCTTCCCGCCCACCCGGCGAACGTACTCGTAGGCCTGGAGCATGTCCTCGTGGTCGACGGCGGCGAGGGCGCAGCCCATGGAATCGAGCAGGAACCGCTTCACCTCGTGTCGCGCCGCTTCGGGGATCTCGGTGTACCGAAGCCCGAGGGCGAACTGGGCCATTCTGCGACTGATCGACGTCATCGTCCCTCCCTACGCGAGCGCCGCGATCACGGCGTCGGCCATGCCGCTCGTCGTCGTCGTCCCCCCCATGTCGTACGTTCGCGCCGTCCCCTCGGCAACGACCCGAGCGATGGCTCGCTCGATTCGTTGCGCCTTCTCGTGCTCGCCGAGGTAGTCGAGCATGAGGCGGGCGGCCTGGATCGTGGCGATCGGATTCACCTTGTTCATGCCCGCGTACTTCGGCGCCGAGCCGTGCGTCGGCTCGAACACGGCGTAGGAATCGCCGATGTTCCCCGCCGAGGCGAACCCGAGCCCGCCCACGAGCTGGGCCGCGAGGTCGGAGATGATGTCGCCGAACAGGTTCGTCGACACGAGGATCCCATAGTCCTGAGGATTCTTGACGAGCCACATGCACATCGCGTCGATGTTCGTTTCGAGAAGCCGGATCTCCGGGTACTCGCTCGCCATCGCTCGCGCCTCGCGGATCATGAGCCCCGACGTCTCGCGGATCACGTTCGCCTTCTCGACCACGGTCACGGTCTTGTAGCCGTACTTCTTCGCGTGCTCGAACGCGCTCTTCAGGATCCGTCGGCAACCGCCGCGCGTGACAATCCGTGCAGAGATCGCCATGTCCTCGTTCGGTACGGCGTCGAAGCGCTTCATCTTGGGGTGAAGGCCGAACGCCTTCCGGATGTCCGGAGGAATCGGGTGCCACTCTACACCGGAGTACAGGTCCTCCGTGTTCTCGCGGAAGACGACGAGGTCGATGTCGTCGCGCAGGTTGAGCGGGTTTCCGGGGTATGCCTTGCACGGCCGCATGTTCGTGTGCAGATCGAACAGCTGTCGGAGGCCGACGATGGGACTCGAGTACGTGTAGCCCTTGCCCGCCAGGGATGGAGACAGCTCCGCGGCGGCCTCCTCCTTCGGCTTGGACGTGATGGCTCCGAACAGGCATACATCCGTCGACTTCAGGAGCTTGATGGTGCGATCGGGGAGCGGATTCCCCTCCGACTTCCAGAACTCCCAGCCGATGTCCCCGTGCTGGTAGTCGGCCTTCAGTCCCACCGCATCCAGCACGCGCTTCGCGGCGGCCAGCACGTCGCCCCCCACTCCGTCGCCCGGCAGCATCGCGATCCGGTAGTTCGCCATGGTCCCTCCCGCCTCGGTCGAGGCACGGCGATTATACCGACCGGCTTGGGATCGGGATCCCACGGTACGGGACTCTGCGCGCCGGAGCGCGGCGCCGGGCGAAGTGTCTGCGATCGAAGGCTACGCGTCGCCGGCCTCGCCGTACAGCGTCCTGTAGACGAGCCAGGCGTCCAGCACTTTGACTAGGTACTCGCGGGTCTGGACGAGGGTGAGGAGGGAGGGGAAATCCGCCGCGGACGCGTCGGGGGCCGCGGCGATCCACCGGCTGACGTTGCCTGGGCCGCCGTTGTACGCTGCGACCGCCTTCGCCGTGTCTCCGCCGAACTGCCGCAGGAGCGAGCCGAGGAAGTAGATCCCGCAGCGGATGTTGGTCTCAGGGTCGAACAGGACCTCGTCGCTGTACGTGAGGTTCAGTCGCGACTCGATGATCCATCGTCCCGTGGAGGGCAGGAGCTGCATCAGTCCCCGCGCGTCGGAGGACGAGACCGCCGTGGGCAGGAAGTTCGACTCCTCGCGCATGACGGCGAGCGCAAGGAGCGGGTCGACGCCGTACTCCTCGGCCCAGCGTTGCACGGTCGGCCACCACGGCTTGGGGTAGGCAAGCTCGTAGACGTCCCGGGTGGGACGCTCGTGGAGGAGAGCCCCCGCGACGCCGAACGCCGCGTGGGGATCGGCGTGCCGCGCGTACCATCGGCCGATGGCCAGTCTCTCGCTCCCGTCCGCCGCGGCGAGAGCGAACTCGAGCTCCACGTCGGCCCACGCGAACCCCTCGCGGCGCAGGAGTACGTCGGCGGTTCGCACCGAGTCGGGCGCGGACCCGCCAGGCTCCGGGCGCGGCGCGACGGGAGGCTCGTACGAGCCGAGGATCCACCGGAACGCCGCGGGAAGAGCTGCTTCCCTCTCCGCTGCCCGGGCGGCATCGCCTCGCTTGCGGTGGAGGAGTAGAGCGCGCAACGCGGCGTCGTCGTGCACTCGGTGTGTGCTGACGGCCAGCTGGTCGTAGACCGCAAGGGCCGAAGCGTCGTCCCCCAAGGACTCGAGCAGGCGCGCGCCGCACCATCGCGCCTCAAGATCGGGCGAGCGCAGGTAGGCGTCTGCGGCCTCGCGGGTCCGCCCCATCGCTTCAAGCAGCATCCCCGCGCGGTATGCCCCTGAGGCGCCGAGCGCTCGGTACGCCGCAAGGGCGGCTTCCTGGTTCCCTGCCCGTTCGAGCGCGCGCCCGTACTCCATTCGCACGCCAGTCTCGTTCGGCCGGTCGACGAAGTACCGCTCGAACTCCTCGACGGCCTCGGTGGACCGCCCGAGCGCGGCAAGGGCGCGGGCCCGGACGAGGCGTGCGTCGACGATGAAGGCGGGAGTCACGAGCGAGAGGGCGGTCGTCGGTCTTCCCGCGGACACCAACAGCGAAGCCAGACGGACGCTGTTCGTCTCCAGCCTGAGAACTGCGTCCACGGCATCGCTCTTCGGAAGGAGCTTCTCCCAGACGGCCAGTGCGCCGCCGCGATCTCCCGCGGCCTCGAGCACGGTCGCAAGCTCCTTCTGGACGTCGACGGTCGGGTGGAGCGCCACGGCGGCGCGCAGGTGTGCGGCGGCCGCAGCGAAGTCGCCGGAGGCGGCCCGAGTTCGCGCCGCGAGAAGCCGCGCCTGCCATCCCGCCCCGTCCTGACGCTCGGCAAGCGCTTCGAGGGCGCCTACCGTTGAAGGCAGGCCGGCGCGGACGCGATCGAGCGCGTCGTACCCCGCGTACCCCTCGGGCCGGGAAACGGAAGGGATGTAGATCGCCGCGACGACGCATAACGCCGCTCCGGCCAGAAGGCCGGCGAGCAGTGTCCACCTCATCGTCTCACCGAGTCGTCCTGATTCCGCATGACCGTACCCCGAGCGTAGCGGCCGCAGACCCCTCGGCCCAAGGTCGGCTCCACGATTCCGAGGGGACGTTCGGCCCGGTCCGAGCGGCCAGAAGGGATGGCCGGGCGGCCAGAAGGGATGGCCGAGCGGCCAGAAGACGTGGCCGAGTGGGTAGAAGGCACCGCCGAGCGGGCAGAAGGCACCGCCGAGCGGGCAAAGGCCTTGGCCACCTCGTCGCAGGCGAGATCCACCGCCCACACCTGTGCTAGGATGCCTGTCAGGTGACGACCGTGCTTGTGATCCGACCCATGCAGCCCGAGGACGAGGCGTTCGTGTCGTGCTGCTCGCACGTCGCCGAGTCCGCCGAGATCGACGCCTGTGCGGCCCGTCGTAGGAGTCTCTTTCGACGCCTGAGAGCGGACGGCGCGGTTTTCCCCGTCGCCGTCCTCGACGGCGATCCCGCGGGGTTTGCCTACGGAGTCCCGATCGAGCGGGCCTCGTGGGGCCCTTTGGGCGAAGGGATGATGACGCTGCCTTGCCTGTACGTCATGAAGAAGGCAGCCGGCGTCGGAGCGGGCCGCAGACTCGTCGAGGCGGTCGTCGAGGGCGCTCGAGCGGAGCGACGCCTGGCCGTCGTGACGACAGCGTACCGAGATCTACCCGGGGCGGAGTGGTTTCTGCCAGCCGGCTTCTTCGAGTCCGTCGGCTTCCGCGCCGTCGACGAACGCGGCCGCGAGGTCCTTCTCTGGAGGCCCCTTCAGCAGGGTGCTTCGCCGCCACGCTTCTTGGAGCCGCGCTACGACTTCGAGCCTGTGCCGGGGCGCGTGACGGTCGACCTCTTCTGGAACGGCTTCTGTCAGACGAGCGGAATCGAAGCGGAGCGCGTGCGCAGGGTCTGCGCCGAGTACCCCGCAGACGTCGTCCTCCGCGAGTACTGCGCCGAAGATCGGCCGACGCTGCTCCGACACCAAATCCCGCGAGGCATCTTCGTCGACGGCCGCGAGATCGGCTGGGGATACGAGGCCCCCGAGCAGGGAATTCGCGACGCCGTCGAGGCGACGCTCCGACGCGATCACTCGAACAGCTCTGGCTCCTCGGCCGACGGTGCCAGTCGCGGGCGAACCGAAGTGCGGACGCCCAATCGTGCGCACAACGCCTCGAACGGCGCGCGGAGCGCCACCGCGCGCGGCGACGGACACATGTAGCTGCTCCCGTACGCCTTCTCGTAGCGCTCCCGGAGTCCGGGGAATGACTCGTCCAACCTGTGGTAGAAGTACGAACGCTGTCGGTCTCTTAGGCTCATGCCGAGCCAAGGGATAACGGTACGCACCCCACACCGGTATCCCTCCTCGACGATGCGCGAGATGTTGTCCCACGTGTCCGCGAGGAACGGCAAGGTCGGCATTAGGGCGATCCTCGTCTCGACTCCCGCTTCGCTCAGCCGCGCGAGCGCAAGAAAGCGCGCGGACGGCGGCGGCGCACCCGGCTCGATTCGTCGGGCCAAGTCGTCGTCCATCGTCGTGATCGTCAGCGACACGGCCGCCGTGGAGGTCCTTGCGATTCGCTGGAGGATTGCGATATCCCGCAGGACGAGGTCGCTCTTCGTCACCACGTGGACGCCGAAGCTGTGATCGGCGATCGCCTCGAGCGCGGCGCGCGTGAGTCCGACCCTCTCCTCGAGCGGCATGTACGGGTCGTTCATCGAGCCGGTGCCGACGACGCCCCTCCTCCGCTTGGCGCGCAACTCCTTCACGAGGACCTCGACCGCGTTCGTCTTCACGAGGACGTCGTCATCGAACCGGTCGTTGCCGTAGCACTCGCTACGCGAGTCGCAGTAGATGCAGTGATGCTGGCATCCGCGGTAGAGGTTCATCCCGTAGTCGAGGCCGAAGTGCACGTCGACTCCGGCGACGCGCGACAGGACGGTCTTGGCGAGAACCTCACGAATCATCGGCGGAAGTGTAGCGGAGCAGGGACCCGCTTTGCCGGCGCGCAGGTTGCTGTACAATGCCGGACCACTTCCAAGGGACGGAGTCCAACACATGGCCAGGATGAGAAGGATCGCTCAAGCGGTGGCAGTCTCAGCGTTCGTGGGAGTGCTCGCGGCGGCGGCCGTCGCGCAGAGCCCGAGGAACGTGTCGCCCGTCGCGGTATTCTCCGCTTCCCTCGCCCAGGGGTCAGGAGCCACAGTCCGCTTCGACGCCTCGGCGTCGGTGGATTCGGATGGCAAGATCGTGGCGTACCAGTGGCTGTTCGGGGACGGCAGCACCGGGTCCGGCGCCGTGAAAGACCACACCTACGAGAGCGCCGACCGCTACACGGTCACGCTGCTCGTGATCGACGACGCCGGGGGAACGGGCATGGTGAGCCAGGGTGTCGACGTCGAAAACCTCCCGCCGTGGAGATCACGGAGCTCGACGCCGGTCGCGGCGCCGATCACCGCATCGTCCGTCGAGGTTGGGAACCGCGTCGGACAGAGGGCGCCCGAGTTCTCGCTCCCCGGAACCGACGACACGAGCGTCCGCCTCTCTGACTACGCCGGGCAGGTCGTGATTCTCGAGTTCTGGATGAGTTCGTGCCCCGCGTGCCAGGGTTCCATGGCCCAGCTCGAGGCGTTGCGAATCCGCTACGAGGCGCAGGGATTAGTCGTGATCCTCGTATCGATCGATCAAACCGCGACGGGGGCCGCCGACTTCATCAAGAGAATGGGCTACAGCGGTTTCGTGTCCGCCATCGACATCTACTGGCCGACAAGGCCGACGCGGGCGGCCTACGGGGTCGGCCACGTCCCCCACACCTTCCTCATCGATCGCAGCGGCGTGATCCGATACAGCGGCGCGCCTGGGCAACTGACGGCGGGCACGGTCGAGGCGTGGATCTAGCCTGCGCCGCCTCTTCGGCGGCGGGCGGACCTCGGGAAGCCAAAACGCTGGCTCCAGTCTTCTCTCATCGAAAGATGAGCATGAGGACGTGAGCCGTCATGCCAC
>CAZWQN010000050.1:0-8803 GCA_964635895.1 uncultured Thermotogae bacterium | reverse complement strand
GAGGGGCTCGGCACGGCGCCTACTGCGGCAGGTTCTCCACGGCGACGAGGGCGTCTTCGTTCAAGACGTCGGCGTAGATCTGCGTGGTCTGGATGGAGCGATGGCCGAGCTGCTTCTGGACCAGGCGCAGGTTGAAACTCGACGCGCGGTAAAGCATCGACGCGTAGGTGTGACGGCACGAATGGATCGAGAAGCGGCCCGGGACGCCGACGGCATCGGCGCAGCGGCGGAAGATCCGGTAGACGGCGGTGCGGGTGAGGGCGCCGCCGCGCGTCGACACGAAAAGCGGAGCGCGGTTCGAGGTGACTTCACCGACCTGGCCCTTCCAGGCGACAAACTCCTCCAGGTGGTCGCGCAGGGCGGTGCCCATCTTGACGCCACGCTTCTTCCCGCCTTTGCCGTCGCGCACGATGAGGGCGGCGTGGAGCGGGTCGAGGAGGACGTCGCGAAGCTCGAGCGCGCAGATCTCGGACACGCGGAGGCCGGCGTCGAGTGCGACGTGCAGAATGGCCCAGTCGCGCACCGGGTTCTCTCGCTTGTCGAGGGTCGGGGCCTCCGCCCGTCGGCGGCAGTAGTCCTTCAGGGCGCGCACCTGCTCCGGGCTCATGAAGTCCTCGTACGTGATCTCGAGTGGCATGGTCGGTCCTCCTCGGGAGCGACACTTCTGGCGGGAGAACGCTAGCCGGGTCATGGCACGGAGGGGCGGACAACTGTCGCAACAAAAGGACTCTTTTGTTGCGAGGACACGAGAAAGACAGAAAGGGACTACGTTATCTCGCGTCCTCCCCGGCTTGCCGGCGAAGCTCGGGGCGTCGGCACCCGTTCGGTGGCCCGTCGCGGAGAGCACGGCAGGCGTCCGAGGCGATTTGCGGGGCGTTTTACTCGATCGAGTAGCGTTGGACGATGCTCTTCTCTTCCCCAGCGACTTCTGCGACGACCTCGACGTACGGCGCGATGGTGGAGTGCTTGAGCTTCTCGCGCAGGAGGTTGTCGACCTGGAAGATCCCAGCGGAGTTCGACATCTCGATCGCGATCTTGATCGGCCGCGTTTCGCCCGCGGAGAGGCGCACCTTGCGGATCGCCATCGCCGAGACGGAGTGGATCGTCGGCTCCCCCGTGGAGAACGGGATGCGGGCGCGCCCCGACTCCATGTCGAGCGCGTCGGCGACCTTGACCACTCCGGCCTCGATCGTCAAGGGCTCGATGTCGCGTTGGTGGGTGAGGATCGCGTGGAGTACTTCGCCCTTGAGGGTCGCGACCGTGCGCGCGTCGTAGAGGCCGGCGAGGAACTCGTCGATCAGAGGGGCGGCGAGCACGACGGAGAGCCCTTCGTGATCCAGACGGTGGATCGCATGGCCGACGTCGTGAAGGGCCGCGGCGAGCACGACGACGACCTCGGCGTCCTCGGGCCGCAGGCCGTGGTCCTTGACCGCGCTCGGCGTGACGCCCGCCGCGACCAGAAGACGAAGCAGCTTGAGGGCGATGTTCGTCATGATCTTGATGTGGACCGGGCCGTGATCGTTGATTCGCAGCCGATCGATGGCGGTGATGTTGGAGGCGGCCCAGTACGCCTGGACGGTCTCCGATGCATCGATCCTCTCGAGGACTTTGCCAAGGGTCACGTTCTTCTGCAGCGGGACGTTAAGTGACATCGACGTCCTCCCCGAGCCGGGCCCACCAAGGTGGCGAGATCGGCTCTTCGCTTGGCGCGGTTTTGTGCGAGAGCTGATCTTCCAGGATGGCGAGGCGGTGGCGAAGAAACGAGATCTCGTCCTGAAGCGAGCGAACGAGGCGTTGCTGGCTCTCTTGCGGTACGGTGCGGGATGGTGCCGAACCGGACGAAACCGATGGAGTGAAAATATCAGTATCTAAAGACTTAGCTCGTAAGACTTCGCTCGCTTCGGTCATCCTTAGCCCACTATCGTACAGCTCCTGAAACTGGCGGAGGAGCGAGACCCCGTCGTCGCTGACGAGAAGCTGGTTGTTCGGGCCGCGACGCAGGTGAGGAGTGAGGACGTCGCGGATGGAATCGATGCGGTTCCGGACCTGGTTTGTGGTTGAGAGCCCGAGGGTCTTCCGCAGGCTGGAGATCGTGTGCATGGTGAGGAAACGATAGCGCAACCTCGCACGGCGAGCCAAGCGAATTGTGAGGGATCGCGGGATGGAGTAGCCTTCTTGCATGCCGATCGAACGCCTCGCGGAAGAACTGACGCACAAGATCGCCGCGGGCGAGGTCATCGACCGCCCGGCGTCGGTGGTGAAGGAGTTGGTGGAAAACGCCATCGACGCGGGGAGTCACACGATCGAGCTGGAGATCCGCGAGGGGGGACTCGGTTCGATCGTCGTCCGCGACGACGGGCTCGGCATGGACGAGGTCGACCTTCGCCTGTGCGGAGAGCGGCACGCAACCAGCAAGATCCGAACCGAGGACGACCTCCTGTCGATCGCGACGCTGGGGTTCCGCGGCGAAGCCGTCGCAAGCATCGCTGCGGTGTCGCGCTTGCGCATCACGTCACGGGCCGCGTCCAGCGACGGAGCTTTCGCGCTCGCGATGGAGGGAGGAGTCACGGCGGGCCTGGCTCCGGCATCGCGTGCCCCCGGGACGACGGTCGAGGTGCGAGACCTCTTCTTCAACCTCCCCGCGCGTGCGAAGTTCCTCGGCACCCCAAGAACGGAGGCGCTGCACATCAATCGAGTCGTGCAGCGGTTCGCCCTCGTGCTGCCGCAGATCGGTTTCGTGCTCGTCCACGACGGCCGCGAGGCCTTCGCGGCGCCCCGTGTGACGTCGCTCTTGGACCGGGTCAATCAGGTCTACGGCGTTGACGTTGCCCGGGGCATGATCCCCGTCGACGGACACCGCGGCGACATCCGCATCACGGGGTGCATCAGTCGTCCGGACCTGAAGCGCGGCAACCGACGGGATCAGTTGTTCGTCGTGAACGGTCGCCTGATCGGCGACCGAGGACTGGGCTACGTGCTGGCGAGCGCGTACCGCGGGCTGTTGCGACCGGGAAGCTTCCCGATTGCCATGATCCGTGTCGACTTGCCGCGGGAGCGGGTCGACGTAAACGTTCACCCACGGAAGGAGGAAGTGCGGTTCGCCAACGTCCGTGAGGTGCAGGACGCGCTGGGCTCCGCCCTCCATCAAGCGCTCTCTTCGCCGAACCGCGCGATCCCCGTGGGGGTGAGGGCGGCGGAGCCGGCTCCGGCGGCGGGGGTCGGCGCGCCGCTTCTGGCGCAGACCGGATCGCGCCCATTGCCGCTCGACCTTCACCACCAGCTCGCCGACTCTCGGCTCGCGCAAGAGGCGGGAAAAGTGAGGGTTCGCTCGGACCGCCGCGTCGTCGGACAGCTCCACGACACGTACCTTCTGGTGGAGGCGCCGGAGGGACTCGAGATTGTCGATCAGCACATCGCCCACGAGCGAATCCTCTACGAGCGGCTGAAGGAGGAAGCGTCCGACGCGGGCATTGTTCGCCAGCTGTTCCTGCTTCCGGCGCGAATCGAGCTGCCGTTCGAGGCGGCGGCGGTGCTGTCGGGGAACCTCGCCGCGCTGGAGCGGGTCGGGGTCGTCCTGGAGGAGTTCGGCGGCGGGACGTTCCTTCTGCGCGAGTACCCGCAGCGGCTCGCTGACGAGCAGACGCCGAGAGGGTTCCAGGGCGTCATCGAGGCGCTCGTCGAGCGCCTGCGGGACGAGGCCGACGTGGGGGAAGGCCTGTACGACAGGATCCTCCGCGAGCTTGCGTGCGGCGCGGCGATCAAGGCCGGCGAGCGGCTGGCGCTCGCCGAGGCTCAGGCCTTGGTCGAGCAGCTCCTGCAGTGCGCGGATCCGTACAGCTGTCCTCACGGACGGCCGATCGTGGTGAAGCTTGACCGCGCCGACCTGGACCGGAAGTTCGGGCGCTAGCTCGCCGGGACGAGCACGCGGAGGGCGCGGGGAACGACCTGCACGCGGAAGGATCCCGAGGGCAGCTTGTACGGCTCCCCGTCCATGTGGGCGATGAGCTGGGCCTCCGACGAAACCGTCGCTTCGGCCGCCTGGTGATACCGCACCTGAGGCAGGTCGAGGTGTTTGCCGGCCCTCGCCTGCGGGAGGCGGAACAACCGCTCGAGCTTCGGGAAGTCGCCGATGGCGGCGACGTCGATCAGCCCGTCGTCGACGGCGGCGCGGGGAGCGAGCATGAACCCCCCGCCGCAGTACTTGCCATTGGCGATGCCGAGCGAGAGGCAGTTGACGCTTTCTTCCCAACCCAGAGACTGGATCCGAACGTCGAACGCCGGGAAGCGGAAGACCTCCTTGACCGCCGCGTACAGGTACGCGGGAGCGCCGCGCAGCCTCTCCATCGCCAGGACGTCGCGTGCCACCTGGGCGTCGATTCCGATGCCGAGCCCGTTGACGAAGTACCGATCCGCGGCGACCCGGCCGACGTCCACCGTGCGCTCCGCGCCGTGGGTCAGGACGTTGAGCGCGGCGAGCGGGTCCGATGGGATCCCCATCACTCGCACGAAGTCATTGCCGGTGCCTGCGGGAATGACCCCGAGCGTGACATCGGCGCCCAGGAGGCCGTTGGCGACCTCGTTGACGGTTCCGTCCCCGCCCATCGCCGCGATGCGCGTGAACCCGGCCTCGATCCCCATCTTGGCGACGTCGACCGCTTCGAGGGGCTCGTTGGTGTAGTGCAGGTCGTAGTCGATGTGGCGCCGGTCAAGCTCCAGCTTCACCTTCGGGAAGATGGCCTTGCACCGCCCGCGCCCGGCAATGAGGTTGACGATCAGGAAGTACTTCTCCGTTGGCATGGCGTCATGCTACGAACGTCCCATAGGTTCTGTCAAGACGGGCCTCGGTCGCCACGTCCGGCCCGCATGACGACGAACGAGCCGCGATCCGAGCCCACGGACGGCACCTCGACCCGACGGTCGGCCTCGGCTGGGTCGCCGGTCAGCGTCTGCATCGTCCGATCGACGTGGAACCCGGTCTTGGCGAGCGCGGCCTTGATCTCATCGGGCGAGCGGAGTTGGGCTTGGGCGAAGAACGAATCGCGGCCTTCGTTTGTGCGGTACAGGCGGCCGAACCGGCTGTCGGACGGGACGAACGCGACGACGACCGAGCCACCAGGCTGCAGAACGCGTCGGATCTCGGCGAACGGACCCTCGAGGTCGGCGAGGAAGCACACGGTCGTGATGAGAAACGCGGCGCTTACGCTCGCGCCCCCGAGAGGCAGTTCTTCGGCGCGGCCGGGCAGGACCGTGATCCCGCGCGCCCGCGCGAGGCGGGCCATCGCCTGCGACGGCTCGATCCCGAGACCGATCCCGAGGCGGGAGGCAAAGCGGCCGCTGCCGACGCCGATCTCGACCCACCGGCCGGTCCTCGGAGGCAGCACGGCACGCACCGCGAGCAGCTCGGACTCGTAGACGTTCGGGTATCGATCGAACCACGCGTCGTACTCGTCCGCGTGCGCCTCAAACGGGCTGTCCTGGATCATGGGCGTCTCCCTTCTCCAAGAGCGAGAGCACGCGGTCGCGAGCCGCGACCGCCGCGCGGCCGAGGCGATCGCCTCTCTCCTGGCGATCGAGCGGCAGCGCCGTTTCTCCGACCACGTGGGCAGGCCGGCGCGACAGCACAAGAACGCGCCGCGCCAGGGTCACCGCCTCGTCGAGGTCGTGGGTGACGAACAGGAGGGTTCGGTCGAGCCCCTCAAGGAGCGATGAGAGCCAATCCTGGAGCCGATGCCGGGTCAATGTGTCGAGAGCCCCGAACGGCTCGTCGAGAACCAAGGCGTGGCTTCCCGTAAGGACCGCTCGCAGCAGGGCGAGGCGCTGCCGCATTCCTCCCGAGAGTTCGTGCGGGTAGGCGTCGGCGAACTCCGCGAGACCGAAGCGTGGCAGCTCCTCTCGCACGCGGGCGCGGCGCACATCGCGTCGCACCCCCTGGAGTTCGAGCGGCAGCTCCGCGTTCTCCATCGCGGTCTTCCACGGGAAGAGGAGGACGTCCTGCGGTAGGTAGCCGGCTCGCTCGAGGTTCGAGGCCAGCCTGCCGGCGTCGGGAACCTCGAGGCCGAGCAGGATGCGCAAGAGCGTTGTCTTGCCGCACCCGGACGGGCCGAGAATCCCTACGGCTTCTCCCTCCTCGATCCGGAAGGAGACTCCGTCGAGGACGACCAGGTCGCCGAACGACTTCCGCACGCCGTCGACGTCGACGAGAGGGCTCACGGGCTCGTCGCTCCGCCGGGCAGGAACGCGTTCGTGAACGTGAGGTCGGGATCGATCGCTTCGTCGATGAGTCCGCCATCCAGCGCCCACTGCGCGAATCGACGCCAAACGGCGGGATCCTGTCTTCCCCAGGCGCCGATGTCGGACACGCTCTGGCCCGCCAACCAGCGCTGCGACGCGAGCACGAGGTCCCGATCCAGCTCGGGCGCGTGTCGCAGAAGCGCCTCGGCGGCGTCGTCCGGGTACAAGGCGGCGTACGTGCAGCCGCGCGCCAAGGCGCGGAGGAAGCGCAAGACGACGTCCGGACGTAGGGCGGCGAGGCTCTCCGAGGTGACGATCACGGGCGTGTAGTAGTCGAGCTCCGGGGCGAGGCCGGCAAGCGGGATGTACACAAAGTCTATCCCCTCCAGTTGGGCGTGGATTCCCTCCCAGCCGTAGAAGATCCAGAAGAAGTCTGCCAAGTCCCGGCGCACGGCCGTCGCGAAGTCGATCGTTCCCATGTTGATCCGCTCGACGGACGCGGCGTCAGCGCCGCACGCCGCCATGACGGAGCGGATCATCACGTCCTCCAGCTCGCTGCCCCAACCTGCGTAGCGCCGCCCGGCGAAGTCGGCCGGCGTGACAATGCCTCGGTCGCTGGCGGCGGCGAAACCCGACGTGTTGTGCGGGTAGAGGGCGGCGACCGAGATGGCGGGAAAACCCTGAGCCCGCGCCATGGTGACCTCCTCCTGCATCGACACGGCGAACTCTGCGTGGCCCGCGGCGACAAGCTGAAGCCCCACCGTCGGGCCGGGCTCGATCACGACGACGTCGAGTCCTTCCTCCGCGAAGTACCCCGAATCCTTGGCGACGAAAATCCCGGTGTGGTTCGTGTTCGGCGTCCAGTCGAGGGCGATGCGCACGACGTCCGCCGCGGCGCCCGCTGAGACGGCGAGCACGAGGACTAGAGCCGAAACCCATCCTGCTCTACGCATGACTCCTCCTCCCGATCCACGGCGTAAGGCGGGCCCCCGCGACCTCGACCAGCTTGAACAGCCCGTAGCTCAACGCCATGACGACGAGGATCGCCGCGAAGAGGCGATCCGTCCGAAACGACTGCAGCGAGCGCGTCATGTAGACGCCGAGACCCTTCGATCCGCCCAACCACTCCCCAACCACCGCACCGAGCACGCTGTAGGTCGCCGCCAGCTTGAGCCCGGCGACGATCCCCGGAAGCGTCGCCGGCACGTAGAGGTGGCGGTAGCGGTCGCGGCGCGTCGCGCCGAGTGTGTCGAGGAGGTCGCGGTACGCCGGGTCCACCGCGCGGAATCCTTCGTACGCGTTCACGGTCACCGGGAAGAAGCAGACAAACGCGACGATGAGCACCTTGGCCAGCACGCCGAGGCCGAACCAGATGAGGAGGAGAGGGGCGATGGCCATCAGGGGAACCGCCTGGGAGAGGACGAGGGGCGGATAGAGGAGGTCCCGAGACCACCGCGAGGCGTTCATGAGGATGGCGAGGGTGATGCCGAGGGACACGGCGAGGGCCAGCCCCGCGAGCGTCTCCACGAGCGTCATCGCGAGGTGAGGGCCGAGAAGACCGGCGTCCCCGACCAGCGTTCGGGCCGTCTCCGCCGGCGAGGGCAGGAGGTAGGTCGGAATCCGAAACGCCGAGACGACGGCCTGCCATAGGGCGAAGAAGAGCAGGGCGCCGACGACGGCACGCCACCTCTCGCGGCGGCGCGCGATCTGGGGACGAGGCGCCTTCCCGCGTCTCATGTCGCCCCTCCACCGAAGCCGCCCGCGTGGACGACGAGCAGACGCCCCTCGGTGACGGCGATCCGCGCCGGAAGGGACCGGACGGCGTTCGACACGCCCCGCGACGCCGCGCGGCGAAGCCGCTCGTCGCGAAGCTCGTACTCGAGGCCCTGCGTCGACAGCCGCACCGACTCGGTGATCGGAACGAGGGACACGGAGTCGCCGATGCGCGCCCCCGCGAGGACCAGGTCGCCGTCCACGAGGCGGATCGTCTCGGTTGCCGTGACGCACTCCATGGGGATTCCCGCTTCGAGACCCTTCTCGAGGAGGTGCAGGTTTGTCGCCGTGTGGTCGGTCCGGCCGCCGAGCGCGCCGTACACGACGATGCACGCAGGTCTCATGCGAAGCGCGTGGTCGATGGCCAGTTCGAGATCGGTCCAGTCCTTGGCTTCGGGAAACGGGATCACGCGTGCGCCGGACGCGTCGAGCTCGGCCCGTCGCACCGCGGACAACGAGTCGAAGTCGCCGATCACGACGTCGACAGGCACACCGGCGAGCTGCGCCTTGGCCCACGCCCCGTCGGTCGCGACGCAGACCTCGGCGGCACGGCGCAGTGCGCGGACCGCGCCCGCGTCGCCCCAATCGCCGTTCGCGAGGATCAAGACGCGCTTCGACGTCACGGAGCCTCCCTCGAAGGGGAGACGAGGCGAGACGGTCTTCTGGAAGGGATTCCCGGCGGTCTCAGGTCGCGGGCGAGTGCGTGATCATCGACGTTCCCTGCGCTGGCATTACCCAGATCAGGTTCTAAGGGTCGAGGGAGTCCCTCCTCTCAGCCCAATCTCTTGAGCTCCCCAAC
>CAZWQN010000049.1:0-9074 GCA_964635895.1 uncultured Thermotogae bacterium | reverse complement strand
CTAGCCGCTGGCCCGCTCCGCGTCGTCCGTCAGCCCGGTCACTTCCATCGAGTGACGATCGACTCACGCCCGAACAGGCGGACCGCGGCGCGCAGGAGGATCGCGTCGGCGGCGACGAACGCGAGGGAGAGAAGAAGCGTCCTCACGGGGGTGAACTCGACCAGGCCGGTGACCTGGAGGGCGATGAGGGCGAAGATCGGGAACACGACCAGGACCGCCAGGTTCTGTGCTTCCTTCGCGTCCCGAGCCCGCGACGAGCCGATCACGCCGATGATGAAGCTGAGAAGCGACACAGCCGGCATCAAGAGAAAGATGGAGAGGAAGAACGCCGGCGTGAGGCACGTTCGCAGCAACGCACCCCAGCCGAGGGCGTAGCCCACCCCGACAAACAGGCCCGCCGAGAGCCACGCGACGGCCAGGGCGGGAAGCGCGCCGGACAGGATCTTTCCGACGAGGAGTTCCCACGTGCGCACGGGCGTCGCGAGGAGCGGCTCGAGGGTGCGCGACACCTTCTCCTCGACGATCCCCAGCGTGGCGAACACGTTCGCCACCATCGCCGGAATCAAGAGAACGAAGAACGGGAACTGGCGAAGGATGAGGAGTCGCAACGTGCCGGCGTCGCCGCCCGCCGTTCCAAGGATGGCGGGACTCACGAACCGCGGGACGATCCAAGCCAGCAAGAGCGCCTGTCCGACGAGGAGAAGAGGAACCACGACCAGGAAGAGAGGGCTGCTCGGCGTGGTCGCGATGCCGGTCCACTCCATCCGAACGACGTTCCAGATCCGCCGTCTCACGGTTCCTCCACCAGGTTCAGGTAGGCGTCCTCGAGCGAGCGCTCATCCTCACGCACCTCGAGGATCTGGCCCCCTGTCGCGACGACGCGAGCGACCAGGCGGGGACGATCCTGATCCGGGTCGACAAGGAGCACGCTCAGGAGATCGTCGCCCTCCTTCCGGGCGTCGCGAACGAACGCCTCACTTCGCAGTGCCGCAAGGCACTCCTCCGCCCCTGCAGCGAGTCGGACCCGCAGGCGGCGCTCGAACTGGCGCTCCCGCAACGCGCGCGCGGTGTCGACCGCCACAAGCTGGGTGCGGATCACCGCGATGCGGTCGCAGAGTTCCTCGGCCTCCGTGAGGTTGTGCGTCGACAGGAGGACTGCGGCGCCCTCCTTCCGGAGAGAGACGATCAGCTTGCGCAGGTCCCGGGCCGCCTCGGGATCGAGCCCCGCCGTGGGCTCGTCGAGGAACAGGATGCGAGGGGCGTGCAACAGAACGCGGGCGAGCGCGAGCCGTTGCTTCATGCCCTTGGAGAAGGTGCCCACCTTGTCCCTGGCTCGGTTCGCCAGACCCATGCGTTCCAGTTCGCGTCGGGCGGCCGCCGCGGCGTCGACCCCGTCGTAGAATGCCGCGAAGTAGGCGAGGTTCCGTTCCGCCGTCAGGCGTTCGTAGAAGCCGGGCGACTCCGTCAGGAAGCCGATCGACTCGTGGACCCGCTCCGGCTCGACGGCGGGGTCGCCGCCGACGACGGTGGCGGAGCCGCTCGTGGGCGCGACGATGCCGGCGAGCATGCGGAGCGTCGTGGTCTTCCCCGCCCCGTTCGGGCCGAGCAGGCCGACGATCTCGGCCGCGCCCACGGCGAACGTGAGTCCATCGACGGCGACCCGCTCGCCGAACCGCTTCGAGAGACCGTGAGCCGAGAGAGCCGTACGAGCCTCCATCGTGCTAGGCGCCTCCCCAGAGCGGGCTCGGATACTCACCGGCGGCGACCCGCTGCCGGATTTCGTCTCGAACCCAGGCGAGGTCCTCTCGGTGGGTCACGCCCAGCCACACCGCTTTGGTCGGCAGGACGAGAATCTCCATCTCCTGCGCGTTCAGAAGAGCTCCGACCACCGTCGGTAGACGGAACTCGTCATCCTCCGCCGGGCGGGACATGAGGAAGCGGCGGAACTCCCGCTCGAGGAGCGGGAAGATGCTCGCGGGGAACCCCCAGAAGTTCATCGATGCCACCGCGCCGTCGCTCAGGGCGTGCCAGACGCCCCTTTCGCGGTAGCCAGTCTGCGCCCCACGGCGTTCGACTCCGTGGCGCTCGGAGATCGCGACGAGCCGTCCCGCCGGATCGACGTCGCACACGCCCCTTGAGACCGTGCCGTGTGGCGTGAGCGTTGTCCCGAGCGCGTAGCCGACCAGGGCGCCTTGCGGCGGGACCGATGGGTCAGCCTTGCGGAGAAACCCGGCCATGGCGTCGAACGGCGAAGCTCCGTAGAAGTCATCGGCATTGACCACGGCGAACGCCTCCGTCACGGCGTCGCGGCAGGTCCACACGGCGTGGCCCGTTCCCCACGGCCGTCGGCGGTCTGCCGGTGCGGCGCGGCCTACCGGGAGGTCGTCCAAACGCTGCCTGACGTACTCCACGTCGCAGCGGGCAGACAGAGGAGCGAGCCGGCTTCGCAGCAGGGCCTCCACCTCGTCGCGGATGACGAAGACGATCCGAGTGAACCCGGCGCGGGTCGCATCGAAGACCGAGTAGTCGAGGAGAATCTCGCCGGCGGGCCCCACGGACTCGATCTGCTTCGGCCCTCCGAATCGGCTCCCGATCCCCGCCGCGAGAACCACCAGCGTCAGCCCACGACGTCTCATGTCATCCACCTTGTGCGCAGTCTACGGGCGAATCCGACCTACGTCGAGCCGCCGCTTGCGGCGGGAGATCGAGCCTGCGGCTTCGCGGCCCCCGCTCCGCGCCCGGCGAGCGGCGCGCGCTCGCCGAGGACGAGGAGAAGGCCGACTCCCGCGACGGCGGCCATGGTGAGGAACATCCCCGGGTAGCCGACGAGCGGGACGATGGCCCCCGCGAGGAGCGGCCCGAGGAGTCCACCCAGGCCACGTGCCATCTCAAACAGCCCCAGCATGGTTCCTTGTCGTTCGAGGGGAACTCGATCGCCGATGTGGGCCGTCGAGCCAATGTAGAGCGAACTGAACGCGATCCCGAGAACCACGTAGGAGAGCGCCATCATCGGGACGTTCCGCGACACGGCAAGCACGCACGGCAAGAGCGTGGACATCCCGAACCCGAAGAGGAAAACCTTCTTCCGGCCAATACGATCGGCAATCCAGCCGAACGCGACGAGCGCGGCAACCTGTGTCAAGGTGTTCAGGGAGCTGACGATGCCCATGAGAATCGGGGAGATCCCCAGGTCGTCCATGTAGACGTAGGCCAGGGCGAAGGCTCCGTTGGCCGAGAACTGGCGAAGGATCGTGCCGAAGTACAGGCGCGTCAGCCCGGCGTCGCGCAGCGTGTGCCACGCGAGTTGGCGCGACAGCGCAGCCGGCCTCGGTTCCCGCGGGAGGCGGAGGACGAACAGAGCGGCGATCATCGGAAGGAGCGCCATGACGAGGAACGCGTTCCTGTACCCGAGCTTCTCGAGCACGACGCCCGCGCCGATGGCGCCGAGCGCGAATCCGAGCGACCGGGCCGACGAGTTGTACGACATGCCGCGAGCGCGGGTGGCGGAGTCGCTGGCTGCGGAGATCATCGCCAGGCTCATCGAGGCAAAGCCGATGTCCATGAACGCGCGCACAAACGAGGTGAGGACCACGACGCCGTTCCCGGGCAGCGGGATGAGGACGGCGATGCCCGCAGCGAGTCCGACCGCCGTCGCGATCAGGAATCCCCGCCGGCCCGCGCGATCCGACAGCCTTCCCCAGACGTAGCTTCCGACGAGGACCCCGACGGATCCCAGGCTCGAGGCTGCGCTGATGAGAAACGTGCTCGCGCCGCGTTCCTTGAGGAAGAGCTGGATCAGCAAGCCGAGGGCCCCGCTCGAGACGGCAACCAGGACCGCCGTCGTGGCAAGCGGCAGGTTCACGTGGGCGTGGCGACGTCCGAGATCCCCCTCAGGAGCAGGCATCCGCCGAGGGTACGCGGTTTCGGACGCTCTTGCCAACCGGCGGCAGGGCGTCCGCACACCACGAGCGCCGCACTCCGACCGCGTGTGCGCGCTGCCGAGCGCGATCCTCAGGCCTTTCGCGCCTTCGCCGATCTTCTCTTGGGTTGAGACGCGCGGCGGAGCGGCTGGCAGCGAGGGCAGATGAAGCTTGCCGTCGAGCCCGTCTTCAGCTTCGCCACGGCCGTGCCGCACTCCGGGCACGGCTTGCCCTCGCGGTACCCGACGAGAAGATCGTCGGCCGAGAAACGGCCGGGGCGCCCGCGGAGGTCGGTCTCGTAGAACGCCGCGCCCTTGTCGATAGAGCGCTGCAGCTCCGCCTGGATGGCGCCGTGCAGGCGGCGGACGTCCTGGGGCGAGAGCCGCGGAATGGCTTCGAGGGGATGGAGCCTTGCCCGAAACAGAACGTCGTGGATGTAGGCGTTGCCGATCCCGGCGAGCTTCGTTTGGTCGAGGAGGAACGACTTCACGCCGCCGCGCCGACCGGCGAGGAGATCCTGGAACTGAGCGAAGGAGACGTCGAGAGCATTCGGGCCAAGACCGGCCGACATCGCGTGGTCGCCGAGCTTGCCTCGTGGGACGTAGTGCGCATAGCCGAACCACCAGAAGTTGACCGCCAGGGATTCCCCGCGGTCCAGGTCGAACCGGACCCTCCACTTCTCGGGCAGGCGATCGGACCGAACGAGAAGGATCTCGCCTCCCATTCCGAGGTTGATGAGCAGGTGCTCCTTCGAAGTCTCCACGAAGAGCCACTTCCCGCGGTGCGTCACCTGGCGAATCTTCCCACCGACGAGCCCGCGTTCGAATGCGGCCACCGGGACATTCAGGCACTTCGGCTGCGCGACCGCGACCGCGCGGATCGCGCGCCCCGACAACGCCTCGTTCATCTCTCGCGCGCGGCAGGCGATCTCCGGCAACTCCGGCACAGCCAACCTCCTTGGACCGCTCCAGAGACCAGCTCTTGCCGCATCGTAGTCGATCGGTGTCTCGCGAGCGTCTCCCCGACGACGTGCCGCACGGCGCCACGCCCGCTTCCCCGCGCCCGGCCGCAGTGCTAGTGTGAGGCGGAGAAGCGAAGGGAGGGTAAACATGACACGACGGGCGGGGTATGTTGCGGTGGCTCTCGGGGCGCTCCTCGTCTTCGCGACGGGGTGCGAGTGGTTCGCGCCGGCGGAGCCGGCGATGGTGACGCCGGTCCCGACGGGCGGGTGCGTGAACACGCAGGTCACCCTTGTTGGGGCCGGGTTCGGCGCGTCGCAGGGCACGGGCACCGTTACGTTCGACGGCCATCCGGCGACGGTCGACTCGTGGAGCGATTCGGCAATCGTCGCACGCGTTCCCTTGCTGCCGACGCCCCACGGCGCACCGGACGACGTCACCATCCTTGTCAGCGCAGACGGCGTGGCGGTCGGTAGCGGCGTCTTCACCGTCGTCCGCGGGATCCTCTACTTCGCCGAGCGCGCCGGCGACTACGTCCTGTGCTTGATGAACCCGGACGGTTCAGACCCGAGCGACCTCGCCTCGGGGGTGGGCGGAGTGACGAGCGCCGCGTGGTCGCCCGACGGAACGCGGGTCGCGTTCTCACGGGTCCACGAACCGACGGCGGGCATCTACGTTGTCGATGCCGACGGCACGGACGAGGAACAACTCACCAACCGCGCGAGCTTCGAGCTGTTCCCCGCCTGGTCACCCGACGGGGAACGGATCACGTTCCAGACGCTGCGCGACGGGAATCTGGAGGTCTATGTCGTCGACGCCGACGGCGGCGGGGAGGAGAACCTCACGCAGTTCCCGCTCGAGGACTGCTGGCCATCGTGGTCGCCTGATGGAACAAAGATCCTGTTCTACTCACGCCGCGGAGGAATCATCATCCTTGGAGAGGGCGCGCCGAAGATCACACCCAACAACCTCGAGGTCATGGTGATGAACGCCGACGGCACAGACATGACAAACCTGTCCCACAACTCCGCGACCGACTGGCTCCCATCGTGGTCCCCCGACGGGACGAAGATCGCGTTCCAGAGCGACCGCGACGGTGTTGGTGAGATCTTCGTCATGGCGAGTGACGGATCGAACCCCACGAACCTGACGAACCACCCCGCCCTCGACGGCTGGGTCGCCTGGTCCCCCGACGGAGAGAGGATCGCGTTCGTCAGCGATCGCGACGGTAACTACGAGATCTACGTCATGAACGCCGACGGAACGGGGCAGGTTCGGCTCACGAGCAACGCGGAGTGGGATGCCGGGCCGACGTGGTCTCCCGACGGAACCCAGATCGCCTTCGAATCGCACCGCGACGGGGAGTACCGCGTCTACGTGATGGACGCCGACGGAACGGATCAAACGCGACTCACGGGTGAGTCGAGCGGGTGCCCCGTGTGGACGGAGTCGCGCTGGGTCGTCGTGCGCCCGTAGGGGCCGAGGCGCCGGAGGCGGCGAGCCTAATCCGACAGAGGAAGCCGTTTCTCTTCGTAGAGCTTTCGGCAGGCCGCGACGACGTCCGCGTCGTACAGCGTTCCTGCGGCGCGAACGACCTCGTTGAGCGCCGTGGCCATCGGCTGGGCCGCCCGGTATGGCCGGTGAGAGACGATCGCCTCGATGACGTCGGCCACGGCGAGAATGCGGGCCTCGAGCGCGATGGCGTCGCCGCGGAGGCCCTGGGGGTACCCCGACCCGTCCATCCTCTCGTGGTGCTGCAGGACGATGTCGGCGACGGGCCACGGAAAGTCGATGGCCCGCAGAATCTCGTAGCCGGATTGCGGATGAACCTTCACTAGGCCGAACTCGGTCGGGGTGAGGGTCGTCGGCTTACTTAGGATCTCGGCGGGAACGGACACCTTTCCGACGTCGTGGAGCGTCCCGGCGACGCGCAGCCCCTCCAGCCTGTTCTCCGACAGCCCCATCTCCTGTGCGATGGCGCAGGCGAGCTGCGTGACCCGCTCCTGGTGTCCCGCGGTGTAGGGGTCCCGCATCTCCGTGGTGACCGCAAGCGCCCGGATGGTGCCCGCCAGCGCACTCTCGACCCGCCGAGCGGCTTCAACCCGTTCGCTGATGTCGATGAGGATTCCGCGGATTCCGATCACTCGCCCATCTTTCGCGACGGCGCGGGAGGAGACCAGGGACGGGAACGTGCTGCCGTCCTTTCGCCGCGCGGTGTATTCCCCCGAAGGCACCGACCCCTTCTCGATCGCCTGGCGAAGCGTCGTCGCGGCGCGGACGCGCTCCTCATCCGTCACCATTTCTACGAGGTTCCTCCCCTCCCGGATGTCGTCCTCGGAGTAGCCGAACCAGGTAAGGCCGGTGCGGTTGGCGAACGTCAACCGCCCTTCGAGGTCGGCCTCGAACACGCACGTCGGGAGGTCGTTCGCCAGCTCGCGGTATCGGCTCTCCCGCTCGGCGAGTTCGGCCTCCACCTGCTTCCGTGGAGTGATGTCCTCGATCATCGATAGGAAGTACTGCAGGTTTCCTTCCCCGTCGCGCATCGCCGAGGATGTGAGCGCGCCCCATACGGCGCGCCCGTCCTTGCGCAGGTACTTCTTCTCCGTCCGGTAGACCGGGATCTCCCCGCGGGCAAGGCGCGTCACGGACTCGACATCGCGTTCCACGTCGTCGGGATGGGTGACATCGACGAAGCCTCGCGCCAACAACTCCTCCTCGGTGTACCCGAGCATCCGGCAGAAGGCGTCGTTGGCCCTCGTGAAGCGGAACGAGGGGCTCACGGTCACCATGCCGATCGGGCTCTCTTCGAAGATCCGGCGGAAGCGCTCCTCGCTCTCGCGCCGTGCCTCTTCCGCCGCGCGACGCTCCGTGATGTCGGCGACGAAGTTGAGCGTCGCCGGCCGATCGTCCCAATCGATGCGGACAGCGCTGATGTCGACCCAGCGGATGGTCCCGTCCGCACGGAGAGCCCGGAACTCGTAGCTTCCCTCGACACCCTCCCCCGCGAGGCGGCGGGCGTGGCGATCGGCGACCATGGCGCGGTCCTCGGGGTGGATGAACTCGACGAACGGGCGGGTGGCGACGTCGACCGCCGTGCGCCCAAGGATCCTGGCCGTCGCGGGATTGGCGAACTTCAGGACGCCATCCTGCGCGACGAAGACGGCCTCTCCCGCGTTCTCCACCAGGAGCCGGTACTTCTCCTCGCTCTCCCGCGCGGCCGCCTCGGCGCGGCGGCGCTCCGTCATATCCTGTACGATGCCGAAGATCCGCGCGGTGCTCCCCGCCGCATCCCGCACGAGACTGCACTTCTCCTGAACCTGTCGAATCTCTCCCGTTCGCGGCCGAATCAGGCGATACTCGCTCTCGTAGGAGCTCTTCCCCGTGCGGACAGCGTCCATGTAGGCGGCGCGGACGGCCGCTCGGTCGTCCGGGTGTACAATCTCATAGAGCGCCTCATCCGTCGGCGGACACTCCCGCGGCTCGAGTCCGTAGATGCGGTACAGCTCGTCGGACCACACGAGCCGGTCCTCGACTAGGTCGAGCTCCCAGCTCCCGACGTGGGAGGTCTCTTCCGACCGAGAGAGGAGCGACACCGTGTTCTCGAGCGCGCGCTCCGCCACGCGGCGCTCTGTGATGTCTTCGCCCGAACTCAAGGCGCCAAGAATCCGTCCTGTCGGGTCACGAAGAAGCGCGTTGTGCCAGGCCATTTCCCTCGGCTCGCCGGCCTTGGTCAGAATCGGGTTCTCGTAGTACTCGGCGGGCTCGACCTCGCCCGCCATCATCTTGCGGAAGACACCCCGAGTTCGTTCCACCGCGCCCTTCGGAAGGCACGTCTTGAACCAGTCCCTGCCGATCAGCTCGTCCGGATCCTCATATCCGAGAAGTCTGCACCCCTTGCGGTTGATCAGCGTGACGTGCCCCCCGGCGTCCAGCGCGACGAGCATAACCTCGGCGATGTCGAGGTACGCCTGCGCGCGATCCCTCTCCCGTCGCAGCTCCTCTTCCGCCTCCCATTGCGCCGTGATGTCCCGGTGAGTCCCGACAAGGCGCTGGGCCCTTCCGCCCTCGTCCCAGGCCACGATCCTGCCGCGGCTCTGGATGCGTCTCCATCCTCCGTCCTTCGTCCGCAGCCGGAACTCGGTCTCGATCTCCTCGACATCCCCGCGTAGACAACCGGCCAGCATCGCGAGGGCCC
>CAZWQN010000048.1:0-9319 GCA_964635895.1 uncultured Thermotogae bacterium | reverse complement strand
CGTAAGTCGTGACCCCATCTGCATTCATCGCTTGTTCCAACCGCGGAATTGCCAGGAACTTCGGCCTGGCAGCCTGTTGATCTATCCAGTTCGCACTATCAGAGCCGAAACAGGAGGGCAACCAGCGGGACAATGGCCACGATCAGCAGCAAAGCGCACGGTGAGGTAGCAGTCGATGTGCATCGCGCAAAGCAAGACCTCAAAGGTACTTGGCTTCACAGACGCCTGTTGGGAGGTCATCACAACCGATCGGCTGGTCCACTGCTCAGAGCCACATCGGGGAAGGAGCTGCGCAGCAACTCCTAAGCTGTCCAGCGCCGCTGGACAGCCCACCATCACCCTTCGGACTTCCCAGGATGGCCAAGGTGACGGGGGTGGCATTGCAGAGCCGAGCAGTGAGAGGCTGCGGACCCCAGGAGCGACACCCCCACCGGGTCAGTCTGCCGCGACGGGGCCATCTCCGTCCCTGTGCAAACCCGATGGCAGACCCCGTCGCGCAAGTGCGCCAGAATCGCCCGGATGCTTCTCCACGGGGCCCACTCTGCGAAGGCTTGATAGGGTGGATCCCAGTCCAGGGCTGCTTCTGGAAGAACCTCAATCATCTTCACAAGATCGCTGTGAGATGCAGACAGCAGGCGCACGGTGAGATCGAGCTCGTCCGCCGGAAGATCCCGCGCCGCGGCGACGCGGCCCGAACCCGCTAGACGGACGCTCCTTCGCCGCGTGCTGCCGGTTGGATGGCCAGCAGGAGCCCGGCTGTCCGGACGCGCCAAGAAATGGCGCAAGGGAAGCCGGTTACAGCTCGCCCGCTTGATTCAGTAACACCACAACTCTACACTGCTGTGGAGGTTTCCTCTCGATTGTCATCCCACTCCATGGGAGGTGACTCCTCGGTTCGGCCGGCGGAAGTTCAGTTGTCAACGGAGGTCCAAGGGAGGTTATCCATGTCGAGAAGGAGTTCGTGGTGGATCGTTGGGCTCGTGCTGTCGTTGACCGTCGCCTTCGCCCTGTCGGGCGTCGCGGCGGCGGACAAGATCGTCTTCCTCTTCTACGGGGAGCCGGGTGAGGCGGATCCTGCGACCGCCTATGACGCACGATCATCGATCCTGATCAACAACGTGTACGATCGTCTCTTAACGTACGAAGGAGAGAGCGCTTCGACGTTTGCTCCGATGCTTGCCGAGTCGTGGGAGGTGTCGGAGGGAGGGTCGGTCCTGACCTTCCACCTCGTGAAGAACGCAACGTTCCATGACGGCTCGCCCGTCACGGCCGAAGCGGTGCGTTACTCGTTCAACCGCGTCATGACCATGAACCAGCCCCCGTCCTGGATGCTCTCGCAGATGATGAATCAGGACAGCGTGAAGGCCGTGGATGACTACACCGTCCAGATCACTCTCACCTCGCCATACGCAGCGGCGCTCGGCGTACTCACGCACACCGTCGCGTCGATCGTCAACCCGGCGGTCGTCGAGGCCCACGGAGGCGTCGCCGTCGACGAGGAGAACACCTGGCTCAACCAGAACGAGGGCGGCGCCGGATCCGGGCCGTACATCCTCAAGGAGTGGATCCCCGCCGAGCGGCTGACGTTCGAGCGCTACGACGCCTACTGGGGCGAGAAGGCCATCACCAAGACCATCGAGTGCCCAATCGTCCTCGAAGTTGGGACCCGCGTGCTGATGCTGCGCACCGGCGACGCCGACCTGCACGACCACTTCCCCGAGTCGAACGTGCCCGACCTGCAGGGTCAGCCGAACGTGACGATCCTCTCGCCGGCAACGTTTGACATCGACTTCATCGCGCTTGGTCACCGCGGCCCGATGGCCGAGCAGGCCGTCCGCCAGGCCGTTTCCTACGCCTTCCCCTACGACGACGTGATCCAGTACGTCTACAACGGGTACGCGATCCGCTCGACGGGCCCGATCCCGTCCGGCATGTTCGGTTATGTGGATCCTGCGGCGGACAAGCGCTACACGCTCGACCTCAACAAGGCGAACGCGATCCTGGACGCGGCTGGCTGGACCTGGGCTTCGGGTAAGCCCGGCATCGGCTACCGCACGAAGGACGGCGTGAAGCTCGGAATGGATGCGCTCGTTCCGAGCGGCGAGGAAGTGAAGATGCAGGAGGCCCTGCTCTTCCAGAGCAACCTGACGAAGATCGGGTTCAACCTCCGCATCAGTGAGATCGCGTACGCGATGATGTATCGCACGGTGCGCAATCACGAGACGGACAGCATCTTCACCGGATGGCTGCCGGACTACGCCGACCCGGACAACTACGTCGACGCGATCCTCGCCACGTGGAACTGCGATCCCATCTGGGGCGCGTCGTACAGCAACCCGACGATGGACGCGCTGATCACCGCCGCCAAGTCCGAGGCAGACGTGGCGAAGCGCGCCGACCTCTACAAGCAGATCCAGGAGCTGTCGTTCGAGGATGCGCCGTTCGTCTGGGTCGCCCAGCGCTCGAACATCACCATCCTCAACAACAGCATCACGGGCTACTACTACAACCCGATCCTGCCGATCAACTTCGCGGCACTGAGCAAGGAAGGGTAGAAGCTCGACGGATTCGATCGAGGGGGCTGGCCTTCCCAGCCCCCTCTCTTACTGACTCATAAACGAAAGCGCGGGCTGCCGGGCACAACCGAGGAGGGATTGTTCATGCGTTTGCACGCGTACATCCTGCGTCGGCTCCTGCTGCTCGTCCCCGTCCTGGCTGGCGTCCTCGTCCTGGTGTTCGTCATTGCGTACGTCATCCCGGCGGACCCGGCGCGGGCGTGGGCGGGACAGAGGGCACGTGCAGACCAGGTCGAGGCGTTGCGGGAGCGGTACCACCTAAACGATCCCTTGCACATGCAGATCTACTACTACCTTGAGGGCCTGTTCCGGCGCTTTGACCTCGGGCAGTCGCCGACGACCGGTCGACCGGTGACGCAGGATCTGAAGGCGTTCTTCCCCGCGACGTTCGAGCTGGCCTTCGTCGCGTTCATTTTGGCGATCCTGATGGGAATTCCCTTGGGAGTGATCTCTGCCTTGCGGCGAAACCGCCCCACGGACCACTTCACGCGCGTCGTAGCTCTGGCGGGCGTGTCCACGCCGCTTTTCTGGTCGGCGCTCCTCCTGCAGTTCCTGTTCTACTACAAGTGGCCGATCCTCCCAGCGATGGGGCGTCTGTCCATCGAGATCGAGCGGTACACCGGCTTCGTGCTGATTGACTGCCTTCTGAACTGGAACTGGCCGGCGTTCGGCGACGCCGTCCTGCACATGATCCTCCCGGCGTTCACGCTCGCGTTCTATTCCATGGGCTACCTCGTACGGATCACCCGCGGGAGCATGCTCGAGGTCCTGGAGTCGGAGTACGTGACGACGGCGAAGGCGAAGGGGCTGCCCCGCCGAATCGTCGTGTACCGCCACGCGCTGAAGAACGCGATCATCCCGCCGATCACCGTGCTCGGGGTGAACTTCGGCTGGCTCCTCGGGGGAACCGTTCTCCTGGAGACCGTCTTCGCGTGGCCTGGCATGGGCCGGTACGCGGCCGGCTCCATCGTTCAGGTCGACCTCCCGGCCGTCGTCGGCTACACGCTCGTCGTCGCCATCGTGATGCTTCTGTCCAATCTCATCGTCGACATCATCTACAGCATCATCGACCCCCGGGTGCGCGTGGGAGGGAAGGCGAGATGAGAATCCCCGAATCCCTGCGTCCGGGAGCCCGCTACCGGCTGATCCAGAAGAGGCTTCATCCGATCACGAAGGAATTCGGGCTCACCTTCTACGTGCTGCGGCGGAGCCCTCTCGCGGTCGCCGGAGCGCTCATCGTCGGCGTGTTCCTCTTTCTCGCGATCTTCGGAAGCCGGATCGCGCCGTACAACCCCGTGGAGGTGAAGATCGCGGAGCGGTTCCAGCCTCCCTCGGCCGCGCACCCGTTCGGAACCGACAAGATGGGGTGGGACGTGTTGAGCCGCCTTCTGGCCGGAGCACAGCACAGCATCCGCGCCGGCGCCGTGGTTCTCGCCATCTCCGTACCCCTCGGCGTCCTCCTTGGCGCGATCGCCGGGCTGTTCGGCGGGTGGATCGATGAAGTGATCATGCGGTTCACCGACATCTTCCTCGCCTTCCCCTCTCTCATTCTTGCGATGGCGTTCTCGGCCGCCCTGGGTCCTTCCCTGTTCAACGCGATGATTGCCCTGTCCATCGTCTGGTGGCCGATCTACGCGCGCCTCGTGCGAGGCCAGGCGCTGTCGGTCCGCGAGACCAGCTTCGTCGAGGCCGCTCGCTCCCGCGGCGCCAGCAACTGGCACATCGTGTTCCGCCACATCCTCCCCAACTGCCTGTCGCCGATCCTGGTCACGCTGACGCTCGACATGGGATGGATCATCACCGCGGCGGCGTCGCTCAGTTTCCTCGGCTTCGGGGCGCAACTGCCGACCCCGGAGTGGGGGCGCATGGTCAGCGACGGGCGCATCTACATGCTGCAAGCGCCATGGGTTTCGTTGTTCCCCGGTCTCGGCATCGTCCTTGTAGTCCTCGGGTTCAACCTCCTCGGGGACGGAATCCGGGACGCCCTCGACCCCAAGTTGCGCCGACTGACGGAGGTGAAATGGAAGGGCGGGAAGACCTCCTCGTCGTCGACAGACTGAAGACCCAGTTCTTCACGTACGGCGGGGTCGTGGAGGCGCTGGACGAGGTGTCCTTCGAGATCCGCCGCGGCGAGATCTTCGGGCTGGTCGGTGAGAGCGGCTGCGGCAAGTCCGTGACCACCGCCTCCATCCTGGGCCTCGTGGCCAAGCCCGGCCGGGTGCTCTCCGGCCGAATCCTGCTCGACGGGGACGATCTCCTGCAGAAGTCGCAGAAGGAGATGAACTCCATCCGCGGGTGCCGGATCTCGATTATCTTCCAGGACCCGACGAGCTCCCTGAACCCGCTGTTCCGGATCGGGTACCAGGTCGCCGAGCCGTACATCTACCACCAGGGGATGCCGAAGAAGAAAGCGCTCCGCGAGGCGACGCGAATCCTTGCCACGACGGGGTTGGCCGATGCGGAGCAGAAGTCGAGGAGCTATCCCCACGAGCTGTCTGGGGGGATGCGCCAGCGGGCGATGATCGCCATGGCGCTGACGTGCCAACCGGACCTGCTCATCGCCGACGAGCCGACGACCAACCTCGATGTGACCATCGCGCGACAGATCCGCGACCTCGTCCACGAGCTCCAGCGGCAGTTCGGAACCTCGGTCCTGTGGATCACCCACAACATGGCCGTCGTGGCGCAGCTGTGCGATCGGGTGGGGGTGATGTACGCGGGCAATATCGTGGAGAAGACCGACGTGCGGACGCTGTTCCGGGACCCGCGCCATCCGTACACCGTCCGGCTGCTCCACGCGATTCCTTCGGCCGCCACGTCCGGCGCCGAGCTGGAGGAGATCCCGGGGTCGGTCCCTCGACTCATCGGGCCGCCCACCGGATGCCGCTTCCATCCGCGGTGTGACCACGCGATGCCGGTGTGCAGCCAGGCGAAGCCGGCAGAAGTGGAGGTGCGGCCCGCTCACTTCGTCGCGTGCCACTTGTTCCGCCGCCGAGAGGAGGACGCGTGACGGCCGACCTGTTCGAGTGCCGTGCGTTGACGAAGCACTTCCCCGTGAAGAGCGTGTTCCGGGAGATCGCCAGGGTCCATGCGGTGGAGGAGATCAACCTCAGCATCCCCGAGGGAGAGACCGTGGGACTCGTCGGGGAAAGCGGCTGCGGGAAGACGACGCTGGCCCGGATGCTCCTGATGCTGATCCGACCCACCTCCGGGACCATCCTCTACCGGGGCACGGACCTGACACGCCTCGGGGGCAGGGAGCTGCGGAAGTTCCGCCGCGAGACGGCCATCGTCTTCCAGGATCCGTACTCCTCGCTCGATCCCCGGATGCTCATCGCCGACATCGTCGGAGAGCCTCTCGCCATCCACAAGGTGGCGTACGGCGACGACCGAGACGACATCGTCCTTGAGCTCTTGGAAAGGGTGGGACTGAAGACCGAGCACATGTATCGCTACCCTCACGAGTTCTCGGGCGGCCAACGCCAACGACTGGCCATCGCCCGCGCGCTTGCCGCCGACCCGCGGTTCATCCTCCTCGACGAGGCGACCTCGGCCCTGGACGTGTCGGTGCAGGCCAAGATCCTGAACATGTTGAACGCCCTGAAGGCCGAGTTCGGACTCACCTACTTGTTCATTTCGCACGACCTGAGCGTGATTCGCCACCTAAGCAATCGGGTCGGCGTGATGTACGTCGGCGAGATGGTCGAATACGGAACGAGCGAGCAGGTGTTTAGCCATCCGACGCACCCCTACACCCGCGGGCTGCTCCACGCGGCGCCGAGCCTCAATCCGGACGACCGGGATCGCCGAAGCGAGGTCGCCCTGGAAGGGGAGGTCCCGAGCGCGGTCAACCCACCTCCCGGCTGCCGGTTCCATCCGCGGTGTCCCAGCCGGAGAGCGGGCTGCGACAGCGCGGTCCCTGAGCTCGTCGACATCGGAGATGGACATCTCGTCGCCTGCTGCGCCGAAGGACGGACGCACGGTGGCTCCTAGGCATAGGTCGACCCGAGACGGTCATGAGGAGCTGCCGCCGGGAGAGTCGCCAAGGGTCGACCGGAAGGACATCGTTGCGATGATCCTCGCGCTGTTCCAGCTGTTCGCGCCGCTCGTCCTCGCGCTGGTCCTCGTCGGCGCCATCATCGGCGGCGTCCTGCGTTGCGCGCGGTAGAGGAGGTCTCCGGAATGGAACGGGCGTCGGCGGACCGCATCGAACGCCGGAAGGGCGACCAAGCATGTGACATCTTGCGCGAACTCGACATCGATTGCTGGCTCATCTGGGTCCGCGAGACGATGCAGATGCGCGACCCCTCTCTGGATCTTGTCCTCGGAAGTGACGTGATCGCCCAGACGGCCTTCCTCTTCACCCGCGAGGGGGAGCGGATTGCGATCGCTCAGGAGCACGACGCGGCGGGGTTTCCCGATGGCCTTTTCGACCGCACGATCCCGTACACGACCGGGATCGCCGAGTCCCTTCGCCACGAGTTGTCGCGCCTGGATCCCGAGACGATCGCCCTCGACTACAGCGTCGACAACGACGCCGCGGATGGGCTGACCGTCGGGATGCTCGAGCTTCTCCGGAAGACCCTCGACGGCACCGACTACCCGAAGCGCTTCGCGTCGGCGGCGCCGATCGTGGAGCGCCTACGGGGCCGCAAGCTCCCGCAAGAGGTCGACGGAATCCGCGGCGCCATCGCGGTTGCGGAGAGCCTCTTCGACGCCCTCCGCGGGTTCGTTCGGGTGGGCCAAACGGAACTCGAAATCGCCGAGTACGTCCGCCGGCGTATGCGCGACCTCGGCGTCGGTCCGGCCTGGGATGCGTCGTACTGCCCCGCCGTGGACGCCGGCCCGAACAAGGAGTTCGGCCACGCGGGGCCGACCGGCCTGCGGACCAGAGCCGGACACCTGCTCCACTTCGACTTCGGGGTCAAGGTCAACGGGTACTGCTCCGACCTGCAACGGATGTTCTACTTCGGCCGCGCGAGCGACATCCCGGACCCTGTCCAGAGAGCGTTCGCCACCGTCCGCGAGGCGATCACCGCCGCCGCGGCATACCTTCGCCCCGGCCGCGTCGGCCACGAGGTCGACGCGGTCGCGCGGGACGTGGTCCGCGGGCGGGGATACGTCGAGTACAACCACGGCCTCGGCCACACGATCGGGCGGTTCGCCCACGACGGGGGAATGAGGCTCGCGCCTCTGTGGCCGGTGTTCGGCGACCGACCGAAGGGGATCGTCGAGGCGGGCAACGTCTTCACCCTCGAGCTCGGGGTCCGCACGTCGGACCACGGCCAGGTGAACCTCGAGGAGGATGTGCTCGTCACCGCGGACGGGTGCGCCTTCCTATCCCACCCGCAGGAAGAGCTCTTCTGCATCGGGCGACCGCGCTAGCCGAGAACCATCGGCTCGTCTTTCGGGAACCGGCTCAGAACCTCGGGCCCGCTCTCTGTGATCAGGACGACGTCCTCGATCCGCACGCCCCCGATGCCGGGGAGGTAGACGCCCGGTTCGGCCGTGACGACCATGCCCGGCGCGTACGCCTCGGTCGCGTGAGGGCCCGAAGAGGCCGGGGGTTCGTGGATCTCGAGCCCCAGCCCGTGGCTGAGCCCGTGCGTGTACTGCGGGCCGTATCCGGCGCGCTCGATGACATCGCGCGCGGCTCGGTCGGCGTCCGGTCCGGACCACCCGGGGCGGAGCGCCGCGATGCCGGCCCGATTCGCCGCCAGGACGACGTCGTAGACTCGTCGCATCTCCCTCGTCGGCTCTCCGAGGAACACGGTCCGGGTGATGTCGCTGCAGTAGCCGTCGACCCGGGCCCCGATGTCGAACAGGACGGCGTCCCCCTTCTCGATGGCGCGGGGCTCGGGACGATAGTGGGGAAGGGCGCTTGCCGCGCCGCTGGCCACGATGAGATCGAAGGCCACGCTGTCCGCGCCAAGACGGCGCATGGCGAACTCGAGGTCGAGAGCCAACTCGGCCTCCGTGACCCCGTCCGCAATCCCGTCGAGCACGTTCAGGAAGGCCCTCTCCGTGACATCCGTGGCACGGCGGATCGCGGCCACCTCGTCGGCATCCTTGATCTGGCGAAGCTCGGCGATCGGGTCGTCGAGCACCACGAGCGTCGCCTTCGTCCGAGCCTCGAGGGCCCGCGCCGTGAACAGCCCAAGCCGCCGAGCGGCCACGCCGAGCCGCTCGACACGACAGCCGTTGACCGCTTCGGCGATCGCCTTGGCGTAGTCCCAATCAAGGACCCGCCACGTCAGGTCGGGCGCGTCGCGCTGGGCCTGGCCGATGTTCGTCCGCGACGCAAGAGGGATTGTGTCCTCGGAAGTCATGAGGAGGGCACCGAAGCCGGCATACCCGGTCAGGTAGCGCATGGAGGCGGCGTCGGGATCCGTGCCCTCCAGGTTCACGACTAGGAACGCATCGTCGCCGAGCTGCCGCAGAACCGCCGCCCTTCGGCATGCATAGTCAGGCACAGACCCCACCTTCCGTTCGAGGCTCTCGGTCTGTCGGGACGACCGGCCCCAGACACACTCGGACCCTGGGCGGGGAGCTCGAGTCGGCGGCCAGCCTCTGGCGCGCAGGTGGCAAAGGGCGTCCGACGAGGACGCGGAGGATCGGCTCAGCGCCGGCACACGGGTCGAGCGCGGGGATCCCTTGTCTGACGGCCACGGCCCTCCCTTCTTGGGCTACGACGATCACGCAGGCGAGACGGTAGGATCCCGCTCACGCGATGTCAAGGCTCC
>CAZWQN010000047.1:0-9601 GCA_964635895.1 uncultured Thermotogae bacterium | reverse complement strand
CGACCCTCAGCTTGGGAAGCTGATGCTCTACCAACTGAGCTATGCCCGCAAGGCGCGGTGAGTATAGCATTCGTGCGGAAACCGGACAAACCCTAGAGCGAGAGCACGTCGAGAGCCGGAAGCGGTTTCCCCCGCAGGTAGGCCAGGCACGCTCCGCCGCCGGTGGACACGAACGACACGCGGCTCTCGAGACCCAGCTGTGCGATCGCTTCCCCGGTCTCCCCGCCCCCGATCACGCTGTACGCTGAGGACGCCGCCACCGCCTCCGCCACGCTACGCGTTCCGGCAAGGAACGGACCGAACTCGAACGCGCCCATCGGCCCGGCCCACACGACAGTCTTCGCGGCTCGGATCCGCTCTTCGAACGAGCACACCGTCTGCGGTCCGATGTCGAACCCGATCCAGCCCTCGGGAATCCGGTCCGCGGGACACACCCGGGTCTCCGCGTCCGCCGCAAGAGACGTCGCGGCCACAACGTCCTCTGGAAGCACGATCTCGGTTCCGCGCTCCTCTGCGCTCCGCACGATGCCGCGGATGTCCTCGAACAGGTTCCGATCCACCGCCGAGGCGCCGACCGCCGCCCCCGAGGCGGCGAGGAACGTGAAGGCAACACCCCCACCCACCAGCACTCCGTCGGCGCGCTTCACAAGATCACGCAGCGCCCCCAGCTTGTCCGCCGCCTTCTTGCCCCCCACGATCGCGAGGTAGGGCCGCGCCGGATCGTGCAGAACGCGTGAAAGAGCCTCGATCTCCTTCTCGACGAGCAGACCGGCGTACGCCGGACGCCGCTCCGCGATCCCGACCGTCGACGCGTGGGCCCGATGGAGCGTCCCAAACGCGTCGTCGACGTAGATGTCCCCCAGCTCCGCCAGAGCGTCCGAGAAGGTAGGGTCGTTCGCCTCTTCCTCGGCGTGGAACCGCAAGTTCTCAAGCAGGAAGACGTCGCCCACCTTCCCCGCTCGGATCTCTCGGACGACGTCCGGCCCGACGCAGTCGTCGAGCTTCCGGACAGGCCCGCCGAGAAGCTCGCCGAGCCGCCGTGCGATCGAGTCGAGGCGAAGCGACTCCACCACCCCGCCGTCGGGCCGTCCGAGGTGCGTCAGAACGACGACGACCGCCCCACGGTCAAGCAGGTTCCGGAGCGTCGGCAACGACGCTCGGATCCTCGCGTCGTCTTGGATGACCCCTCCCTTCATCGGCACGTTGTAGTCCGCGCGCACGACCACGGTCCGCCCACGAACCTCGGCATCCTGCATCCGTCGTAGACCCTTCCGCTCCCTGCTCATGAGTCCCTCCTCGCCGCTCCGAATCGGATTGAACGCCCTACAGAAGCGGATTATAATGGGATCGCATGACCTCTCAAGGATCCATCCTCCTTGCTCTCGGGGTGTTCATGGCCCTGGTCGTCACTCTCGCCGGGGTGGAGCAGTACCTGCTCGACGCCCACCCGACGACCAAGGTGGAGGGGCTCTTCTGGCGCGTGGAGCGGGCGCTGTCGCAGGTTCGAGACCTCGAGGCCGTCGTCGAGTTCACCGAGCACAACGCGGCGGAGCAGCCGACGCGCATGCTCGTCCGGCTGGTCAGCGGCCCCCCACCCGCCGTTTCCGCCACGTACCTCGCGCCCGCGACCCTACAGAACGAGACGTACGTCGTCCAGAACGACCTCTTGTCCCACTACCTGCCGAGCGAGAACCTGCTCATCGTCAAGCGCTGGGTCGGCCTCCCGATTGCGGCGATCGGGCTCTCCGGCCTCGACGTGTCCCAGGTGAAGACTGAATGGAGCGAGGGCCGCCTTCAGATCGGCATCGTGAAGGGGGGCGGCGGGTTCCCGCTGGACGGATTCCCTGCCGGCGTCGAGGTCGGCGGCACGTTCGTCAAGCCGCATCCGATCGAGCCGTACTCGTTCTCCCCCGGCGCCGAGTCCTCCCTCCGACCCGGTCCGAGCTTCGCCGCGGTTGAGACGACCATGGGAGAGGCGTTCCAGACGGCCTACGTTCTCGAGGTGCGCAGCGCTGCAACCCGCGAGGTCGATCGCATGATCTGGATCGATCGACGTTCCTTCCTCATCCAGAAGGTTGTCTTCTACGCGAACGGCGGGCGCGAACGCACGATCCGCATCGAACAGGTCACGCTGAACCAGGGACTCACCGCCGACCAGATCATCACGCTTCCGGAGGACGCGGAGGTCGTCCGCGGCTAGCTCGCTCCGCGCAGCAGATCAGTTGTTCTTCGCCGTGCTGTCCCCCCGGCGCCGTCGGAACTCCCGCAGGTCGAGATCCTCCTCGACGAACTCCTGGAACTCGTCCTCTTCCGCAAACGGGGACTCGATGGCGGCGGCATCAAAGACGGAGTCGGCGATGAAGATCGGGCACCCGGCTCGCAGCGACAGCGCGAGGGAGTCCGAGGGTCGCGCGTCGAATTCCAGGAGGCCTCCTCCGGCGTCCTTGACGAAGATCGAGGCGAAGTACGTGCCGTCCTTGACCTCCTTGATCACGACGCGCTCGACGCTGGCACGCAGGTCCTCCAGCATCTCCTTCATCAGGGCGTGTGTGAGAGGGCGCGGGAAGTCTTCGTTCTGGAGCCCGAAGGCGATCGAGATGGCCTCAGCGTCTCCGATCCAGATTGGCAAAGCCTTCTGGGACTTCCGGTCCTTGAGCAGGACGACGGGCGAGTTGTTCGAGGGGTCGACCAAGAGCGCCTTGATGACGACCTCTCTCATGCCCATCCGATTTTCCTTCGGCGACGTCGAGTCCATCGCCGGATTATACCCTCTCCCTTCCCCGGACAAAGGGGCAGGTTCCGTTGGACACGGGGAAGTGGGCGGCTACACTTCCTCCCACGCGGGGGTGGTCTACCGGTGTGCGGGATCATCGGCTACGTGGGGACCGAAGAGGCCGCCCCGCTCTTGCTGCAGAGCCTGAAGAGGCTGGAGTACCGTGGGTACGACTCCGCAGGCATCGCACTCATCCAGGACGGGAGGCTTATTCGCTTCCGCCGGGTGGGGAAGGTGCGCGATCTCGAGGACTCCGTCCGAGCGGAGAGAACCCACGCCTCCATCGGCATCGGACACACGCGCTGGGCGACCCACGGCGCGCCGACGAACGAGAACGCCCACCCGCACCTTGACTGCTCGGCCCGCCTCGCGGTCATCCACAACGGGATCATCGAGAACTACCTCGAGCTTCGGACGCGGCTCGTCGGCCGCGGACACGCCTTTGCCTCGGAGACCGACACCGAGGTTCTGGCGCATCTGATCGAGGACCGGTACGAAGGCGATCTTCTCCTGGCCGTACGGCGGGCCGTCGCGGAGTGCGCGGGGGCGTTTGCCGTGGCCGTCCTGTCCGAGGATGCTCCGGACCGCATCGTCGTGGCGAAGCGGGGAAGTCCCCTCGTCATCGGGCTCGGTGACACGGGGGGATTCGTCAGCTCCGACATCCCGGCCCTCCTTGGCAAGGCGTCGGACGTTCAGTTTCTGCTCGACGATGAACTCGCCGAGATCCGGAGCGACCGCTTCCGGGTCGTTGACCTCGACGGCCGTGAGGTCAGGCGCCCTTCGCAGAAGGTGTCGATCGATCCCGTGTCGATCCAGAAGGGCGGCTACAAGCACTTCATGCTGAAGGAGATCCACGAGCAGCCCCGCTCGACCGGCGAGACGATCCGCGAGAAGCAGATCCCCGACGGTACGGATCTCCTCGTCCCCTCCATCCGAGGAATCGCGACGGCGTGCGACGCGGCCTACCTCGTCGCGTGCGGCACGGCGTACCACGCCGCTCTCGTCGCGGAGTACCTGTGGGAAAACCAGCTTCCCATCCCGTTGCACGCCGTGATTGCCTCGGAGTTCAGGATGCGACGCGTTCACGTGACGCCGAACACCCTCGTGGTCGCGATCTCGCAGTCCGGCGAGACGATCGACACCCTCATGGCGGTGCGTCGGGCGAAAGAGCGCGGCGCCCGCGTGCTCGCGCTCGTCAACGCGGAGCGATCGGCGATCGATCGGGAGTCCGACGCCACCGTCTACACAAGGGCGGGGATCGAGATCGGCGTCGCCGCCACGAAGACGTTCACCGCGCAGATTGCAGCTCTCGGGCTCCTCGGCCTCGCGCTCGGCGAGGAGCGCGGGACGGTCGCCCGCCAGGCGGTCCGCGAGGAACTCCGTCGCCTGGCGCTTCTTCCCGGCAAGATCGCCGAGGCGCTGCGCCTCGAGTCAGCGATCCTCAAGCTGGCAGAACGCCTGCACCACGCGAGAGACGTGCTCTTCCTGGCGCGCGGCGTGCTGTTTCCGATCGCGCTCGAGGGCGCCCTCAAGCTCAAGGAGATCTCGTACGTCCACGCCGAGGGGTACCCGGCGGGAGAGATGAAGCACGGCCCCATCGCGCTGATCGACGAAGGGACCCCCGTCGTCATGCTGGTGTCGCGCGAGGTGGCGTGCGAGAAGATCCTCTCGAACATGCAGGAGGTCAAGGCCCGGCGGGGGTGCGTCGTCGCCGTCACGGACGCGCCCGACGATCCGACGATCCGCGAGTTGGCCGACCATATTCTCGCGGTTCCGCCGTCGTCGGGGATCTCCCTCCCGATCCTCTTCTCGATCCCCCTCCAGCTCCTCGCGTACCACATCGCCGTGTGCCGAGGCACGGACGTCGATCAGCCGCGCAACCTCGCCAAGACGGTGACGGTCGAGTAGCCAGCGAGCACGGCTCCGGACTCAGGCCCGAGCGCGACCCCGAGCGAGCCGCCGCCACGCTCGCGGACGCGGACCCGCGGCGCGGCACTCCTCGTAGATCTCGGCGAACCGCCTCGCGCAGTTCTGAAGGGACATCTCCTCCGCCACGCGGCGTGCCCCCTCGCCCAGGCGAGCACGAAGCTCCGGGTTCGACAGCACCCCAACGACGTGCGTAGCGAACTCGTCCACCGACTCCGGCACCAGGAGGCCGCTCACGCCGTCGGTCACGACGTCCCGGACTCCCATCGCACGGACGGCCACCACCGCCGCTCCGCCCGCCATCGCCTCGGCGAGGACGAGTCCCTGCGTCTCGGTCTTCGACGCAAACAAGAAGAGGTCCGTCTCCTTGTACAGGTCCGTCAGCCGCTGCCGGTCCAAGAACCCCGGGAACCGCAGGACCTCGCGGAGCCCGAGGCGCTCCCCCTCCTCTTCCAGCCACGCCCGCAGCGGGCCGTCGCCCGCCCACGCCATGACGGCGCCGCTCACGGTCTCGTGGGCCTTGGCGAACGCGGCAAGAACGAATCGCAGGTTCTTTTCTTCCGCCATGCGCCCCGCGTACAGAAGCAGCGGAGCCCCCTCCGGAATCCCCATCTCCTTCTTCGGTTCCCAGGCCGCCGGAGAGGCGTACACGTTCATGTCGGGGCCGAACGGGAGGATGCGAATCGGGCGGCGGACGCCGAACCGCACCAGCTCATCGTGGATCGATCGAGTGGGAACCGTGATCACCGAGCACCGGTTGCAGAGCGCCGCCGAGTAGCTCTCGGTGATGCGCACCGACGGGCGGATGGGGCGGGGGATGTAGTGTCGGTACTGACTCAGATACGTGTGGTAGGTCTGAACGTGGGGCAGCCTGTGCCGGTACGCGGCGACGAACGCGGCGTACGCGAGGGAGAACGGCGTGTGGCTGTGGACGACGTCGAGCATCCCGAAGCTTCTCGCCGCCTCGCGGCTGTACGGCACTGCCATCCGCGCGGTCTTGTACGCGAAGACCGGGCCGGCGCGGAACCTATAAGTTCTCGGGGCTTCCTCGTAGGGCCGATCGTAGTGGGGGGCGTAGACGTACGTCTCGTGCCCCAGCCGTTCGAGCTCCGCGCGCAGCTGGCTGACCGCGGTGGTAACGCCCGTGATCTCCGGCAGGTACGCATCCGTAAACAGCCCGATCCGCATCATGTCACTGCCCGATGGTACACGCACTCGCCCCCGACGAACGTCCGCTCGATCGCCCACCGGCCGATCTCGCTCTCCGCTCCCGCCGTCGGTGCGTCGAGCACGACAAGGTCGGCCCGCTTCCCCACCTGGATCCCGCTCGCCTCCGTCTCCTCATGAGCGAAGTACGCCCCGCCCGCCGTGTACGCAGTGAGCGCCTCCTTGAGGGAGAGCCGCTGGCCTCGGTGGGGTGGACACACGGCGCAGGCGAGGCCGTACAACGGAGAAACCGGCATCCCGTCTGATCCGAAGGCCAAGGGCATTCCCACGTCGACCACCGAGCGAAGCGGATTCGACCGGCTGTCGCGCAGTGGTCCGAGCTCCTGCTCGTAGAGGCCTCCGGGTCCGGACCAGTTCCCGATGAAGTTCGGCTGCATGCACGCGCACAGTCCTGCTTTGCTCGCTCGCGCAATGTGGTCCCCGGCCGGGAACTCGAAGTGCTCGATGCGGTGCCGCAACGCGTGGGACGTCCGCGCCGCCTCGTGAACGCGAAGAACCTGCTCGATCGCGCGATCGCCAATCGCGTGGATCAGCGTCTGCCAGCCCGCCGCGTCCGCCGCGCGGATACGGTCCGTCATCGACGCGTCGTCGCAGAGGACGGTCCCACGGCCTCCGCTTCGGAACGGCTCGGACACGGCGGCATTTCTCGCTCCGATCGACCCGTCCGCAAAGGCCTTCAAGCCGCCCCAGCGGGCCCAGTCGTCCCCGTCTCCCGTTCTGTGCCCGGCAGCGGCGAGCCCCGCCAGCGCCTCGATCGGAGGATGGACCACAACGCGCAACCTAAGCCCTCGGGCTGCGTCCAGAAACGCTTTCGGGTCTTCGCCGTCACACATCGTGTGCACCGCGGTGACTCCCATCCGATGGCAGAGGCGAGCCGCCGCGTGCAGTGCCTCGTCGATCGCGGCCCGGTCGGGCCCTACGGCGGCGAGCACCTCCGTGGCCGCCTGTTCGCGCACTTGTCCAGAGGCGCCGTCGACGTCGGTTGGCCGCGCCGCCAGGATCGCGGCGGCCGGCTCGTCGTGGAGACCGCGAGAGCTCGCGACCAGAACGTGCCCGTCTACGCGAACCGCGAGCACAGGGTTTCGCGGCGCCGCGCGGTCCAGTTCCTGGCGTGTCAGCGCCCGCGTATCCGGCCATCGGCTCTCATCCCACCCGGTGGCCACCACCCACTCCCGGGCTCCCCGCGCTCGAGCCGCCTCTCGGACGACCGCCAGGCAGTCGGCGCGAGATCGTCCCGCGAGATCGATCCGCCAGCCGGACTCGACGAGCCCGGTGTGGAGGAGATGCACGTGGGCGTCCACGAACCCGGGGATGACCGCGCCCCCCCGCGCGTCGATCGTCTCATCGGCTGGGGCTTCCGCTTCGCCGCTCGGCCCGATCCAGTCGATACGGCCCCGGCGCAGGACGACGGCGTCATCGCCAGGATGTCCCCACACCTCGGCACCGCGCAGCATCACGGACCGGCCGCAAGTCGCGGCCTGTGTTCCGTTCGTCGTGGGCGCTCCGCCTTCGGCCCCGCCTGGCGCAGACGTCGGCTTCCATGATTCTTCCATCTTACTTTCCACTCACCTCCATGGATACCTCCCCAGTTTGAGATAGTCTAGCGCAGTTCCCAACTTCTGGGGGAAGAGCTGCAAGCGCCCCCAAGGGGTTGGTTGCGGAAGGGAGGGGGTGAACTCCGTGCCGAAGAAGGAGATCCTGGACAAGCTCTCGATCTACATCCCTCAGAAGAAAATGGGCGACAAGCCCGTCGAGCGGTTGATGAGGCTTGGGGAAAAGCACGACCGCTCGATCAACTACCTCGTCGTCGATGCCATCCTTCAGTACCTCGACCGCGAGGAGAACCGAAGCTAGCGCGACTCGACCTCGGGTCATCGGCCGGAGAATGGGACGGAAGAGGCTCCCCCCTTCCGTCCTTTCCCTTCTCCCTTCGCCTACAGAAGCTCCCCGAGCGCGGCCAGGTCCACGTGCCCCGAGACGAGCTCTCGCAGCCGGTCCACCTTTCCCGTCTCGTCCGCCGTGAGCAAGGGCTCGATCTTGTCGACCTGCATGGCCACGGCGTAGGTGTCGCCCGGAACCAGGAGCAGGGGGATCTTCTTCTCTGACGCGCGCGAGGTCACGTTCGACGGCGGTAGGATGTTGTTGGTCAACACGATGGCCGACGTCCCTCCCGCCTCGATGGCCGCGAGGATCATGTCGCTTCGGTCTCCGCTCGTGATGACCATCTTGTCCGGCGCCTTGATCGTCCCCTCGCTCATCGCCGCGGCAACAGACATCGCTCCCACCGCGACCCTGCGAACCACGCGCTGGAGTCCGTCCTCCCCGGCCACGACCCGCGCGAACAGACGCTCGGCCACTGTCGCCACCGTCATCGTCGTGAGGTCCTTGTCGTGGGGGATGACCCCGAACACGTTCACTCCGAGGCGCTCGATCTCCGGCAGCTGGACCTCGCGGAAGTCGTCGGCGTGGACTACCTTGTTCACGATGACCCCCGCGACGGTGGCCTCGTCGGATCCGACGAAGCGCTCGATGAACGCAAGGTCGTCGGCAATGTCGTCCTCGCTCCCTCCCGCCACGATCAGGACAGGGTATCCCGTTTCCTGAGAGATCGTCAGCGGGTCCAGATACACCGACGCGCCGTGGGAGAGGTTCTTCCCGCACTCGATGAGGACCGCGTCGCGATCTACGCTCAGCGTCTCGATCACCCGCTTGAGCTCCTTGGCCATCGAAGAGCGGTCGTACATGAAGCGCAGCTTGGAGTGGTCGAAGCCGATGCTCATCGTCTCCGGCTCCTCGCCCAGCCCGAGGAGCTTCGAGAACAACGCGGCATCGTAGTCCCAGAGCCGCTTCTTGCGATACAAGAACCGATCGCCCAGCGGCTTGATGTAGCCGAACCGCCGATCGATGGCGCTCGCCAGGCCGACCATCACGCTCGTCTTCCCAGCCCCTTCCCGCGTCGACGCTACGATCAGCGACTTCACGCCGCGTCACCCCCCTGACTCTCAAACAGGATCCGCACGTCCACCGCGACGACCCCCTTGCCATAGTCGTAGACGACGAGCGGGTTCACTTCAATGTCCGTGATCTCTCTGCACTGCGTTGCCAGCTGGCTGAGTCGCACGATGACCTCCGCGGCGGCTCCGACGTCCTTGCGGCTCTCCCCCCGCACGCCGAGCAGGAGAGGATACGACCGAATGCTGCCGATCATGATGCGCGCCGTCGTCGCGTCGATGGGCGCAGCGCGAAACGCTACGTCCTTCATGACTTCTACGTAGATTCCTCCCAGGCCGAACATGACCACCGGCCCGAACGACGAGTCCTGCCTCGCGCCGATGATCGTTTCCACCCCCGCTTTGACCATCTCGACGACTTCGACGCCCTCGATCACCGCGTCCGGCTTGTACGCGAGGCAACTCTGGAGGATCGCCTGGTAGGCGTCGATCACTTCGTTTGCGGTCTCGAGGTCGAGGGCCACGCCGCCGGCGTCGCTCTTGTGGATGATGTCCTTCGACACGACCTTCATCACCACCGGGTACCCGATTTCACCCGCGGCGCGAACCGCTTCGTCCAGGTTTCGCGCGAGGATCGACCGAGGCATCCGAAGCCCGAGCCGCTCCGCGACCGCCGCTGCCTCGTGCGCGAGGAGGAAACCCCGCCCTTCCTTCCCCGCCCGGG
>CAZWQN010000046.1:0-9985 GCA_964635895.1 uncultured Thermotogae bacterium | reverse complement strand
TGAATCCGCGGATTGACGTCGCACCGCCGAAGTCGTACGCATGGGTCGAGCTCAATCCCTGCGTGCCCCAGCCGAGCTTGCACCGCATCGCGCAGGTGCAGTCGATGTCGCCAAGCAGCGTCGAGTAGACGGGGAGGAAGGCTACCCAAGAACCGTCGAGCTTCGCGAACTCCTCCCCGGTCGCGAAGCCGCCCGCCTTCTGCAGCTGCAGAGACCTCCTTGTTCCGCGGCTCGGGAAGAAAGGGTCATCGGAGGAATCCTCAGAGATGGCAATCCCTACGATCCCAGCGGGGATCCACTCCGCCGCGTCGAGTCGCCGGAACTGCTCGTGCGTATAACTCAAGTTGAGGTCAGCGTAATCAGCAACTGGGTAGCTGAACATCACGCTGCCTCCGACGGTGAGGTATTCGGTGGTCGCTTCGTCACTCGTGACATTGGTCAGGGTTCGGTATACGCTCGCCGCAACCCGGTCAAAGCCGGAGAAGTAGGCGACTGTGCTGTACCCGAGAGACCAGGTGCTTTCGGTCGGGTCGTCGCCGTCCGACAGCCCGCGGTTATAGCTCAGCGATACATCCTGGCCCGTCCCGAGCAGGTTCTTCTGGCTGACGGACAGCTCCCCGGTCAAGGCCCCGGATTTGGGGTCGACCGCGACAGAGCCGTTCAGTCCACCACGCCTTTGCTTGTCTGTTACCGACACCTGGACGTGGACTCCGTCGTCTCCCCAGACCGGCTCGATGGCCACGGTGTCGAAGTACCCGAGCGAGTTGAGCTTCTGGTACGACACCCTGAGGTCGTTGTAGGTGAGCACACGCCCGATGTGAAGCGACAGGTTCCTCCGCAGGACTCTGCCCTGGGTCTCGGTTCCCTCCGCGATCGAGATCTCGCTGATCAGCCCCTCCTCGATGCGGAGATAGAGGGTTTCGCCTTCGATCCGATCGAGCTTGAACGTCGCCATGACGAAGCCGGCGTCGTAGTAGAGGTCGTAGAGCGGTTCCAGCATCTGGAGCACGGCGTAGTTGTCGGCGACTCCGTCCGGAAGGTCGCCGAGGCGCTCCGAGGCAACGTCTACAGGGAACTGGCTGACGCCATCGACGATGACGGTCGTGAATGCCACGGGTGACGGGATGAGGGGGCGCTCGGTCAGCGTCCACTGGAGGAAGACCGCGTCGTGTTCGGGGCCTTCGATGGGCTGAACATCGACGCTCGAAAAGTACACCGACTCCCTGAGGGCCGCCATGACACGCTGCAGCTCCGTCTTCCGGAGCGGCTCGTTCAGAGGAAGGTCGAGCAACTCTGTGGCCACACCCTCGGGGACGGTCGACAGCCCGCGGACGACGTTGCCGACGACCCGTGCTTCAACGATGGTGATCGTGAGCATGGGCTCCGGCTTCACGTCACCGATAGCGATGAGCAGATACCCGTTGTCCGAGTACTTCTCAACGATCTTCTCGAGCGCGGTCTTGAGCGACGGAAGGTGGAGAATCTGGCCCTTCTTGACGTCGTTCTCGCGCAGGATCCTACGAATCGTCCCCGTCGAGACGATCGGAGCGTCGAACAGCTCGACTCCGAAGAGGCTGTAGGTCCTCCGGTTCGTGTTTCCCGTGATCTCGAACTCCTCCACGACCGGGTTCTCCGTGACGCTGAAGACGATGTTCCCGTCGTTGCTTACGCGTGGGAGCACCTCGCTGAACCAGCCAAGATCGTAGATCGCCTGCGACGCAGTCCGGACACTCTCCTCGGTCACAAGGTCCCCGGCACCGAATCCTACTGCGGAGAGGATCGCGTCTGCCTTGATCTCGTCGTTTCCCTCTACCGCGATCGCTGTCACATTCAGGGGGAACTCCGCCGCCGCGCACCCCACGCCTGCGACGGCGAGGCAAACGAGCAGAGTCCCCAACAGCCGTTTCTCCATCCCTGTCCTCCTCGTTCGAAAGAACCGGATCGTCAGGTGAGCATAGGCCAACCGCCGATGCGTTGCCAGCCTCTGAATATACCCACGCGGTGTGTGTTTTTCGTGAATCGATGTGCCCAAAACTCACTCCTCTCGCGCCTTTCCGGCGGCACGGTACTGGAGGGCCTCGGCCACGTGAGCGGGACGGATCCGTTCCTCGAGAGCCAGATCGGCGATGGTCCGAGCGACGCGGAGAACCCGGGCGTGTCCGCGCCCGGAGAGCGCGAATCGTGTGGCCGCTCTTCGCAGGAGCTCCGTCGCCTCAGGATCGAGCCGGCAATGCTCCCGCAGAGCGGCCCCCTCAAGGTCCGCGTTCTGGACACCGCCACGGTCCCGCTCCCACTGGATCTCGCGGGCGCGGGCGACGCGAGCGCGCACAGAGTCCGACGGCTCCGACACCACCGCTCCGAACAGGTCCCCGACGGCAAGGCGTGGGACCTCCACGAACAGATCCATGCGGTCGAGGAGCGGACCGGACAGGCGTTTCCGGTACCGGCGGAGGTCGTGGAGTGTGCAGGTGCAAGCCTGCAGCTCGTCGCCGAGGTGGCCGCACGGACAGGGGTTCGTCGCCGCGACCAAGGTGAACGCGGCCGGATACCGCACCGAGATGCCGGCGCGGGCGATGAGGATCGACCGATCCTCGAGGGGTTGCCGCAGCGTCTCGAGCACTCGTCGGTCGAACTCCGAGACCTCATCGAGGAAGAGCACACCTCGGTGAGCAAGGCTGATCTCGCCCGGTCCCGGGGTCCCGTGGCCGCCGCCGACCATTCCGGCGTACGAGATCGTGTGATGAGGCGCTCGAAACGGCCGCCGCTCGATCAGAGACTCCCCCCGCCCGAGCAACCCGGCGACGCTGTAGATCCTCGTGACCTCCAGGGCCTCGTCGAAGGACAAGGGGGGCAGAAGCCCCGGCAGGCAGCGGGCCAGCAGGGTCTTGCCCGCCCCCGGGGGGCCAACCATGAGGAGGTTGTGTCCGCCGGCCGCCGCGATCTCGAGCGCACGCTTGGCCACGAACTGGCCGCGCACCTCCGACAAGTCGCGCGCCGCGGGGACAGAGGTCGGCGCACGTCGTCCGGGCGGAAGCGCGGGCGCCGGCCCTTCTCCTCGCAGGATCGCGACGGCGTCCGCGAGGCAGGCGGCAGGATGGACAGCGACGCTCGGCGCCAACGTAGCCTCGGCGGTGTTGTCGGCCGGAACGATCACTCCGGGGATCCCTTCCGCCGCGGCCTGCAGGACGAGCGGCAAGACCCCCGGCACCGGACGGACCTCGCCATCGAGAGCCAGTTCCCCGACGATCAGGAAGCGACCCTCCGGCGCGGGAACCTGGTTCGACGCAATGAGGATTCCCAAGGCAACCGGGAGGTCGAACGCCACGCCGTGCTTGCGGACGTCGGCGGGTGCCAAGTTCGCCGTGACCCTTCCTGCGGGGAAGGAGTACCCCACATTGCGAAGGGCGCTGCGGATCCTCTCGCGACTCTCAGAGACCTCCTTGTCAGGCAGACCGACGATCTGGAACGAAGGGAGACCGCCTGAGACGTCGCATTGGATCTCGATCAGTTGGGCGTCGACGCCAAGGATCGCGCCGCTAGTCAGTCGGCCAAACATCGTCCAGCGAGAACGCGGCGCGATGGAGCCGCACGTCGTCGCCCTCCCACGCCACGACGTCGAAGCGCGCGGGCAGATCGGCGTCCGTGTGCGCGATGAACGCTTTGGCCGCCGTGACGATCCGTCGCTGCTTCGCGCGGTCGACGGCCGCCTCGGGGCCTCCGAATCCCTCGCCCGAACGGGCCTTTACCTCGACGAACACCAGCGTGCCGCCGTCCCGTGCGACGATGTCCAGCTCGCCTCCCCGGAACGACCAGTTCCGCGCGACGATGGCGTACCCAAGCTCCCGCAGCAACTGGCACGCGTTGTCCTCCGCCTGACGTCCCGACGTGTCTGGGGTGTGCATGTCTTAGATTAGCTTGTAGGGCACACGTCGGTCAATCCCGAGGGAACGGGCGGGAAATGGAGGACGCAGAGCGGCTGCGGTACAATCCGCAACAATGCCAAGGGCGACGAGGACTGAATGGGAACTCTTCTGAGGAACGTTCGCCTTCTCGGACGCGGCCCGTCAGCTTGCTGCATCCGCATCCAGGGCGAGCGGATTGCCGAAGTATCGAGCGCATCGCTTGCGCCAGAGGTCGGGGACGTGGTCGTCGAGGCCGACGGGAAGCTCGCCCTCCCTGGGTTCGTCAACGCGCACACCCACCTGCCGATGATCCTCATGAGGGGGTTGGCCGACGACGTTCCGCTTGAGGAGTGGCTCGAGCGATACGTGTGGCCGCTCGAACGGAAGCTCTCGCCGGAAGACGTGTACTGGTGCACGCTGCTCGCTCTTGCGGAGGCCGTGCGCGGCGGAACCGTGGCGGTGGCGGACATGTACTTCCACACCGATCGCGTTGCCCAGGCCGTCGAGGAGAGCGGAATGCGCGGCGTCCTGTCGTATGGAATGGTCGCGGACTCGATGCCCGAGGGCGGGGAGAAGGAATTGCGCATCACGGAAGCGATCGTCGCTCGCTGGCACGGCGCCGCGGAGGGGCGGATTGCGGTGGCTGTGAGCCCCCATTCGACGTACACGTGCGGCGGGGATGTCTGGCTGGCCTCCAAGGAGCTGGCAGAGAAGCGTGGGTTGAGGATTCACACGCACCTGTCCGAGTCGCGTCGAGAAGTCGCCACGGTGCGGGAGCGCACGGGGCAGACTCCGCCGCAGTACCTGGAGCGGCTTGGGGTCCTCGAGGTTCCCACGGTGGCGGCGCACTGCGTGCACGTCGACGAGGCGGACCTTGATCTCCTTGCGCGGAGGGGGGTCGTGGTGGCCCACTGTCCGAAGAGCAACGCGAAGCTCGGCAGCGGAGTCGCGCCGCTGGTTGCGATGCGGGCGCGTGGCATTCGCGTGGCTCTCGGAACCGATGGAGCCGCATCGAACAACCGACTCGACATGATCGAGGAGCTTCGCGCGGCGTGGCTTCTCGCGAGAGGCCCGTCGGAAGACCCGCGAGCGTTGTCTGCGCGAGATGCGGTCGTGATGGCCACAGACGAAGGGCGCGCGGGTTTGGGGCTCCCGCGGGCGCGCCTTGAGGTCGGCGACGTCGCGGACGTGGTGCTGTTGCGGCTTGACGCCCCGCACGCGACGCCGTCGGGCGATGCGTTCGCGACGCTCGCGTTCTCGTCGCAGTCAAGCGATGTGACCGACGTGTTCGTCGGGGGAAGGCCGCTCATGCGGGAGAGTCGGCTCCTCACCATCGACGAGGAGCGGGTACAATCGGAGGTTGACCGCCTGCTGCGCAGGCACACCAACTAGCACCCCGCCTTGGAGAAGGGAGATTCCCTCTCTCGGACGTGGGAGGAGGAACGGAATGGGTTTGTCGTCGGAGAAGAAAGCACAGATCGTGCGGGAATTCGGGCAAGGAAGTGGAGACACAGGGTCCGCGGCGGTGCAGGTCGCGCTCCTCACCCAGCGGATCGACGAACTGACGGAGCATCTCAGCCGGCACAAGAAGGACTTCAGCTCACAGCGAGGTCTGCGACGAATGGTCGGCCTACGCCGGAGGATGCTGAAGTACATCAAACGCCGTGACTTGTCGGCGTACAAGGCGCTGTCTGAGCGCCTCGAGATCAGAGGAGTCTGAACGTTCCATGTACATTCGAGAAAGCATTGACTTCAACGGGAGAGAGCTCGCGCTTGAAACGGGGCAGCTCGCCCGTCAGGCCGGCGGGGCGGTCCTCGCCATTTGTGGGGATACCCACGTCCTCGTGACCGCCGTGACGGCCCGCGCCGTGCAAAACGCCGGGTACTTCCCGTTGCGCGTCGACTACGAAGAGAGGTTCTACGCGAGCGGCAAGATCCCCGGGGGATTCTTCAAACGCGAAGGCAAGCCGAGCGACAGCGCCGTCCTGATCGGACGGATGATCGACCGACCCATTAGGCCGTTGTTCCCGGACGGGTACAACGATGAGGTGCAGCTCGTGGCCACCGTCTTGTCGGCCGAACCGGACTGCTCGCCGGGCGTTCTCGCCATCACGGGCGCGTCGGCGGCGCTCTTGATCTCCGAAGCCCCGTTTCAGGGGCCGATCGCGGCGGTCAAGGTCGGTCGGAAGGACGGGCGCTTCGTCGTCAACCCGGATGCCGAGACCCTCGCCGCGAGCGGCGTCGACATCACCGTGGCCGGCACGGAGAAAACGGTCACGATGGTCGAAGGGATGATGGACGAGTTGTCCGAGGACGAGGTCGTGCAGGCGATCGAGCTCGCCCACGACGCGATTCGGGAACTCGTGGCGCTGCAGCGCCGGTTCGCCGAGCGCGTCCAACCCGTGAAGACTCCCGTCGCGCCGGCGGAGGCCACCGCTGGCGACGTGGCCGAGCGCGTGCGTAACCTGATCTGGGACGAGCTTCCGGGGATCCACGACGTCGGAACGAAGCAGGGACGCGGCGAATTCATCGACCGCCTGCGGGAGAAGGCTGTCGCTCAGTTCCTGACCGTCGAGGCGACGAGCCCTGAGGCGGCGGCCCAGACGGCGGCCATCTCCGGCGCCGTGGACGTCGTGCTCAGGGAGTACATGCGGAAGCAGATCCTGGACCGAGGGCTTCGTCTCGACGGGCGCCGGCCGGAGGAGATCCGGCCGATTTCGTGCCGCGTCGGGGTGCTGCCGCGCACGCACGGGTCGTCGCTGTTCACCCGCGGCGAGACGCAGAGCATGGGAATCGTCACCCTCGGCGCGACCCGCACGGACGAGCAGATCATCGACCAGATGATGTTCGACGGCCGCAAGCGGTTCATGCTCCACTACAACTTCCCGCCGTTCTGCGTCGGGGAGGTCGGGCGGATCGGGTCGCCGAGTCGCCGGTCGATCGGCCACGGGTACCTGGCCGAGAACTCGCTCCAAGCGGTCCTTCCGACGGAGGAGGCGTTCCCGTACGTGGTCCGTGTCGTATCGGAGATCCTGGAGTCGAACGGATCGTCCTCCATGGCCACCGTCTGCAGCGCATCGCTCGCGATGATGGATGCCGGCGTTCCGATCAAGAAGGCGGTGGCGGGCATTGCCATGGGGATGATCGAGGAAGCGAGCAGCGGCCGCAGGGTCATCCTGACGGACATCCAGGGCGCCGAGGATCACGACGGCGACATGGACTTCAAGGTCGTCGGGACGAGGGAGGGCGTCACCGGCTTCCAGCTCGACGTGAAGGTCGGAGGCATCGACAGCGGCACGTTGCGGCAGGCGCTCGAACAGGCCAAGCGCGGTCGCCTCGCGATCCTCGATGCGATGGAGCGGGCGATTGCCGCGCCGCGGGCGGAGTTGTCTCCGTACGCTCCGAAGCTGATCACGATGACGATCGCGGTCGACAAGATCGGCCTCGTCATCGGGCCGGGAGGAAAGACCATCCGGCAGATCATCGAGGAGACGGGCGCCGAGATCGATATCGCCGACGATGGAACGGTCAAGATCGCGGCTGCAGACGAGGATTCTGCGGTCGCCGCCAAGCAGCGGATTGAGGATCTCACCATGGAACTCGAGGTAGGGACGAGACTCAAGACGCACGTGACGCGCATCGTCGACTTCGGCGCGTTCGTCGAGCTGCGAGGCGGCGGCGAAGGCCTCGTTCACGTCTCGAACCTGGCGTCGGGATACGTGTCCAACGTGCGCGACGTCGTCGACGTCGGCGACGAGATCACGATCGAAGTGATCGGCGAGGACAAGATGGGGCGTCCCGACCTCCGCCGGGTCGAAGAGGGAGAGCCAGCCGGCGGGGCCGGAGAGAGGGAACCTCGCGAGAGACACGGCCGCCGAGAGCGCGGCGATCGTGGCGAGCGGGACGGAGGCCGGCGCGGCGGCGGCGAGCACAGGGCTTCGGCGTCCGCACCCCAAGCCCAGATCAAGGTTGGGGACATCATCGAGGGCCGGGTGACGAACACGACGGACTACGGCGCGTTCGTCGAGCTTGCTCCGGACGTGACCGGGTTGGTTCACATCTCCGCCTTGTCGGACGACTACGTCCGGCGCGTCACGGACGTCGTACGCACCGGCGACCTTGTCAAGGTGGAGGTCCTCAACATCGACGAGCGCGGGCGCTACAAGCTCCAGAGGATCGTTCCGGAAGGCGAGAAGCGGCGAGAGCCGCAGCACGACGAGACGGAGCAGCCCCGCGAGCGAACGCCCCGCGGAGAGCGCGAGTCCGGCGGAGAGCGTGAGCCTCGTGGAGAGCGGGAACCGCGCGGAGAGCGCGGCGAACCGCGCCGCCGGTCCCAGCCTCGGAAGGAAGAAGCGCCGCCGCCGGTCGAGACCGAGCCGCTCCAGCCTGAGGAAGAGGCGGCCCGGGAATTCGAGGATCGGTGGTAGTCGAGACCCTCTACGAGGGGATGCGGAGCGTTACGCTCTCGAATGGACTGCGGATCCTCGTCGAAGAGGTTCCGCAGTCCCGTTCTGTCAGCGTGAGCGTGTGGGTCAACGCAGGATCGCGGGACGATCCCGCGGAATTCCCGGGGCTCGCTCACCTCGTCGAGCACCTGCTGTTCAAGGGCACCCAGACGCGAACCGGGCTGGGGGTGTCGCAGGAGATCGACGCCGTCGGGGGGTTCCTCGACGCCGCGACCGGCAAGGAATCGACGTTCGTCTACGCCGATGTCCCCGCCGACGGTCTCTCCACGGCGACCGAGCTGCTTCTCGACGTCGTCCTTCACCCGTCGCTTGCGGCCGACAAGCTCGAGCTTGAGCGGGCCGTCGTCCTGGAGGAGATCCGGGGCTACGACGACGATCCGGAACAGCGGGCGTTCGACCAGTTCGTCCGCGGCGTGTGGCCGGGCGACCATCCACTGTCCCGCAACGTGCTCGGCACCCGACGCGCGATCGAGTCCGTCCTGCGCAGCGACGTGGCCGCGTTCCACGCGCGGGTCTACCGGCCGGCAAACCTCGTCATTGCCGCGGCGGGGGCAATGGATGTCGAGCGCCTCTTCGTGGACGTCGAGCGTCTGGCGGCGGGCGACGGCCGCGCGGCCGCACCGGTGCCGCTCCGGGTCCCGCCGCTCTTTCAGTCGGCGCGCAACCACTACGTGCAGCCCACCGGGCAGACGCACGTCTACCTCGCCCTGCCGGGGCCGCTCTCCGACGACCCGGATCGGTACCCGCTAGAGGTTGCGAATGCGGTGCTCGGCGATGGGACCAGCTCGCGCCTGTTCTGCGCGATTCGCGAGGATCGTGGGCTGGCGTACGCAGTCCATAGCACCATCAGCCGATACAGCGACACCGGGCTGTGGATGGCCTACGCCGGCGTGGCCCCGTCCACCGCAGACGCGGTGGCCGACCTCCTTTTCGGGGAGTTCGGTCGGCTGCGCGGCGAACCGATTCCGGAGGACGAGATCCATCTTGCCAAGGCCCGCATTCGAGGGTCATTCATCCTCGGGCTCGAGTCGAACGCGAATCGGGCGATGCGGCTCGGAACGGCGGCGATCCACGGTCGCGAGATCCTCTCTCCCGAGCAGATCCTCGCGAAGCTGGCGGCCGTCGATATCGACTCGGTTCACGCCGCGGTCGAGCGGTTTGTTCGGCTGGACGAGGTCCACCTCGCGACGATCGGGCCTGAGGCGTAGCGCTTGGACGCTCCCGCGGCGTCGAGTACGATCACGGCATCATGGCGATCGCGATCTACCCCGGCAGCTTCGACCCTATCACCTACGGGCATATTGACATCGTGCGACGGGCACGGAAGCTGTTCCGCAAGCTGTACGTGGCGATTGTCGCCAACCCCCACAAGCACCCGCTGTTCAGCGCCGAGGAACGGTTGGAGATCACCGTTGCCGCGCTCGCGGAGGAGGGTGTCACGGGGCTCGAAGTGCTGAGCTTCGACGGGCTGCTCGTGGACTGCGCGCGGACGTGGGGCGCGGACGCGATCGTCCGGGGTCTGCGCGCCAACTCCGACTTCGAGTACGAGTTCCAGATGGCTCTCACGAACCGGGACCTCGCGCCCGAGTTCGAGAGCGTCTTCTTCATGACGGCGGG
>CAZWQN010000045.1:5679-10038 GCA_964635895.1 uncultured Thermotogae bacterium | reverse complement strand
GGAAGACGATGATGTCGTCGAGCCGGTTCAGGAACTCCGGGCGGAAGACGTTGCGTGCCTCCCCGGTGACCCGGCTCTTCATCTCCTTGTACGAGTCGTCCGAGCCGTCGCTCTGGTCACTGAACCCGAGGGTGTCGCGGTCGGTGATTAGTTCGCTGCCGACGTTCGATGTCATGATCAGGACGGTGTTGCGGAAGTCGACCCGCCGCCCCTGCGAGTCGGTGAGGATTCCATCCTCCATCACTTGGAGGAGGATGTTGAACACGTCGCGGTGCGCCTTCTCGATCTCGTCGAACAGGACGACGGAGTACGGCCGATGCCGGACCTTCTCGGTTAGCTCGCCGGCCTCCTCGTACCCGACGTACCCTGGGGGTGCCCCCGTGAGACGGGACACGGAGAATCGCTCCATGTACTCTGACATGTCGACGCGGATCAGAGCATCCTCGTCGCCGAACAGGAACTCGGCCAACGTCTTCGACAACTCGGTCTTTCCGACCCCCGTCGGTCCGAGGAACATGAACACCCCGACCGGGCGCTTCGGGTTCTTCACTCCGGCGTAGGCGCGGCGAATCGACCGCGACACGGCACGCACCGCCTCGTCCTGGGCGATCAGGCGGTCGTGGATCTTCTCCTCCATGTTGACCAGGCGGACGGTTTCCTCTTCCTGAACGTGGCCGATCGGAACGCCGGTCCACATCGACACCATCCGCGCGATGTCGCGACCCGTAGCCTGGAGCTCGCCGCCGAGGATCTCCGACTTGCTCAGCTTCTCGACCTCCGTGGACAGCTCGGCCTTCCGATCGCGAAGGCGGGCGGCCGTCTCGTAGTCCTGCTTCGCGACGGCCTGCTGCTCTTCCTGGTCGAGAGCCTCGGTCTTCTCTATCAGGGCGCGGACCTCGTCGGGCATGTGGGAGCTCTGGAGCTTGATCCGTGCGGCCGTCTCGTCAATAAGGTCGATCGCCTTGTCCGGGAGAAACTGGTCGGTCACGTACCGGTCGGACAGACGAGCCGCTTCATAGAGCGCGTCGTCCGTAATCCTGACGCCGTGGTGCTTCTCGTAGCGTTGGCGCAGCCCCTTGAGGATCTTGACTGTGTCGTCGAGCGAGGGCTCTTCGACGTAGATCGTCTTGAACCGGCGCTTCAACGCGGGGTCTTTCTCCACGGATTTCCGGTACTCGTCGGGGGTCGCCGTTCCGATGCACTGGATCGCGCCGGACGCGAGCGGCGGCTTCAGGATCGATGACGCGTCGATTGCGCCTTCGGCGCCACCGGCGCCGACGACGGTCTGGAGTTCGTCGATGAACAGGATGACATTGTCGCTCTCCGCGACCTGGTTGATGAGTGCCTTCAGGCGCTGCTCGAACTCGCCGCGGTACTTCGTCCCGGCGACGACCGACGCCATGTCGAGCTCGAGGATCTCCTTCGAGCGGAGGATCGCCGGCACGTCGCCGACCGCGATTCGTTGGGCCAACCCTTCCACGATGGCGGTCTTTCCGACGCCCGACTCGCCGATCAGCGCGGGGTTGTTCTTCTTCCGCCGGGTCAGGGTTTGGATGATCCGCTCCATCTCCCCGTCGCGTCCGATCACCGGGTCGAGGTTCCCTGCCATCGCCTCCTCGACCAGGTTGCGTCCGAACTCCGACAGGTCCCCCTTTCGCTGGGGCTGCCGGCGGGCCGCTCGGATCGTCATGCCGATCCCCGACGGCGGGAGGAAGTAGGCGCGCGTCTTCGTGAGGTCGATTCCGAGCTGCTGAAGGATCGTCGCTCCGGTTCCCTCGCCCTCGCGGAGCATCCCCATCAGGAGGTGCTCGGGGCGGATGGTGTTCAGCCCCGCCCGCCGGGCCTCCTCGAAGCTCACCTTCATCACGCGCTTGAGGCGAGGCGTGGGCTCGAGATCGTCGGCCGACAGCCGGACCTCGCCTCGTCCCTTCTCCTCTTCCAGGAGCTGCGCGACCTTCTCGTAGGTGACGTCGTGGGTCGAGAGGAACCGCTGGACGTCGCTTCCGGCCATCTTGAGGAACGCGAGAAGGAGGTGCTCGGTGCCGACGTAGCTGTGCCGCCACTCCTCGGCCTCTTCCTGCGATACGGCAATGATCTCCATCGACTCGCGCGAGAAGCGATCGTACATCGGACCTCCTTCCATCGGCGTCTGCGACGCGTGGCATCTACGACGCGCGAGAAGTATACCCGGCAGGGGTTGTGCTACAACAGATCGGGCTTTTGGTTGACCCAGGTCATGGCAGCGTCGATCCCTTCGTTGCGAAAGAGATCGATCGCCGCGGCGGCCCGCTCGAGAGCGGGGGCCACTCGCTGCCACTCCTGCGGCGTGAAGCGATCGAGCACGTAGTCCCGACCGGCGGCGGTCCGTTCCTCGACCTCGATGCCGATGCGGAGGCGGGGGATTCCCTCCGTCCCGAGTCGCTCGAGCACGGAGGTCATTCCTTTGTGGCTGCCGTGGCCTCCCGCCGCGAGGAGGCGGACTCGGCCGATGGGGAAGTCGAGATCGTCGTAGATGACGAGCGCGTCCTTCGGAGCGATGCGATGCCGCGACAGGACGCCCTCCACCGCGGCGCCGCTCTCGTTCATGAATGTCATCGGCTTCACGAGCAGAAGATCGTTCCAGGAATAGACAAGGGCGGACTCCACGATCCGCCCCTTGGTCCGAATCCGGTGGATCTTGCGGTAGAGGTCGACAACCTCGAAGCCGACGTTGTGTCTCGTGAGCGCGTACTCGAGCCCGGGATTCCCCAGCCCGAAGACCGCCTTCAACGAACCCCCTACGACTTCTCCTCGGCTGCCGCCTCTTCCTCGCCCTCGGCGGCCTCGCCTTCCTCGCCCTCGGCGGCCTCGCCTTCCTCGCCCTCGGCGGCTCCCGCCTCTTCCGCTTCCGCGGCCAGGGCGCGCGGCGAGATGACGGTTACGACGACGCGTTCGGCCGGGAGCATCGGCTCGACCTCTCCGAAGTCGATCTCACGGATGTGGATGGAGTCGCCGAGTTCAAGGCTTGAGACGTCGATCGTCAGGAGGGCCGGGATGTCCTTCGGTAGGCCATGCACGGGGATGGTGTTGAACTGGACGTTCAGGATCCCGCCGACCTTCGTCCCCGGGGCCTCGCCGACGATCTTCACCGGCACGTTGAGCTTGAGCGGATGCTTCGTGTCCGGATGGTAGAAGTCCACGTGTACCGGGATGTCGGTGACCGAGTCGTAGTCGACCACCTTGAGGAACACGTCCATCTCCTGCGGCTTGCCGTCCCCCGTGATGCGCAGGTTGATTCGAGAGCTTCGGGTGATCTGCGCGAACAACCCCTGCAGGTCCTTGCGCAGCATCGAGATCGACTGGTTGTCGATCGACGGTCCGTAGACAACTCCCGGAACGATCCCCTGGCGGCGAAGGGCGTTGGCCTTGCCCGCCGGCCTCTTCGTAACCTCTAGCGTATGCATCGCGACTCCTACGGTTCAACTAGTAGTGCGGGAAGAGGTGACTCACCGACTTGTCCTCGAAGATCCGGTGAATGGTCTTGGCGAGGTGCTCGCCTACGGAGATGTACTCCACAATCCCGCTCTTCTCCGCTTGCTCTCGGAAGATGGTATTGGTTACCACGATTCGTTTCAAGGGAGAGCGAGCCAGCGCTTCCAGCGCGTCTCCGGAGAACAACCCGTGGGTGCAGTAGGCGTGGACCTCGGAAGCTCCGTCGTCGAGGAGACGGCAGGCGCCCTTCACCAGCGTCCCGCCGGAGGAGAGGATGTCGTCGACGAGGATCGCCATCTTGCCTCGCACGTCTCCGATGACGTTCATGACGTCGACGACCGCGTCGTCGTGGCTGCGACGCTTCTCGAGGATCGCGAGGGGGAGGTCGAGCTGCTCGGCGACCATGCGGGCTCGGACCGCCCCGCCGGCGTCGGGCGAGACGATGACCGCGTTCTCGATCCCCGTCAGGTGCGTTCGGATGTGGTCGGCGAAGATCCAGTCGGCGCGGAGGTTGTCGACGGGGATGTTGAAGAAGCCTTGGATCTGACCGGCGTGGAGATCCATGGTGAGGACGCGGTCGGCGCCCGCCGTCTCGATCAAGTTGGCGACGAGTCGCGCGGAGATCGGAACCCGCCCGGTCTGCTTGCGATCCTGGCGGGCGTAGCCGTAGTACGGGATCACGGCGATGACCTTCCGCGCCGACGCCCGCCGCGCCGCGTCGATGATCAGGAGAAGCTCCATGAGGTGATCGTTGACCGGCGGGCACGTCGGCTGGAGGACGAACACGTCGGCCCCGCGCACCGTCTGACGGATGCGGACACGGATTTCCCCGTCGCTGAACCGATCGACGGTCGCGTCGCACAGGTCGATTCCGAGCGACGACGACAC
>CAZWQN010000045.1:0-5579 GCA_964635895.1 uncultured Thermotogae bacterium | reverse complement strand
CGCGCCTCCGGACCGACGTCGGCCCCCGGGCGCAGGTGGGCGAACGGGCCGACGGTCGAGCGCTCCCGGACACGAGCCTCCTCGAGCACGGAGTAGCGAACCGTGGCGCCGTCGTCGACGGTCGAATCCTCGATCCACGAATCCGGGCCGAGGGTGCAGCTTCGACCGACCGCCGTCCGCCCCACGAGGTGCGTCCCCGGCAGAATCCGCGTTCCAGCTCCGATACGCACGGACTCGTCGACGTACGTACGTTCGTCGTCGAGGACGATGACGCCAAGACCGGCGAGAGAGGCGAGCTTGCGGCGCCGAGCGATCCTCTCGAGGATGGAGATGTCCGTCGGCGACGCGAGACGGCGGAGGTCGTCTGGATCGACCGCCGTCCAAGCCTCGTCCTCGCGATTTCCGAACGGCCGGTCGCTGAATCTTTGGAGTGCCTGGAAGAGCGCATCGACGGAACTGGCGCCTCCGGCCAGGGCCGCGACCGCGCCCCCACGGGCGACCCGGCGCGACGAAGGATCCGCTTTGGCGGTTCGTAGGAGAGAGTCAATCGTCTCCGGCGTGAGGAGGGGAAGATCGGCGCACACGGCGAGCACGCGGTGTCCGGCGAGGCGCGACGCGAACTCTCGGCGGACATCGCCCGTCGCTACGTAGCGCGGCGCTCCAACCAGGTTGGGATCATCCGGCAGCGTCGACGGGGAGTCGACGAGCCAGAGCACGTCAGAGACCCCAGCCGCGCGAGCCGCGGCATCGACTCTTCGCGGCGCGGAGACACCACAGAGTGGGACGGCGTACCGCACCTCGTCCCACGATCTGTCACCGCTTCGCGCCGCCAACACGACGGCCACGGTCCGTTGCGCGTTCATCTCGCTCCCGTCTCGATGATACGTCAGCGGGGAAGGCCCCATCAACTGGAACGCCGCTTGCAGACAGGTCCGAGAGCAACCTATACTCCCGGATATTCAAGGCGCAGGAGGTGGTCGACGTGGTCAAACGGGTCTTCTCAGGCATCCAACCGACGGGGACGATGCACATCGGCAACTACCTTGGGGCGATCCGGAACTGGGTCTCACTCCAGGATGGGGCCGACTGCATCTACGGCATCGTCGACTACCACGCGATCACGATCGACGTCGATCCGAAGGAGCTTCAGGCCGCGTCGCAGTCCATGGCTCTCGACCTGCTCGCATGTGGCGTGGACCCGGAGCGGTCGATCCTGTTCGTCCAATCCGACGTTCCCGCCCACACGGAACTTGAGTGGATCCTCGGGTGTGTCACGTCGTACGGCGACCTGTCTCGGATGACGCAATTCAAGGACAAGTCGGCCAAGCAGGAGTTCGTGTCGGTGGGATTGTTCACGTACCCGGTCCTTCAGGCGGCCGACATCCTGATCTACAAAGCGCACGGCGTCCCCGTGGGAGACGACCAGGTTCAGCACGTCGAGCTGTCGCGGCGGATCGCCCGACGGTTCAACGCCCGGTTTGGGGAGTACTTCCCCGAGCCGGAGCCGATCGTGACCAAGGGTGCCCGGATCATGTCGCTCGCGGACCCGACCTCGAAGATGTCGAAGAGCTCAGGGGAGGCGCACTATGTCGGGGTGATGGAGCCCGAGAAGGCGATCCGCAAGAAGGTGCGCTCGGCCGTCACCGACGTCGGACTCGAGGCGGGGGCCGTGATGTCCCCCGGCGTTGCGAACCTGTTCGAGATTCTCGAGCTCGCGTGCGAGGCCGTCGGCGATGAGCACACCGTGCCCGAGCTCAAGGCCGAATTCGCGGATGGGAAGCTCTTGTACTCGCGGCTCAAGGACACGACGTTCGAGCGGTTGATGGACGTCCTTCGGCCGATTCAGGAGCGCCGCGCGCGGCTCGCGGCATCGGGCGACAGCGTGGACATCCTGCGGAACGGCGCCCGGACGGCGACCGAGATCGCGTCCGCTACGATGGCTGACGTCCGGCGGCTCGTCGGCCTCGGGACCTCGGCCTAGGCGCGAACCCCGCCACCCGCGACGCGGGAACCGATCGCCGTCCACGCCCCTCGAAGCTCCTCCGCGGACAGGGCCTCGCGGCTCTCCCACGAGGGGTCGATGAGGTGCTTCTCCTTCGGGACGCGGAACGGCTGAAGCACGTAGCGGCGCGCCCCCTGGATCCACTCCGCGATCGCGACGAGGTCGTCCTCGCCGAGGCCGGGGGCGACCGTGGTTCGGAACTCGTAGTCCACGCCGTGGTCGCGGATTGTCCGCATCGACTCCTCGAGGGCGCCGAGATCGACGTGGACGCCGACGAACTCCGCGTACCGGGCAGGGGGAGCCTTCACGTCCATGGCGACGTAGTCGACGAGGCCCCGTCCCAAGAGCGCTGCGAGGACCTCCGGCCGCGACCCGTTCGTGTCGAGCTTGACCCGCAACCCCGCCTCCCGAACGGAGGCGAGGAACGACCCGAGGTCCGGCTGGAGGGTTGGCTCTCCGCCGGAGACGACGACCCCGTCGAGGAACCCATTGCGCTCTCGAAGCTTGGCCAGGACGGCCTCGGCGGCAACCGTCGGGCTCTGGGCCGCGAGTTCCGGCAGGACGAGTTCTTGGTTATGGCAGTAGGGGCAGCGGAAGTTGCACCCGACGACGAAGACGAGGGCGGACACCCGTCCTGGGTCGTCGGACAGCGACAGCGGACTGAACGCTCCCACACGCACGTCGGCCCCCGTTCAGACGGAGCGGATTTCCGTCGTCGCGAACGTCTTGCGGTCTGCGAACTCGGCCCTCTTTCCGTCGTTCCACTGCTCGACCGGCCGGAGATATCCGACGATCCGGGAGTACACCTCCGCCGGCGAACCGCATGTTGGACACGCCGGATGCTCCCCCGCGATGTACCCGTGCTCGGGGCAGATCGAGAACGTCGGGGTGATGGTGTAGTACGGCAGGCGGAACGATTCGGCGATCTTCCGCACCAGCCGCTTCGTCGCGTTGGAGTTGGGCAACCGCTCCCCGAGGAAGCCGTGGAATACCGTTCCCCCAGTGTATTTCACCTGAAGCGGGTCCTGAATGCGCAGCGCTTCGTAGAGGTCGTCGGTCAACCCAACCGGAAGCTGTGTCGAGTTCGTGTAGTACGGGGTTTTCCCGCCGTGCACTTCGAGGTTATAGATACGAAGGTCGGGGAACCGCTCCAGATCCTTCTTCGCCAGCCGATAGCTCGCGCCCTCCGCCGGAGTGGCCTCGAGGTTGTAGATCTCGCCGCTCTCCTCCTGGTAGGCGCCCAGCCTCTCCCGGATCCAGTCGAGGGTGCAAAGCGCGAACGCCTGCCCGGCGGGCTCGGCGAGCGAGCAGTCCAGGAGGTTCAAGACGGCCTCGTTCATGCCCAAGACTCCGATCGTCGAGAAGTGGTTCCGCCAGTACCCGCCTTCGGCCTCCTTGATCCTCTGCAGGTAGAAGCGCGAGTACGGATAGAGCCCCTGGTCGGTCAGCTGCTCGAGCGTCTTGCGCTTGATCTCGAGCGCCTTCCGCGCGAGATCCATCAGGGCACCGAGGCGGCGGAAGAAGTCGTCTTTGTCGGCGGCGAGGTATCCAAGCCGAGGCAGGTTCAGGGTGACCACGCCGATCGACCCCGTCAGCGGGTGCGCCCCAAACAGCCCGCCTCCGCGGCTCCGCAGCTCGCGGTTGTCGATTCGCAGGCGGCAGCACATGCTCCGAGCATCCTCCGGCCGCATGTCGCTGCCGATGAAGTTGGAGAAGTATGGGATCCCGTACTTCGCGGTCATCTCCCACATCGGCTCGAGGACGGGATTGTCCCAGTCGAAGTCCTCGGTGATGTTGTACGTCGGGATGGGGAACGTGAACGGACGGCCTTGGACGTCGCCCTCCATCATCACCTCGGCGAACGCTCGGTTGAACAGGTCCATCTCCGGCTGGTAGTCGCCGTAGCACGCCTTCGCGAGCGTCCCTCCGAGGACAACCGGCTCGGCCGCCATGAATCGCGGCACCTTGAGGTCGAGGGTGATGTTCGTGAACGGGGTCTGGAAACCGACGCGCGTCGGCACGTTCATGTTGTAGATGAACTCCTGAACGTTCTGCCGGATCTCCTCGTACGACAGGCCGTCGGCGCGGATGAACGGAGCGAGGTAGGTGTCGACGTTCGAGAACGCTTGAGCTCCCGCCGACTCCCCCTGCAGCGTGTACATGAAGTTGACGATCTGGAGCAGGGCGACTCGGAAGTGCTTGGCGGGCCGCGACTCGATCTTGCCGCGCACGCCGCGGAACCCCCGCAGGAGGAGATCCCGAAGGTCCCACCCCACGCAGTAGGCGCCGAGGGTTCCAAGATCGTGCACGTGGACGTCGCCGCTCTCGTGCGCGGTGCGAATCTGGATCGGGTAGATCTTCTGGAGCCAGTACTGCGAGATGATCTTGTCCGTGATGTGGGTGTTCAGCCCTTGGAGGGAGAAGGTCATGTTGCTGTTCTCGCGGACGCGCCAGTCGCGGTCGTTCAGGTAGTCCTCCACGAGGGGCATCTCGTCGAGAAGACCGCGCATGGCGCGAAGGTCCTCGTGTTGCTTGCGGTAGAGGATGTACGCCTTCGCTGTGCGCGCGAGACCTCGATCGATCAGCGTGTCCTCGACCGTATCCTGGATCTCCTCTACGGTCGGAGGCTCGCCGATGAACCGCTCCTCGAGGATGCGGGTGACGCGGTCCGCCAGGCTCTGGGCGAGATACTCGTCTCCCTCGCCCACCTCGCGCATGGCTTTCCAAACCGCGGTGGTGATCTTCGTTTGGTTGAACGAAACAACGCGGCCATCGCGTTTGACGATGCGATCCATGACCCCCCCATCTCGGCTTGATTGCCGAACCCCGGACCATCCTAGCCATCGACTCGGAAGACGGCAATCCTAGAATGTGTGGGAGAAACCGGGGGTAGCTCGCTCGTCCACGCGCTCTCCGCGTCGCCGAACGGGGCACAGTGGACAATGGTCTCGGGCTTGGGAGCGGGATCGTTCCCGGGTCCAGCGAGCGACAGCGCGCTGTCCGTGATCCGGGTTCGATTCCCGGCGGCTCGCGGGTGGAAGAGATCTCGCAGCCTGCGGCGTTACGTGGAAGGGGTGCCTGGGCTTCGTGTGGGCGAGCGGCTCTCGGCGGTCTGCCCGCGGGTCTCGGGCCCTGTGGGTGAAGACTCCACGCACGGCATCGGCTCCGCTCGCTGCGCCTCGTGCCTACGACATGCGCCGCAGGCAGAGTTCGGAGACGGCGTACGTGACGGCGGCCGCTCCGAGGACGCCGCCGAGTGCCGCGACGGGCACCGGAGCGCTGAGGACGCGTCCGTAGACGATCGTCAAGCCCGCCACACTGACGAGGGTGAGGACGAAGGCGTTCCGGGCCGCCTTGTCGCGAATCGCGCGGGATCGCTCGTCGCGGCGCAGCGGCGCGACGCTGCCCTCACACTGTACGACGTACCTTCCTGACCGCGGTGCCGCGAGGAAGAAGGCGAGCACCAAGACCCCCGCGGCAGCGGCTCCCCACCACGGCAGCCCACCGAAGTAGAGGGCCACGCTGAGGGCCACCGCGAGCCCAACTCTCGAACCGACGTATCTCGTTCTCATGCTAG
>CAZWQN010000044.1:0-10195 GCA_964635895.1 uncultured Thermotogae bacterium | reverse complement strand
CGTCGAACTCCGCCCGCGATTCCCGCACCAGCTCCGGGGACGTGAGGACGTCGACCATCGTCATCGCCATGGCCTTCGCCGCGGCAAGCATCGCCTGGTGTCCCCGCTCGGACCGCGACGCCTCGACGAAGCCACGCGAGTGGAACGGGATCTCCTCGCCGCAGATGGAGACGTACGCGTGGATGGCGGGAACCGCCTGGCTGACGTCGCCCATGTCCGTGGAGCCGAGCGGCAGCGGCTCTGGGTCGAACGCCCACCCGAGCCGCTCGAGGTTCTCGGTGAAGGCGGCGCCGAGGGCGCGGTTCGGCCGCATCGCCTTGTACGGAAGGGCGATCTGGCTCATCGACATCGTGGCTCCCGTAGCGAGGGCGGCCCCCTGCGCGCAGCGCTCCAGCTTCCCAAGAAGCTCGTCGCGGTATGAGGTCTCGGCCGCCCGCACGTAGAACTCCGCCGCCGCGTACTCGGGGACGATGTTCGGTTTCGCGCCGCCGTGGGTGATGATCCCGTGCACCCTCGCCCCGTCGCGAAGGTGCTGCCGTAGCGCGTTCATCCCGTTGAACGTCTGGATGACGGCGTCGAGCGCGTTCACGCCCTTCTCCGGCGACGCCGAGGCGTGGGCCGCGACGCCTTGGAACTCGATTCGGACCTCGGTGATCGCGAGGCTGCCGTGGTTGACGGCCGTGAACCAGGAGGGATGGAACATCATCGCCGCGTCGACGCCGCGGAAGATCCCGGCGTCGACCATCGTCACCTTCCCGCCCCCACCCTCTTCGGCCGGCGTGCCGAGGAAGACGAGGCGCCCTGGGAGATGATTCTTGACTTGGCCCACGGCGAGAGCGGCGCCGAGCGCGGCGGCCGCGATGAGATTGTGGCCGCACGCATGGCCCAGCTCCGGGAGGGCGTCGTACTCGCCGAGCACCGCCACCGTCGGCCCGGCCGTCTCCGCCGGGTGGATCGCCCGGATCGCCGTCGCCAGGGCCGCCGTTCCCGTCTCGACGTGGAATCCAGCCGCCCGCAGCTCGTCGGCGAGAAGCCTCGACGCGCGCACCTCTTCGAACTTCTCCTCTGGGTGCTCGAAGATCTCCAGACTGACCGATCGGAGCCGCTCGTCCAGCGCGTCCATGGCCTCGATAACCCGATCCTTCCACACGTCCATTCCTCCTCCTCACGCGTCAGGTTCCGTGCCCTGACCCACGAAGCGTAGATTCTCGTACGCTCTGCCGCAATCCCTGCCGCGCCTCAGCCGCCGTAGCGGGCGAGCGCCGACGCGACGAAGCATGGCGGTGCGACGCCGAGAACCTTGGCGTAGTCGGACAGACCAAACGACAGAAGCGCGAACGGCGCGGGGACCCCGAGGTACGCGGCAACAACAGGAAGGATCTCGCGCTGGTCGTTCAGAAGACGACCTCTCGACAGGGAGTACGCCTTGCCCCAGTCGCCCCGCGACAGCGCCGCCTCGAGACAACGCTCGACCTCGGGGCGGAGCGCCGCGCACAGGGCGGCTCGGTCGCTCATGGCGCCGGGAACCCACGCCTCGCCGTACCCGCTCCCGTAGTGAACGAGGTCTCCGGTCGTCACGACGGCGGTGCTCACGTCACACTCCGCGCGAACCCAGTCCCCCAACTCCTCCGCGACGGAGAACGCGCCGCTCGAAGGGTCTCGCGTCATCCCGACGTAGGCCGCGAGCACCGGGAGCGGCCGGCGGCCGAGGACATCGGCGCCCGCACGGCACACGGTGAGGAACGTGTCGAGCGAGAACTCCGCGCCGAGGAGCCCTCCGCGATCGACGCGGACGGCCTTGACCTCTCCGCCCGGTCGCCACACGGGGACCGCGCCGAGCGGCGTCATGACCTGCGCTTCGGAGGAGAGGAACGCTCCGCGCACGGCGCGAAACGCCGCGCTCCTGCGCTGGATGGGCTCGCGCTCGTCGAGGGCGGTTCGATAGGCGTCGAGGCCTCCGCTGTGCAGCACGCCGAGCGCCAGGATCCGCTCGACGGAACTATCGAAGAGGCTTCGCACGACGCGGGCCTGCAGCGGCCCGGCGTCCGCGAGGAACGTGTGGGGGAACGACAGCACCGCTCCCCGCTCGACGGCTCGAGCGAGCGTCGGGTCGCCGCCCTCGATCATCCAGCGTTCGATCTGGTCACGTGCTCCGGCAGCGACACACTCGCGTTGGTAGTACGGTTTCCAGTCCACCCCGCCCTCCCGTCGACGAGCATACCCGACGCGCCGTCGGCAGGAGGGGGCTCGGGAGTGAAACCGCGGAATCGGGGCCTCTGCGGAACCCCAAAAGGGGGCGAGTGGAGGGGCAACGCCCCTCCACTCGACTGGGCACCGGGTGGTGCTAGCTGTCTGCACCGGGAATCATGACACGCGACTCAACCACCGACCAGTCCACGTGCCCCCTCTTCGGCGGACATGCCGCCCCTCGCGGGAGGAACCGCGTGAAGACACGGCATCGTGGAGGTTCCGTCGCGCGCCGCCTTCGGCTAACGGATCCCGTTCTCGGCAAGTCGCCGATCGATGGCGGCGGCGAGGGCGGCCGCCGTCCCGCCGGCCGAAACCGCGGTCGGCCGAGCGGCGCGGACCGCGTTCATCGCCGCCTGCGACACCGCCTCGAAGTCGCTCGGAAGGGATCCGTTCCCCAACGCACGAGAGAGATGCGCCAGGATCTGCCACGTCTCGAACTCGATCGCGCTCTGGGCACCCGGCACAAGCGAGGTCTCGCCCGCGGCGCCAAGCACGCGGCCGCGAGTCTCGAAGGGCCAGGGCATCGGCAGCACGACGTCAGCTCTCTCGGTGGTCGCGGTCGCGATCGGGCTTGCGGCGACGAGCGTCTCGACCCCCAGCAGCCGCTGCCTTCCCGCCTGCGTTCCGACGGGGTCCGCGCCGATGCAGAGCCATGCCTTCGCCGCGGGAAGCGCCTCGCCGAACCCAAGACGGCGAAGGCCGACCGCATTGGAGGACGCAGGCACGGCGATCAGGCGTGCCTCGCCCGCGTCGGCGACGAAGCGCACCACGTGGTCGAGCGCGCTCTCCGCGACAGTCCTCTCCTCGACCACGAGGAGGCGGGCGCGGTTCCGTGGTTTTCGGAGGAGCTTCACCGCGTTGGGCGGCACCCCGAGAGCCTTGAGCCGCGCCGCGGTCCGAGCCTCTGGGCGCAGTCCTTCGAGCAGCGCGGGGAGCGCTTCGAGCGGGATCTCGGCGTGAGCGCCCGGCACCTTTCCCCCGACGCTGTAAAGGAGCGCGCCGCCCTGCATCGCACGGCGCAACATGACGTCAAGCACGACCTTCTCGTGCCCGCTTCGCGGACCCACGACGACGATGAGCGCTCGGGGGGTCGCAAGCGCCGACAGGTCGGCGAGCCGTTCCGACGGGACGTCCACGCGAGGGCAGTCGCTGCGGACGTCGAACACGGGCGAGCCAGAGGCCAGGAGGTCGGCGATCCGCTTCGCGACCCATCCCTCCTCGCAGGTCAGAAGCCCCGTGCCGATCACGGCGACGCTCCCCTTGGCTGCGGCAAGACGCTCGGCCGCGACGTTGAACGCGTCGTCCCACGACGCGTCCACGAGACGGCTTCCGCGTCGCACCCTCGGCGTGGTGATTCGCTGTGCTTCCCGCAGGGCGTGCCACCCATAGCGGCCCCGAGCGCACAGGACTCCGCCTTCCGGGGCGACGGTTCCCAGGTACGCCCCGTCGATCGACAGGAGCTCAAGGTCGCAACCCAATCCGCACAGGCTGCAAACGCTCGCCGTCCGCTCTACGACGAGGGGCACCTGCTTCTCGAGGACGGTGCGATCCGACAGAGCGCCGGTGGGGCAGGCGTCGACGCACGCGCCGCACGACACGCAGTCCGAGTCCTGCCAGGCTCGGTTGAACGGAACCTGAACGTCCGCCTCGATCCCCCGGCCCACGAAGTCGATCGCCGAGACGCCGCACAGCTCGCGGCAGACGCGGACGCACCGTCCGCAGGACACGCACTTCCCCGCCTCGCGCAGGATGAACGGGTGCCGCTCGTCACAGCGTTCCCGCGCGACGTCTCCGACGAAGGCGTCCTGCGACGCGTCCGCCTCGGTCGCGTACTCCCGCAGCGCGCAGTCGTGGAACGCCAGGCACCCGCACTCGAGACAGCGCTGGCCGGCGGCCATCGCCTGCTCGGCGGTGAACCCCGCTTCGTACTCGCCGAAATCCCGCAGCCGTTCCGCCGGGGTACGCTCCGACGTCCGGACGCGCGGCGCCACGACCGGGTTTCCGAGATCCTCCCGCGTGACGTCGGACTTGACGTGGACGTACGACGCGCGAGGCGCCGCGGGGTCACCGCCCCGCACGTACCGGTCGATGGCCTCGGCGGCTCGGTGTCCGGCCCCGACGGCCTCGACGGCGATGCTCGGTCCGGTCACGGCGTCTCCGCCGGCGAAGACGTTCGGTTTCGACGTCCGACCGGTGGTGGGCTCCGCGACGACCGTTCCCGCCTTCGTCAACTCGACCCCCGTCGATCGGAGGAACGCCGCGTCGACCGACTGCCCGACCGCCAGCAGGACGGCGCCCGCCTCGAGGTCGAACTCGGACCCCGCGACAGGCACAGGGCGCCGACGCCCGCTGTCGTCGGGTGGACCCAGCTGCATTTCAAGGCAGCGGATCCCGGTAAGGGACCGGTCGTCCGCGAGGAACTCCACCGGCTGCGTCAGGAAGCGGAACTGCACGCCCTCGTCGACGGCCTCCTCGACCTCGTGGGGCAGGGCCGGCATCTCGTCGCGACTCCGCCGGTACACGACGGTGACGTCCGCGCCGAGGCGCCGCGCGCACCGCGCTGCGTCCATCGCGGTGTTCCCACCGCCGACCACCACGACCTTCTTGGGCAGGCGCGGCCGGGCGCCCTCGTTGACTTGGCGCAAGAAGTCGGTCCCCTGGGTCACCGCGGGGTGGTCTTCGCCGGGAAGCCCCATCGGGTGAGTTCCCCACGCTCCCAAGCCGAGGAACACGGCATCGAATTCCGCTTCGAGTTCCTCCAGGGAGACGTCCTTCCCAAGCCGCACCCCATGGCGGAAAACGATCCCCATGGCCTCGAGCACGGCCACTTCCCGGTCGATGACGGCCGCCGGGAGCCGGTACTCCGGAATCCCGTAGCGCAACATCCCGCCCATCAGCGGCATGGCGTCGATCACGACGACCTCGTGCCCCCGCCGCCGGAGGAAGTACGCGGCGCTGAGGCCCGCGGGCCCACCGCCGACCACCGCGACGCGCTTTCCAGTCGGCGCCGCGACGGAGGGAACGTACGGAGTCGGAAGATCGCCGAGGAAACGCTTGATCTCGCGGATCTGGACCGGCTCCTCGGCGACCTCGCGCCGACAAGCGTCCTCGCACGGCGCCGGACAGATCCTGCCAAACGAGGCCGGGAGGGGAAGAGACTCGTAGAGAATCCGCAGACCGTCCTCGAACCGGCCGTTTGCGGCGAGGCTCACGTACGCCTGGCAGTCGGTGTGCGCGGGACAAGCCTCCTGACACGGGCCGACGCAGTCGCCCCAGTGGTTGGAGAGGAGAAGCTCGAGCGCGGCCTTACGCACCTCTCGCGCGGCGGGCGAGCCGGTCTGGACTGCCATGCCGTCGGCGATCGGCGTCGAGCACGCCCGCACGACGCCGCGCCCCTCGACCTCTACGCTGCACACGCCGCAGGCGTCGAAGGGCTCGAGCCGCTCCTCGGCGCACAACGCCGGAATGGTGATCCCGCTTCTCCGCGCGACGTCGAGGATCGTCTCTCCGGGTCGCCCGGTAAGCCTTCGGCCGTCGATCGTCACGTGGATCATGTCGTTGCCCTTCCCGTCGTGACCTCGACCGCGCCGAACGGGCAGACCTGTTTACAGCGTCCGCACCGCACACACGCGACCGGATCGATCCGCTGGTATGGGCCGTCTCCGTCCGAGATCGCCGACGCCGGACACTGCCGCGTGCACAGCTTGCAGTTCCTGCACGCCTCAGCGTCAATCCGGAAGTGCAAGAGCGCCTTGCACACCTTCGCCGGGCAAGCCCCCTCGTCGATGTGCGCCGCGTACTCGTCGCGGAAGTACGCCGCCGTCGTCAGAATCGGGTTCGGCGCTGTCTGCCCGAGAGCACACAACGAGTTCGCCTTTACCTTCCGCCCCAAGTCGAGCATTCGATCGAGGTCCGCGGTCGTCCCGTGCCCCGCGCAGATCCGTTCGAGGACTTCCAGCATCCGTTTGGTCCCCACCCGGCAGAACGTGCACTTGCCGCACGACTCCTTCTGGGTGAAGTCGAGGAAGAAGCGCGCCACGTCCACCATGCACGTCTCCTGATCGAGGACAATCATTCCGCCCGATCCGACGATCGCTCCCGTCGCCTTGAGCGCCTCGTAGTCCACGGGCGTGTCGGCGAGCGAGGCGGGGATGCAGCCGCCCGACGGCCCTCCCATCTGCACAGCCTTGAGCTCCCCGTCGTTTTGGATTCCCCCGCCGATGCCGAATACGATGTCGCGGATCGTCATTCCCATGGGGACTTCGATCAGGCCGGAGCGCTTGACCTTGCCGGCCAGAGCGAACACCTTCGTCCCCTTGCTCGTTTCCGTGCCGTAGGCGGCGAAGGCAGCCGCCCCCCGCCGGAGGATCCACGGGATGTTGGCCAGGGTCTCCACGTTGTTGATGCACGTCGGCTTGCCGTGCAGCCCGGACGTCGAGGGGTACGGCGGACGGCGGCGCGGCATCCCGCGCTTCCCCTCAATGGACGCGATCAGGGCCGTCTCTTCCCCGCACACGAACGCGCCGGCCCCCTCCTTGATCTTGAGGTCGAACGAGAAGTCGGACCCGAGGATTCGTTCCCCCAGAAGGCCGGCGGACCGCGCGTCGGCGATGGCTCGCTTGAGGCGGGCGATGGCGAGGGGGTACTCCGCGCGCACGTACACGTACCCGAGCGACGCCCCGATGGCGTACGCGGCGATCAGCATCCCTTCGAGGACGCGATGCGGATCCCCCTCGAGGACGCTTCGATCCATGAACGCGCCGGGGTCCCCTTCGTCGGCGTTGCAGATCATGTACTTCGGCGACGCCTTCTCCTTCGCCGTGAGCGACCACTTCGTGCCGGTCGGGAACCCGGCGCCGCCGCGGCCGCGCAGCCCGGAGGCGACCATCTCGGCGACGACCTCGCCGGGCGTCATCTCGCGCAGCGCACGCTCCAGTCCCCGGTATCCGTCGCAGGATCGGTACTCCTCGAGGGATTCTGGATCGATGCACCCGCAGTTCTCGAGCACGATCCGCACCTGGCGGCCGAGGAAGTCATCGGAGTCGACGGCGAGGTCGCCGGCCGGCGCTCCTCCGGCGACGGCATCGCCCACGATGCCTGCGGCATCGCCGGGCTGCGCGTGCCCGTACCGGTTCACCGACCCATCGGCGGCCACGACCTCGACCAGGGGTTCGCCATAGCACATCCCGACGCAGCCGACGCGCTTCACGGGGATGGGAAGCTCCGCCGCCGCCACCTCTCGAACCACGGCGTCGTAGACCGCCTGGGCGCCCGCCGCGATCCCGCACGTCGCGAGACCGACCCGGATTTCGCGCACGGCCTTCATGACGCGTCCTTTCTGCAGTCGGCCACGATCTTCTCGATCTCTTTCCGCCCGACGCGCGCGTGGATCACACCGTCGACCATGACCGCCGGCGACAGGCTGCAGCACCCCAGGCAACGAACGCTCTCCAACGTCAGGACGCCGTCGGCGGTCGTCCCCCCGACGTCGACCCCCAGAAGCTCCTTGCACGCCTCCATCACGCGGTCGGAGCCGAGGACGTGGCACGCCGTTCCCTCGCAGACCCGGATCGTGTGGCGTCCCGGCCGGCGCAGCCGGAACTGCGCATAGAACGTTGCCACCCCGAACACCGTGCTCATCGGCGCGCGGGCGTGCTCGGCGACCCGTGCACAGTCCTGCTCGGAGATGAAGCCCTCCCGCTGTTGGACCTCCTGCAGGAGGGGAATGATGCTCTCCGGAGAGCGGGGGAATGCGGCCCAGCGCCCGTCGAGACCCACGGCTACCGGGGTGCGCTTGCCCACGTCACGATCTCCTTTTCCGTCCTGCTCGGGTCCGGGACTCGACAACAGCCGAATCCACTGCCTGTCTCATCCATCCGCCCCGACCGCCGGCCGGGCGGCGCATTATCGCCTTCCGGAGGAAGGCCCGCAACCGCTGGAAGCGAGTTCCGTAGAGCGTACAATCCCGCTGGGTGATTGGATGCGCTGCTACGTGGAAAGCGACGGGCGGATCTACCTCGTGCGGCGGGACGGGCTTCTCGACCTTCCGACCCCCGATGAGCTGCCGTTCCCCATCGAGCGCGTGGCGCCGCTCGGCCGTGGGCCCGAGTCCGGCCGCGGGCCCGGGCCCGGCCCCGGGCCGGAGTGCGGTTGTGAACCGGAGACGTGGTTCTGCGTTCCGACGCTCGGCTCTCACCCCTTCGCGTGGCCGAGCAAGGACGACGTGCCCCTCCTGTCCGACGTGACCCCGAGGGTGCGCGCGGCCGTGCACGCCTCCATGCCCCGCGTCGTCGTCGAAGGGATCTGCATCGAAAACGGACGAGCGCTCCTCGTGCTCGGAAGCCGGGGTCTTAACGAGGGGCGCTGGTCGCTCCCCGGCGGGTTCCTCCGCTTCGGCGAGTCTCCCGAACGGGGACTCCTACGCGAGATCGAAGAGGAGCTCGGCGCGCCGGCGACCCTCCTTCATCCCGCGGGGGTTCACGCCAAACTGGGGCCGAACACGCACCTGCACTGGATCATGTTCTTCTATCGTTTCTCGCTGGGCGGCAGACTGAACCCGGATCCGGACGAGATCGCCGAAGCGAGGTTCATCGATGTCCACGAGGCGGCCGCGCTGCTCCATGACCCCGCGATGACGGACGCCGTTCGCCGCGAGGGCGCCCTCTCCGGGTAGTGCGTCAGAGAAGCTCGATCTCGATCGCCAGCGTGGCGTCCACGCTCCACTCGAGGTAGTACGGTCGGTGCTCGAGCACAAGCCCCACGACCACGCCCGCCGATCGCAACGGCGTGATCACGACGTCCAAGCTCACGCGATGGGTGTCGGTGGGCATGCCGACCCATGTCTCGCGGGAGAAGCCGTACGCCGCTCGAAGGGTCAGGAACTCGTACGCCATGTAGTCGTACGAGACCGAGAGGTCGATCGTGTTCTGCTCGGCAAGCGCGGGAGGACCGGACAGAATCCCCTGGACGAGGAACTGGACGTTCGGCGCCGTGGAGAACGCGTAGTTGAACGCGGCGGTGACGAGGAGGTCGTTGTCGCCCCCCGACGGATCGAGCACTTCGTATCCGAGGCCGACCTTCGCGTCCCACCCGCAGTAGCGCGAGTACTCCTCGTCGTCGATCAGATCCATCATCTCCGAGATGTCGAGCGCGTCGAGGCCATCCTGTCGCACCAGCCCGGAGTCCTCGACGATGTCCTGGACGACCGCAAGGAGATCGGCCGTTGAGTCGTACTCCGCCGCGCTGCTAATCTCGTAGGCGAGGATCTGCAGGTCGACGGCGTGGAGGTGGTCGATGAGGCTTCCACGGCGCACGAGGTAGGCGTCGATCCGCGTTGCGGTGGCGAGCGGCGTCACGTCGGTGAACCGCCCGTACCCCACTCCGGCTCCCGCGGTCAGGCCGAGCGAATCGTGCAACGGCGAGCTGCGCGCGCTCGCGCCCGCGAATGCGAACAAGTCTCCCTGGGAGGCGAAGTACCGCTTGAAGTTCGCGTCGGCCCGGATGATGTATGAAGACTCGTCGGGCTCCACGATCACCATATCGCTGTCGATGTCGACGTCGAAGCCGTACTCCGGCCGGTCGTACAGCCGAACGTAGGTCGCGGCGAACTCCCCGCTGCTCACATCCTCACTCGAGACGCCGTTGGGGTCGTTGTGGTACTCGTAGGAGAAGGAGAGCCCCAGGTCCGACAGGTCCGTCAAGGGCGATTGGTAGCTGCACAACGGCACGGCGAACGCCGCGAGCGTCGATCCCAAGAGCAAAACACAGACAGCCAGCAGGATCCCCCTCATCCTCATCACCTCACGGAAGACCGTAGGCCGGCAAGAAGAGGGAACCCATCGAATCCTTCCGTCGCAGAGGTGCGTGTTGTCCACCCCACCGCCCGGCCCACCGTCCGCGTTTGCCGCTCCGTGCGCTTGCGGCCCGCACTCCGTCCGTTTGCGGC
>CAZWQN010000043.1:0-10351 GCA_964635895.1 uncultured Thermotogae bacterium | reverse complement strand
ACGAAGGCCGCGGCAGACATCGTACGATCATACAATTCCAGGACGAGACACTAGCAGACCGCTTCGTTCCGCCAAACTCGGAGGTCGCCGCCACCGCGCGGTCTCCCCGACTTCCCCAACAACGTCTCATCGCAGCCCTTCCACACACTTCACTTCTCCGCTCCTCCGGCCGTCCGGTGCCCGAGGCGACTGGAAATCTCGGCAGCCGCCGACATCACGGCATCGACGATCCGAGGCAACTCCTCTCCCCGCGCCCGAGAGGCAAAGATCGACGCGCTGATCGACGCGATGACCCTCCCGCCGGAGTTGCGAATCGGTGCGCCAACGCATGCGCTCCCCGGCTGAAGCTCTTCGACCTCGAGGGCGTACCCTCGCTCTCGCACGGCGCGCAGCTCGTCCAGAAGGCGTTGGGGAGACGAGATCGTTTGCTCGGTGATTCTCATCAGGGCGAGAGATCCGACCACCCTGGCCTGATCCTCGTCGGGGAGGAACGCCAAGAGAACCTTGCCGAGTGCCGTGCAGTAGCTGGGCACGCGAAGACCGACGACTTCCCTCAGGATCACGTTCGCCGCCGGCCCGCCCTCCTCCTGTTCCAGGTAGAGCACCTCGTCCCCGTAGAGAACACCGAGGCGCGCGTTCGCGGCGATGGATCGGCTGAGCTTGGTCATCTGCTCGCGCGCCACGGCCCTGACGTCGTAGACGCGCTCGATTTCTCCCACTCTCTCCAGGAGCTTCAGGCCCAGGCGATACCGCTTGCTGCCGTTGACTTCGAGGTACCCGTGCGACACGAGGGTGTGGAGGAACGGGTAGAGGGTTGTCGCGCCGATTCCCAGCCGGTCGGCGATTTCCTTGGCCGAGAGGCTGTCGGTTTCCCGCGAATAGAGGTCGAGGATTCGCAGACCCCGATCGAGCGACTGGTTGAAGTGGTGCGGCTTCAGTTCCTCGGCCACGCCTCACCTCGTATATTTCGATGTCGACTCAATCTATACGAATCTCGCGCCAAGGTCAAGTGCCGCGCTCTGAGAAGACTGCCGCGCACCGGCCGGGGACCCACAGAGAGGACGCCGTCTTCCCCCACGAGGTCGCTGTTCCGACACGCGCTCTCACGATGCCCGAAGGCCCGCCCTCATTGTCAGGATCCAGGCGGCCGTAGGCGGCCGACCTGCCGGGAGCCCTAAGACGGCCTTGTCTTGTCGGATGCAGGCGACTATATTAGTTGGGACGAATATGGTTCGTGCGCCTTCCAACGAGACGGACGTAGCCGAAGTCGCGGAGACGATGAAAGTCCTGTCCGTCGAGACGCGACTTCGCATCCTGTTGTTGCTTCGCGATCGACGCCTTTGCGTCGGGGCGCTGGCCCGTCGCCTGGGCCTAACGCAGGGAGCGGTCTCCCAACACCTGAAAGTCTTGCGGGGCGCCGGGCTCGTGACTGCTCGGCGCGAGGGGTACTACGTGCACTATGCGGTGAATGAGGCCGAGCTCGCACTCTGGAGAGATCAGGTCGTGGGTTGGGTCGACCAGATCCGACGGGGGCAAGCCACGGGCGCCGACGCCTTGAGCCGCTGTGATATAGAGACAGAGGCATCGAGTACCGTCGGAAGGGCGAGCGAGCGGAAGCCTGCGAGCGGGTGCCCGGAAACCCGTGCCGGTGCCGCCGATCCGGCGGCCGTCATCCCGGTGACTCAGACGAGAAGGCTGATTGGATCGTGAGCATCCGCGTCTCCAACCTCTCGAAGGCGTTCGGCGACGTTCAGGCCGTCGCCGACGTCTCATTCGACATCGCGCAGGGCGAGTTGTTCGGACTCCTCGGACCGAACGGCGCGGGCAAGACGACGACGATCAACCTGCTGACGGGGCTGGCTCGGCCTGACAGCGGAACGATTGCAGTCGGCGAGGTTGACTCGAGCCACGATGTGAAGGCGGCCCAGTCCCTGATCGGGGTTGTACCTGACGAGAGCAACCTCTATCCCGAGCTCTCGGGTCTCGAGAACCTCACGTTCTGCGCTGCGCTGTATGGAGTTCGTAAGCGCGAACGGACGGCGCGCGCGCGTCGCCTGTTGGATGACTTCGGTTTGTCCGATGCGGCCAACCGCAAGTTCGCCGGGTACTCGAAGGGGATGAAGCGCAAGCTGACGATCGCAGCGGGCATCATCCATCAGCCGCCCATCCTCTTCCTCGATGAGCCCACGACCGGAATCGACGTGGCGAGTGCTCGGCAGATCCGCCAACTCATCGCCGCGCTCAACGCCGATGGGGTGACCATCCTTCTCACGACCCACTACATCGAGGAGGCGGAGCGGCTCTGCGGACGGATCGCCTTCATCGTTCGCGGGAGCATCGTTCGGGTCGATAGAGTCTCTGATCTCCTCCAGCCGCTGCACGAACGCCACGTCGCGGTGATCGAGCTGTCCGCGCCCGATGGGTGGCCGACCGAAGCAATAGCCGCCGCGTTTTCCAGGTGTCGATTCGGGACGGCTCTCGCCGGGCGACTTCGGGTGGAGTCCGATGAGCGTGTCCCTGTGGGGGCCATCGTCCGGTGGCTCGAAGAGGCGGGCATCGAGGTCACGGAAGCGCGACGCGTCCTTCCGTCGTTGGAGGACGTGTTTGTCGAGGTCACGGGCATCGAGGCGGACTCGATGCGCCGCGACCGAGAGAAGTCCGGGGGGCGCTCATGACTCGCTGGATCGCCTTCTGGAGCATCCTCGCCAAAGACATGCGATCGTACTACCTGAAGCCGCCGAACATCAGTTGGGGACTGATTTTCCCTTTCGCATGGACGGCGATGTTCCTGATTCGCTCGGGCGGTTCGGTCGAGGACGTGCTGTCCTTGCTTCCCGGCGTGATGGCGATCTCGATCCTGTTCGGCACGACGTCGATGCTGGCTGTCACGATCACCTTTGAAAAGAAGGGGCGGTCGTTCGAGCGGCTACTCCTCGCACCGATACCGCTCACGCTCCTGATGGCGGCGAAGACGGCAGGGGCCGTCGTCTTCGGGATCGCCAATGCGTTTGTTCCGGTCGCGGTCTGCGCATTCCTTGTGGATCTATCGGGCGTCGCCTGGGGCGTACTGGTGCCTGCGGTCGTCTTGATTGCCCTGTCCTCCACCTTCGTCGGCCTGTTCGTCGCCGTGGCGGTCAGCGAGGTGTTCGAGGCACAGACGTTCTCCAACTTCCTGCGGTTTCCGATGATCTTCCTCTGCGGGCTCTTCTTCCCGCTTGAGAGGCTCCCTCTCGCGATTCGACCGCTATCCTACGCGCTTCCGCTGACCTACGGCGTCGATGCCATGCGCGGCGCCGTGATCGGGACACAATCCTTGCCGCTCGCCGTCGATCTCCTTGCCCTCGTGCTCTTCTGCGGCGCGCTGTTCGGTCTGAGCCTCCGCAACATTCGGAGGAAGTGGATTGTCTAGGCCCTTCGCCTCCGTGGCGACGCCGCAGTCTGGACAGCGACTCGCCACATCGATCATCGAACCGCGCTTGAACGCGACAGGCCCATGCAGCACATTCCCTGCCCAGGAGGTCGACCTGTGAAGATCGGGATTATCATTTGCGATCGGTACCGTTCCTGCGGCGGCGGTAAGTGTTTCCGCGCATTGCGCGAGCGTGCCGGCGGATTCGCGCACTACCCCGCCGATCAACCCCTCGAAATCGTTGGGTACTCCTCGTGCGGCGGATGTCCCGGCGGCAACGTCGAGTACGTTCCGAACGAGATGATCCGAAACGGGACGCAGGCCATTCACCTGGCAACGGGTCTTGTCGTCGGTTACCCGCCGTGCCCACGCCAAGGCTACTTCAAGGAGTACATCGAGTCGCGGTACGGCATCCCGGTCGTGATCGGGACCCACCCGATCCCCGAGAAGTACTACCGGGTCCACAGGAATCTCTCGTCCTGGGCTGGGATGAAGAACATGCAGGCGCTCCTGGCCACGGAAGAGATCCGCAAGGCCTACGACTGACGACCTAGCGAAGATCCTGGACCTGGATCAATCCCGCCCGTCCACACCGGCGGGCGGGAGCGCATCAGCTAACCTAGCGCAGGCCACACTGCGATCCTGTGCCTAGGCGCGGGGAAAGACGTCCCCCCGCCCGTGCCGCCATCCACCGCGTCCCCGCCCAGGCGGCAGTTGTGGTCGTACGCACACATGCTCGTCGTCGCCGAAACACAGCGCCTTGCCGTGGACAACGGCATCCAGGAGCTTCTTCCGGCCCACCTCCAAGAGACGTTGAACCGTTCCGCGGGACACGCCCATCGCCGCGGCCGCCTCCTCTTGCTCCTTCCCATCGAAGTCGCACAGCCGCATGGCCTCGAGCTCGTCGAGGCCTAGGTCGACAACCTCAAGCTGGGACATTGGGATCCCGGACGGCTTGTAGAGATTGTACCCGCTGATCTCGCGGCAGTAGCGCGTCTTCTTCGGTCGTGGCATGACCGTGAGAGTATAGACACCATAGTGGATCCATGCAATCGGAGGGCGAGAGCCGAGGTTGCTTTTTATTGTGCGTATGCCCATAATACGGATCGACACGTTCCAGAAGGAGGAATGCACGATGCCCGGATTTGATGGAACCGGCCCGCGAGGTATGGGGCCGATGACGGGAGGAGCAAGAGGCTACTGCGTTGTTCCCGGAGGCGCGACGCCGATCGGTTGGGGACGCCGGGTGGGACGCCCATTCGGGGGATTCGGAAGAGGCCTCGGCGGGCGTGGTCTACGCCGCGGCCTGGGCTTCGGGGCCTGGGGCGCACCGTACGGGGCGCCGTATGGCTCAGCGTACGGCTCCGAGGTGCCCGTCGAACAGGATCTCGCCTGGCTGCAGCAGGAAGCGAAGGACATGGAAGGGGAGCTCGAGCGGATTCGCGCCCGCATCAAACAGCTGGAGGGGTGAATCGAGGAACGAAGATCGCGGTGCGGCGGGCCGACGGTCCGCTGCATGCGCGGCGAGGAGAACACGATGAGAATCTGTGTCACCGGAACGGGCGCGGACCTGAACGCGCAGATCGATCCTGCGTTTGGTCGCGCTCGCTACTTCCTGTTTGTCGACCCGGAGACCCTTGCCGTCGAGGCGTTTGAAAACGCGCCCGGCGCGCACGGCGCAGGCGTCGAGGCCGCGCAGCGGATGGTGGATCAAGGAGTGAAGGCGGTCGTGACTGGAAACGTGGGGCCGAACGCGTTCCAGGGCCTCAGTGCGGCCGGGATCGAAATCTTCATCGGGGCGACAGGAACCGCTCGCCAAGCTGTTGAAGCGTATCGAGCCGGCACCCTGACTCGCGCCAACTCGCCGACGCGGGGCGGACATGGAAGAGGGTTGAGACCATGAAGGTTTGCGTTCCGACAGCCGGGCGCGGCGGACTAGACGACGTGGTGGGAGAGCACTTCGGACGGGTGCCAAGCTACACCCTCGTCGATGCGGAGACGGGACACGTCGAGGTCGTGGAGAACACCTCCGAGCACGCTGGAGGAGCGGGGCTTCCCGCCGACATCCTCGCAGGTCTGGGAATCGACGTGCTCCTCTGCAGCGGCCTCGGACGACGAGCGATCGAGATCCTGTCGCAGAAGGGGATTCAGGTGTGCGTCGGAGCGTCCGGCACGGCGCGAGAGGCGATCGAGGCGTGGAAGGGGGGAGCGCTCCCCGGCGCTTCCGCGGCCGATGCTTGTCAGCAGCACGCTTTCCGAGACCCCGAGCATCGCGGAACCGGTTGCCGATGAGGGTCGCCGTCGCCAGCGGGAAGGGCGGAACGGGGAAGACGACGGTCGCCGTCTCCCTCGCCCTCGCTCTGGCCGAAACGCAGCCTGTGCAGCTCTTGGATTGCGATGTCGAGGAGCCGAACGTCCACCTCTTCGTACGGCCGGAGATCGCGGCGACGCGCTCCGTCGACAAGCTGCTTCCCCGGGTGAACGAGGCGGTCTGCCAACGTTGCGGCGCCTGCGTCCGGGCGTGCGAGTTCCACGCCCTGGGCCTTCTCGGCGACCACATTCTTGCCTTCCCCGAGCTGTGCCATGGGTGCGGACGCTGCGTCCTCGTCTGCCCGCACGGCGCCATCGATGAGGTCGCCCACTCGTTGGGGACTGTCGAGACCGGCACGGCGCGCGGCCTGCTCTACGGTCAGGGGACGCTGAACGTGGGGGAAGCCATGGCGACGCCGATCATTCGGGAGTTGAAGCGAGAGATCCGGCCGGAGTTCACGGTAGTCCTGGACGCGCCGCCCGGCACGGGGTGTCCGGCGATCGCCGTCCTGCGAGGGGTTGACGTCGCCTTGCTGGTCACGGAGCCGACATCGTTCGGACTCCACGATCTCGCGGCCGCCGTCGGCGTGGCGCGGACGCTCGACGTCCCGGTCGCTGTGATCCTCAACCGCGCGGGGGTCGGCGATGACCGCGTCGAGGCCTACTGCGCGGACGAGCGGATTCCCTTGCTGATGAAGATCCCGTTCGATCGCGCCATCGCCGCCTCCTACGCCGTAGGAACGCCCCTTGTGGACGCGCTTCCTGAATGGCGTGGGGGATTCGCTGCGCTTGGAAAGCGGCTTGAGGCGGTGATGGCAAGATGACGGAGGTGCTGTTCCTCTCGGGAAAGGGCGGAACGGGAAAGACCTCGCTCGCCGGCGCGTTCGCCGTCCTGATGGACGAGAAGGTCCTTGCCGACTGCGACGTCGACGCGGCGAACCTCCACCTGCTTCTTGCGCCACGCCTTGTGGACGAGGGGAACTACGAGGGCTCGAAAGCGGCCGAGGTGAGTCCGGACCGCTGCACGGGTTGCGGCCGCTGCCGCGAGGTCTGCCGCTTCGATGCCGTGTCCGCCGAGTTCCGGATCGATCCGTTCCTGTGCGAGGGGTGCGGAGCCTGCGTCACGGCTTGCCCGGCCGGGGCGATCGACCTCGTGCCCCGCGTCTCCGGTCGCTGGTTCACCGCCGCAACCTGCTTCGGCCCGCTGGCCAGCGCCGAGCTCTACCCCGGCGAGGAGACCTCGGGAAAGCTCGTCAGTCTCGTCAAGCAGAAGGCCCGCGCATTGGCCGAGGACGGACGGTTGGAGCGGATCGTCCTGGACGGCTCCCCCGGCATCGGCTGTCCGGTGATCGCCTCGGTCAGCGGCGTGACCTCGGCGATCCTCGTCACCGAGCCGAGCCTCTCCGGACTGCACGACCTGGAGCGGATCCTCGGCGTGGTCCGCCACTTCGGCATCCCCGCGTACCTCGTGGTGAACAAGGCGGATCTGAGTCTGGAGCTTGCCGAGCGGCTGGAGGCCTTCGCTGCGGATCACAATCTTCCGCTTCTCGGGAGGATCCCCTACGACGAGGCCGTCCTTCAGTGCCTGGCCGCCGGGCGGAGCGTCGTGAACGAGAAGCACAGCCCGGCGGGAGAGGCGATGCGGGCGATCTACCAACGGTTCGTCGAACTCCAGAGCGATTTCGAGACCGCGGGCGGCGAACCGACATCGCATCGGACCCGGGAAGGGGAATCCACGACATGAGCGGTACACCCGAACCCAAGAAGGCCCAGGACTTGACCTTTCGGAGCATCGTCGACGGAGTCAGACGCCGAATCGTCGTGTTCAGCGGGAAGGGAGGCGTCGGGAAGACGACCGTGGCCGTCAACCTGGCCTACGCACTTGTGAAGCGCGGCCGCCGGGTCGGCTTGCTGGACGCCGATGTCACTGGTCCTAACGTGGTCCAGATGACGGGCGCAACGGGGGCGCTCCGCGGGACGGACAAGCGTATCGTCCCGCACGAGAGGCTGGGGCTGAAGCTGGTGTCTCTCGCCTCGATGCTTCCTGCCGGAGCGCCGGTGATCTGGCGCGGACCGATGCGCTCCAAGGTGATCGAGCAGCTCCTCGAGACCACGGAGTGGGGCGACCTCGACGCGCTCGTGGTCGACCTGCCTCCCGGCACCGGGGACGAGGTGCTGACCGTCGTCCAGCGGATCGCCCCGCAGGTTGCCGTGGTGGTCACGACACCACAAGAGGTCTCGTGGATCGACGCGCGGCGAGCCGTCTCCTTCGCTAAGGAACTGAAGATCGCGAGGATCGGGATCGTCGAGAACATGTCGGGATTCGTGTGTCCGCACTGCGGCGAGCGAATCCACCTGTTCGGAGAAGGCAAGGGAGAAGACGAGAGCCGCGGCCTTGGCGTAGAGTGGTTTGGGGCGATTCCCCTCGATCCCGGGGCGCCGGCAGCGGGAGACGCAGGCCGGCCTCTCGTTCTCGATCACCCCGAAAGCGCGGTGGCGGAAGCATTGTCCCACCTCGCGCAGCAGGTGGATGGGTAAGAGGCCGATCGCCGAATAACTCGCAGAACATGGGTTCATCGTCAGGAGCCGTCCTGACCGACTCGAAAGCGATGGACACCGTCACGAGACGTCGGGAACCTGGAGGATTGCGAAGTCCAGCGCGTGACACAAGCACATCCGATGAGCCTTGGCGATGCGGCGCTGACCGTAGGCCCATCGCGCGGAGGTGGGTTCCACAGACCGCAGGGAGGGACAGCCTGTGCTCCTGCTATTGATCATCGGATCGACCGTTCTGAGCGGAGCAGGTTCCGTCGGACTCGCGAGCCTCGCGCTGCTGCTGCCCGAACCGAGCCGCCGCCGCTTGACGCCGGTCGCGGTCGGCTACGCAACGGGTACGCTTCTCGGAGCCGCCCTGCTCGGCCTGCTTCCCCGCGCCCTGCAGGACCTTCCCGCGCATCACGCGATGGCCACCGTCCTCGGCGGCCTTCCCTGCTTCTTCTTGTTGGAGAGACTTGCCGTCTGGAGGCACTGCCACGCCAAGCAATGCGAGATTCACTCGAGCACTGCGATGCTGATTCTCCTCGGCGATGCCCTACACAATTTCGTAGACGGCGTCGCGATCTCTGTGGCCTTCATCGCCTCCGTCCCCTTAGGCGGCAACGGCGATCGCCGTTGCCGCCCACGAGATACCCCAAGAGATCGGCGACTTCTTCATCCTCCTGGAAGGAGGCTTCACGAAGAAGAGAGCGCTGATTTGGAACATGCTCTCCAGCCTCTCTGCCCTCGCGGGAGGACTCCTTGCGTACGCATGGATTCTCCCTGCAAAATCCCTCGTCCCCTATGTCATGGCTTTCTCTGGAGCGAGCTTCGTGTACATCGAGCTTGCTGACCTGATCCCGGGCCACAGGCGCGAGACGAGCTTGAACAGCGTCTCCCAGCAGTTCACGCTGATCATGGCGGGAGTTGGGACCATCCTCCTCCTCCACGGAGTGCAGGGATAGAGGAATGCGAACGCGATGGACTTGAGGGATGCGGACGACATCAGCAGCTGGAGCAAGCGCTGGGTAAGCCGATCGTCAGATGGGGGTCGCCGGCCCAATGTACACGTAGGGAAGTGCGGTGAAACCAATGCCAGATAGTCCACGGATGGGGGTGCGAGTCGTGCCAGCGAACTTCGGCCCGCTTCGCGACGCAAGCGGCAACGCACGCATTACAGGTCCTTGCGGCGATACGATGGAGTTCTGGATCCGGGTCCACGATGGCTGCATTGTGCAGGCAACCTTCACGACGGACGGTTGTGGACACTCGATCCTGTCAGGAAGCGCGTGTGCATGGCTTGCCGAGGGGAAGTCGCTGCCCGACGCGATGGCGATCGATCAGCAGGATGTCCTGGACGTCGTGGGGGGGTTGCCGGACGAGTCGCGCCACTGCGCACTCCTTGCGGCGGATACGCTCCGGGCCGCCGCCACGGACTACGCTCGGCACTCCACGGATCGCGAAACAGCAAGCCGTCCATGATGCGTGCGCCCCTCACCAGACAAGGCCGACGGCGCCGCCGGAAGCGTTTCATCTAGCGAAGTCGCCTCTGCGCTGACAGGACCTCCGCTCTCCGTGATCGCCTGCCCGCATCCACAGAAGCTCCGGGCCATCTCCGGCAAGAGCGCAGACGACGGGAGCGTGCCAACCGACAGGCTGGTCCTCGCGCACCTGCATGCGAGGCGACCCGCCGGCGCGCCCGAAGGAACTCAACGGATCCAACTTTGCGAGGACGCTCAAGCTCGAGGACGCGCGTGCCGATCCACCACGATGCGGCGTTCCCTGTCGTCACAGGAGGGCCCGGCCCATGATCATCCGATTCCTCTTGGCGGACTCGAGCAGGGCGTCGCTCGGCGGCACGGGGCGAGCACCTGCACTGCCCTCAGAGTCAGCCAACCAGGCCCATGGAGTCGTGGCGCGGGCAGCAAGGGCGCACCGGCGATGAGCGCGGACAGCATCTGACCCAGGTTCCGCACATCGCGCGGGAGTACGGCGCTGACGGCAGGCTCTGGGTCCAACAGGGGAACCACCGCGATCCTGGCTCAGTCCAAACGAAGTGGCTCACCCTTCGCGCAAGGGCAGCCGAGCACGCGGCGT
>CAZWQN010000042.1:0-10457 GCA_964635895.1 uncultured Thermotogae bacterium | reverse complement strand
TTGCACCCTGCCCTCGCGGGCAGTTAGCCCTTTTCAGCCTGTTCCCGCACGCTAGGCTGCCGAGGCGTCGGCCTGGCGGCCGCGCCCCTGAATCAGTAGCGCGCGCTCCACGGCTTCCGGGGTCACAATCTCCTCTTCAAGCAGTATATCCCCCAGAAGCCTATCGGTGAACCGGGTCTGCTGCAGCTCGAGGCCCTTCGCCAGGTCGGCGTGCGTCACGACCCCGAGGTCGATCAGGATCTCGCCGAGCTTCTTCTCGGCCTCGAAGTACTGCTCGAGGACCGAGAGGATGACGGCGCTGCGGCTCTTCCGTTCGCGCCGCCCCTTGGCGTCCGCCTGCCGGAGCAGGTAGGCGTCTTCGTCGCTGTAGTAGATCGTCGTCTGCATCTTCGGTCTCCCCTTCCTGATCCCCGCCCGTAGTAACAGAAAAGCCGGGTCCCAGTCTGCCTGGCAACCCGGCCGCCTCATCGGAATCCGCTTTCCAACCTCTGAGGCCCGCGGCTTTGCGCCCCTACCTCGCGGTAGGTTTGCCCTTTTCAGGATATCGACCTAAGTGCGACAACTATATACGCAGTAGGTTCGGATGTCAAGCCAATGCCAAGCCCCGCATAGCGAGAAGTGTAAGGCTCTTCGTATGATCATTTCCGCCGCTGCAGAGCGACGCCCTTCGAGATGGTCTCACCTTTGGTGGCCGCCGAGGCGCCTCGTATACTGATCCGCCATGCCGAAGCCGGCCGAATCCCCAATGATGAAGCAGTACCTGCGGTTCAAGGCGGAGCATCCCGACGCCATCCTCTTCTTTCACCTCGGCGACTTCTACGAGGCGTTCTTCGACGACGCCGAGGTGATTGCGCGCGAGCTCGACATCGTACTGACGTCGCGAAACGGGCACCCGATGGCCGGAGTGCCGATTCGGCGCGGCGAGGCCTATGTGAACCAGCTCTTGCGACGGGGATACAAGGTCGCCGTCTGCCGCCAGATGGAGGATCCGAAGACCGCCAAGGGCCTCGTCAAGCGCGACGTCGTCCGCGTCGTGACTCCCGGCACCGCCCTCGACGACGCCGTCCTCGACGCCGGGGCGAACAACTACCTCGCGGCGCTTCGCCCAGCTACCGCACGCCAGGGATTCGGACTGGCGTTCCTCGACCTCTCGACGGGCGAGTTCTCGTGCACGGTGGCGGATGGGGCGGCGTCTCTGCGCGGGGAGATGGAACGCCGCGCCCCGAGTGAGGTCCTCGCGCCGGAGAGCGCCGACCTAACGCCGCTCGCCGCCCTGTTGGACGGCCGACTCGTGACCCGGGTCCCCGACACCACGTTCGCGGTTCGAGCGGCCCGCGTGGAGCACCAAGGAGTCGACGAGCTCGCGCTCGAGGCCGCGGCCGCCGTCACGGCGTACGTCGAGCGAACCCAGCAATCAACCCCATCGCACTTGCGTCCCGTGTGCGCCTACCGGATCGCCGATCACATGGATCTGGACCCGTTCACCATCAGCAGCCTCGAGCTCGTCCGCCCCGTGCGGGAGGGCCAAGAGAAGGGCACGCTCCTCCACGCGCTCGACCACACCGTCACGGGGATGGGGCGCCGTCGCCTCCGTCGCCTCATCCTCGCGCCGCTGACGGATCGGAGGGCAATCGAGGAGCGACTGGACGCGGTGGAGACGCTGGCGGGCGCAGCGCTGGTCCGCGACGAACTCCGCGAGTCGGTGATGCGGATTCACGACCTCGAGCGGCTGATCGGGAAGCTGGGTAGTGGACGGCTGCGCCCGCAAGACCTCCTCCTCCTTCTCCGTTCCCTGGAGGCGATTCCTCGCATCGCGGGGACGCTCTCGGAGGAGTCGCTCCGGCGAGCCGCTCCCCCGAGGCTCGCCTCGATCCGCGGGGGCCTCACGGCGCCGGAACTGGAAGTGCTTCGCGCTCGATTCGCCGGGATGCTTGTCGACCAGCCGCCCGCCGACGCGCGCGACGGCGGGCTCATCCGTCCAGGGTACTCGTCCGACTTGGATGAGCTTCGGGAGGAATCGAGGGCGCTGCGCGAGCGCCTGACCCACCTCGAGGGGGCCGAGCGGGAGCGCACCGGGATTCCGTCCCTCAAGGTCGGCTACAACCGCGTCTTCGGCTACTACCTCGAGGTCACCCGCCCGCACCTCAACAAGGTGCCGCCGGAGTACGTGCGGCGCCAGACCCTGGCGAACGCGGAGCGGTTCATCACGGAGGAGCTGCGCGGGATCGAGGGACGGATCGCCCGCTCGGAGGAACGCGCCCAGGCGCTCGAAGTGGAGCTGTTCGACCAGGCCGCCGCTGTCCTGCGAGGCGCCATCCCGCGACTCCAGGAGGCGGCCGACGCGCTGGCCGACCTTGACGTGCTCCTGTCCCTCGCCGACGTCGCGCACCGGTATCAGTACGTTCGCCCGACGTTCCACGACCGCCACGCCGTGAAGATCCGCGCCGGTCGGCACCCGGTCGTCGAGCGGATCGAGGAGTTCGTGCCGAACGATCTTGATCTTCCCGAAGGACGCGACCTCGTGATTCTCACCGGCCCGAACATGGCGGGGAAGTCGGTGTTCCTCCGCCAGGCGGCCCTGATCTGCCTCATGGCGCAGATCGGCTCGTTCGTCCCCGCGGAGACCGCGGCCCTCCCGATCGTCGACCGGGTCTTCGCCCGCGTCGGGGCGAGCGATATGCTGTCCTCGGGCATCAGCACGTTCCTGATGGAGATGCTCGAAGTCGGAGCGATCCTCGAGCGCGCCACGTCGCGCAGCTTGATCATCCTGGATGAGATGGGCCGGGGAACAAGCACGTTCGACGGCGTCTCCATCGCCTGGGCGGTGGCCGAGGAGTTGGCGCACCGGGTCCGCGCCAAGACGCTGTTTGCCACCCACTACCAGGAGCTGACTCGGCTCGCCGAGGAGGTGCCGAGCGTGGTCAACCTCCACGTCCTCGTGAAGGAAGTGGGCAAGGACGTCGTGTTCCTCCACCGCGTCGGGCCGGGAACGGCGGAGGGGAGCTACGGGGTTCACGTTGCCAGGCTCGCCGGCCTGCCGACCCACGTCACCGACGCCGCGGATCGGATCCTCGCGGACCTCCTTTCCGAGGCGCCGCTCTCTCGACTGGCCCGCAAGGAGCCTCCTGCGGCGCCGCTTCCTCTGTTTGGCGCGGAGGACGACCCCATCCTCCAGGCGCTGCGAAAACTCGACACCGATCGCATGACGCCGCTCGAGGCTCTAGAGCGGCTGGCCGACCTGAAGCGCCAGGCGGGCGAGCGACGTCGCGGCGACCGGAGCGCGGGATGAGCGCCGGCGACGGGCGATTCCACGTTCCGGTTCTCACAGGCGATGTCGTCCGTCTTCTGGCGCTTCGCCCCGGCGGCGTCCTCGTCGATGGGACCGTCGGCTTGGGCGGGCACGCCGAGGCGATCCTCGACGCGCAGCCCGGAGTTCGCATCGTGGGCATCGACCGCGACGAGGCGGCGCTTGGACACGCCCGCGCCCGGCTGGCTCGGTTCGGCGACCGGGTCCTCCTGCTGCACGGCGACTACGGCTCACTCGACGAACTCCTCGATCGAAGCGGCGTCGGCCCGATCGACGGTCTGTTCCTCGACCTCGGCGTGTCATCCCTCCAGCTCGACGACGAGGCTCGCGGCTTCGGCTTCCGCGCGGACGGCCCTCTCGACATGCGCATGGACCGCTCACGCGGCGTCACGGCGGCCGAGTGGCTTGCGCTCACGTCCCCGGAGGACCTCGAGCGTGCGTTGCGCGAGTACGGCGAGGAGCGGTACGCACGACGGATCGCCGGGGCCATCGCGCACGAGAGGTCGGCTCGCCCGATCGAGTCGACGAGCCACCTGCGGAGCGTCGTCCACCGGGCCGTCCCGCGGGTCTACTTCGCTCAGCGGATCGATCCGGCGACGCGCACGTTCCAAGCGGTCCGGATCGCTGTCAACGAGGAACTCGACCAGCTCTCGGCCGGCCTGAGCCACGGGTTCGCGAGGCTCTCCCGGGACGGCATCCTCGCTGTCATCGCGTTCCACTCGCTCGAGGATCGCATGGTCAAGGTTTTTTTCCGGGAGCGCGCCGCAGCGTGCGTCTGTCCTCCCGACCTTCCCGTCTGCACATGCGGAAAGCGGGTGGAGGCGGAGATCCTCACTCCAAAGCCGATTGTCCCGACGGAGAGCGAGGTTTCGGCCAACCCCCGCGCCCGAAGCGCGAAGCTTCGCGCGTGCAGGAAGACCATCGATTTCAGCCGGTAGGCTGACACGTGTCCCCGTGGCACCGGCCTCGCTCCCCTATCCTTAGGACCGATATGGCGCGCCGACGAAGGACGTGGACGCCCACGCAAGCCGTGAGGCCCGTGAAGCGGAGGAGCCGCAGCCGGACGCGGTTCCGATTCGCGCTCTTCCGACCGCGTCGTGGAACGACGTGGATTCCCGCGGAAGCCGCGGACACCGCGACGCGGACCAAGCGCGGCGGAAGGCTCCCGCGACTCCCGATCTTTCGGTCACGTCGAAGGACGACGTGGGGCGCCGCACAGGTCGCCAAGATCGCGAAGCGCAAGGGACGCAGACTGAAGGACCTCCGGCTGCCGATCCCCGCCGATGTGGCGCTCGCCCTCGGGGGCGCCCTCCTTTTGGGCGGCCTCTCGTTCCTCTACATCCACCAGGGCACGATGCTTCGTGCCCTCACCGCCGACCGCGAAGTCCTGCGGGAGAATCTGACCGAGTTGGAGGAGATCAACCACACCCTGCGGCTTGAGATTGCGGAAGCGTTCTCGCTTCCCCGGATCTCGAAGTACGCTACCGAGCGGCTGGGAATGATCGAGCCGCCTACGACACGCTATGTACACGTTCCGTCGACAAGCGAGAAGTGACGGAGAAACCTGGCGTCGCGGACGCGTCCTTGCGGGCGTCCTGATGGTGGGATGCGCCGTGATCGGCCTCCGCTTGCTTGAGCTTCAGATCGTCGAACACGGCTCGTGGTCGCGCGCCGCGGCGGCGATGCAAGAAAAGGTCGTCGACGTATGGCCGCGCCGCGGCGCCATCTACGACCGCGAGGGCACCGTTCTTGCGTTCGACGTTAAGGCGGTGGCCATCGCGATTGACGGCTACAACATGACCCGTCCGACGAAGCTGGTCGAGATCCTCAGCCAGGAGTTGCAGATGTCGGCGGGGGAGATCTCCGACCGCGTCTACCGCGCCAGCTACTTCACGTGGATCGACCGGCAGGTCGACCTGGAAACGGCGCGGCGCATCAGGACCCTCGCCGACGACTCGGGGGCCTACGGACTGATCTTCCTCGACGCATGGAAGCGGTTCTATCCCCAAGGCCGACTGGCGTCGAACGTCATCGGATTCGTCGGCGCGGACGGCGAGGGTCTCGAGGGGATCGAGTTGACCTACGATGAAGCCCTCCGAGGAACGCCGACCCGCATGCGGATCGTGGCCGGCGCCGACGGCCGCACCTACTCGTCCGACGTGATCGAAGAGGGACGGCCGGGCCGCGACCTCCACCTGACGATCGACGCCGGGCTGCAGTTCGTCTGCGAGGACGAGATCCAGAACGGCGTGACCCGCCTGCAGGCGAGCGGTGGGATGATCGTCGTGCTCGACCCGAAGACGGGCGAGATCCTCGCGATGGCGCAGGACAAGGGCTACAACCTCAACCAGTTCTGGACCTCGACGCCGGCGCAGCGCCGCAATCTGGCTCTCACCTTCATGTTCGAGCCCGGATCCGTCTTCAAGGTGTTCACCGGGCTGGCCGCGCTCGAGGCCGGGACCGTCACCCCCGGGGACCGGTTCAACGGCAACGATGGGATCCAGGTCGGAGGGCACACCATCCACAACGCGGACAACTTGTCGTACGGGACCGTCACGTTCGCCCAGGTCATCGCCAACTCGGTCAACACAGCGATGGTTCGCGTTGGCCTCGATCTCGGAAAGGAGCGGCTCCACAAGACGCTTGTGAAGCTCGGATTCGGCGCACCGACCGGCGTCGAGCTGCCGGGCGAGGCGAAGGGGATCCTGCGCGACCCGAAGCAGTGGACGGACCTCGACCTCGCGTCGATGTCGTACGGCCAATCAATCGGCGTGACTGCAATCCAGCTTGCGCGCGGCCTCGCGGTCGTGGCGAACGGAGGAAGCTTGGTCTCTCCGCACGTCCTTCTGCCGAGCGGGGAGCCCGGACACAAGAGGAAGACGCCGCCGACCGTCCTCTCTGCCGAGACGTGTGCAACGATGAAGGACCTCATGATCGGCGTGGTTCGGAGCGGAACGGGAACTCACGCCGCCGTCGACGGATTCTCGGTCGCCGGCAAGACGGGCACGGCGCAGAAGGCGGTCGCCGGCAAGGGGTACGTCTCCGGGAAGTACACGTCCTTGTTCGGAGGGTTTCTCCCCGCGGAGAACCCCGCCTACGTCATCATGGTCGTCCTCGACGAAGTGGGACTCGGGCCGGTGGGCGGAGGGGCGACGGCGGGACCGATCTTCCAGAGCGTGGCGACTCGGTGGGTTCGGATGGGCGAGCTCGTCCCCGTCGCCGGACTGGCGCCCTAGCGCCGCAGGTGGATCGCGAGCATCGACAAGTCCGCGTGGGACACGCCGGGGACGCGGGCCGCCTGGCCGAACGAGCGCGGGCGCACCCGCTCGAGAAGGTGCCGGCCCTCGAACGACAGGGTCGTCAGCGCCCCATAGTCGAGGTCCTCGGGAATCCGTAGCCCGTCGAGGCGCCTGAGCCGCTCGATCTCCTGCTCGTGCTGGGCGAGGTACCCGGCGTACTTGCCCTCCATCTCGACCTCCTGACGGACGTTGTCGGGCACGCCGGCCACCGGGACAAGATCCGCCAGTCGAACCTCCGGGCGCCGCAGCAGCTCGAACAGGCTGGCTCCGTTCGACTCGAGCGGGCGGCTGCCGCACTCGGCGAGGCGGAGGCTGCGCGGATCCGTCGGGCCGATCCGCGTTCCGCGCAGGTCCGAAAGGAGTCCGTCGATCGCACGGCGGCGCCGGACGACGCGCTCGTAGTCAGCGTCCGGGACGAGGCCGAGGGCGTGGCCACGCTCAGAGAGCCGCAGGTCGGCGTTCTGCTCGCGAAGAGAGATCCTGTGCTCGACGCGCGATGGGAGCATCCGGTACGGTTCGCTGACGCCCTTGGTGACCAGGTCGTCGATCAGGACCCCGAGGACGGCCTCGCCGCGGGTGAGGAAGAACGGCTCGCGCCGCAGCACCCTGTGGGCCGCGTTGATCCCGGCCACCAGTCCGAGCGCCGCGGCCTCCTCGTAACCCGTCGTTCCGATGAGCTGCCCGGCGAGGTACAGGCCGTCGATGCCTCGCACCTCGAGCGACGCGGTGAGGTGCAACGGATCGACAAAGTCGTACTCGATGTTGTAGCCGTAGCGGACGATGTGAGCGCACTCCAGGCCGTCGATGGAGTGGACGATCCGGTCCTGCAGCTCCGGGGAGAACGCGGTATAGATCCCCTGGAGATAGACCTCGGCGTTGTCGCGTCCCTCGGGCTCGAGAAAGACCTTGTGCCGCTCGCGACTCGGGAACTTGACGATCTTGCTCTCGAGCGAGGGGCAGTGACGGGGCCCCGTCCCGCTCACGAGGCCGTTGTAGATCGCGCTCTCCTTCAAGTTCGACTCGATGATCCGGTGCGTCTCCGCGTTCGTGTGCGTGACGTACACGGGGTGGTCGTCGGGAAGGACCTCGGGCGTCGACCCGAAGGAGAAGCAGAGCGGCATGTCGCTGGTCGCCTGCCGCTCGAGGCGGGAGACGTCGACGGTCCGTCGGTGAACCCGCGGCGGCGTGCCCGTCTTCAGCCGCTCCATTCGGAACCCGAGCCGTCTCAACGACGTTGCGAGTCCGATCGACGGCGGCTCCCCGGCCCGGCCGGCGGGGTACGAGACATCGCCGAGCAGGATACGTCCGTTGAGAAACGTCCCGGCGGCGACGACGGCGGCCTCGGCCGCAAGCTCCAGCCCCTCGCGGAGGCTGGCGCCATGGATTCTCCCGTCGCGGACGACGAGATCGTCGACCTCGCCCTCGATCAGGTCGAGTCCCTCCGCCGCCTCGAGAACGTGCTTCCAGGCCTCCTTGTACGCCGATCGATCGACCTGAGCGCGGCGCACCTGCATGGCCGGCCCTTTGCTCGTGTTCAGGAGGCGGATGTGGATCATCGTCTGGTCGGTGACCTGTGCCATGGCTCCACCGAGGGCATCGACCTCGCAGACGAGCTGCGATTTTCCCGGCCCGCCGATCGACGGATTGCACGGCATTCGCCCGATCTCACCGAGGTTCGTGGTGACGAGCGCCGTCGCTGCCCCCAGCCGGCTTGCGGCGAGCGCCGCTTCGCAGCCGGCGTGACCCGCTCCGATCACGATGACGTCGTAGTGTCTCATCCTCTTGGAAATCCACCTTCTTGGACGCCGATCGGCCGCTCGACGCCGACGTTCACGGCCTGCGAAGAGCGCCAAGGGCGGGCTGCATGGTAGGAAGCCGGTGCAGCAAAGTCAATCGTGCACTCGCGAGCGCGGAGCGGCTATACTCGCCGCGGAGGAACCGTCATGCGCACCCCGCTGGTTGCCGGCAACTGGAAGATGAACAAGACTCCGACCCAGACCGAGGTCTTCCTCGCGGAGTTCCTCCCGCTCGTCTCTGGGAGGAGTTGCGAGATCCTCCTTATCCCGCCGTTCCCGAGCCTGGATCGCGCCGGCCGCGTCCTACGTGAAACGGCCGTACGGCTCGGGGCTCAGGACCTGCACATCGAGCCGCGCGGCGCGTTCACCGGCGCCGTCTCGGCGGAGATGCTCGTCGACTGCGGCTGCCACTACGCGCTGGTCGGCCACTCCGAGCGGCGCCACGTCTTCGGCGAGACGGACGACCTCGTGCGGCGCAAGCTTGGCGCCGCGTTGGCTGGAGGGCTGCATCCGATCCTCTGCGTGGGGGAGACCTTCGCGGAGCGGCGCGCAGGGAAGACGGAATCCGTGCTCGAGACTCAGTTGCACGTCGGGCTGTCCGGCCTCCCCGCTCGGTCCTCCGCGAACGTCGTGGTCGCCTATGAGCCGGTGTGGGCCATCGGAACCGGGGAAACGGCGACGCCGGAACAGGCGGAGACCGCGGCCGCCTGGATCCGCGGCTGGCTGCGCCGAAACCTAGGCGCCTCGGCTGCGGAGATTATTCGAGTTCTCTACGGAGGCAGCGTGAAACCGGACAACGCCGCGGAGCTGCTCGCCCTTCCGAACGTCGACGGGGTCCTCGTGGGCGGCGCGTCGCTCGACCCGAAGGGATTCGCCCGGATCGTCGCGGGGGCGCGACCCTGATGTCGAACGGCGCCGGGCTCCTGCGGACAATTCCCAACCAGATCACCGTGGCCCGGCTGGCCAGCGTTCCACTGCTCATGTTCCTGATCCTGTGGGACTCCAACGTCGGCCGCATCCTCGGCATCGTCCTCTTCTTTCTCGCTGCCGTCTCGGACGCCGTGGACGGCTACGTTGCGCGGAGCCTCAAGCAGACGAGCACGTTCGGGAAGCTCGCCGACCCGATCGCCGACAAACTCCTTGTCTCCGGGGCGCTGATCGCCCTGGTGCAGCTTGGGGAGCTCACTGCCGCTCCGGTGATGGTCATCGTGGCGCGGGAGTTCCTGGTGACGGGCCTGCGGATCTTCGCGATCTCCGAGGGGCAGGTGATCTCCGCGAGCATCCTCGGGAAGCTGAAGACCATCTCGCACATCGCCCTCATCCTCGCCATTCTCGTGGGGAGGTCGTTCCCGGTCGCGCCGGGATGGGAGATCGCGAGCGCGGCGCTCCTCGGGCTCGCCCTCTTCCTGTCGGTCCTCTCGGGCGTCGAGTACTTCGTTCGTTGCCGACGACTGTTCGCCTAGCCATAGATGTGCCTCCTGCGGCGCGCGACGAATCGGCGCGTGACTAGGCAAGTTGGGTACCGGCTCATTCATAGCTAATATCTGATTGCCATGGAGAAGGTCTCGAGAGGCAAGACGCGGCAAGCCCTGCTCACGAACTCGGCGAGCTTGCCGGAGCACGAGAACTGCCCGCCTCGCGTGGCGGGGCGCGAGGCAACTGTCCAACAGAAACTGGAAGCCAAGAGGGCCGCTTGGGTTCTGCACGGGAGGACGCTCGCGACCGGGCACGATGTCTATCTTGGCGACGCGCGCACAATGGACCCCCTCACGCAGGACGAGTGCATTCACTTGGTTGTGACGTCGCCTCCGTATTGGGACCTCAAGGAATATGCTGGGGATGCTGGCGCTGCTCAGCTTGGGCATGTACGTGATCGAGGGAACTTCCTGGCGGAGCTTGGCAAGGTATGGAAGCGCTGCTATCAACTGCTGGTCCCCGGCGCGCGAATGTGCATCGTCGTAGGAGACGTCTGCCGATCGAGACGCGAGCACGGGCGACATCTAGTTGATCCACTCCACGCATACCTGCTGGTCCAGTGCCAGGAGATCGGCTTCG
>CAZWQN010000041.1:0-10493 GCA_964635895.1 uncultured Thermotogae bacterium | reverse complement strand
TCGGGTGAGCGCCCGGTTCTCGGACTTGTTTTCCTACGAGAGCTCGACCCTTAGCCTGGGGGGGATGGTGGGAGTCCACGCCGTCAATGCCAGCTTTGCTTACGACACGAGCTCTACTTCCGGAGACCTGAAGGACTTCCTCCAGGGAAGCCTCTCGGTGCGCAGTCCCTTCTTCGAAGGGCAGCTCCTGTCGACGGCGTCCTTCGACCCCGATACACTTCTGGCGCTGAGCTTCAACTGGACACGTGCGTTCGATGCGTGGTCTGTGAACCTGACGCCAACCTTCGAAATCCTTGACCAGTCAGGCGGAGTCCTCGCGTTCGACGTCCCATCCTGGCAGGTGACTCTGCGCTTTGATCTCGCCTGCTGCATGGGCCAGCCCGCTGCGGAGCTAGGCGACATCGTTCTCTCCCTGGCCGTGTCGCGGGACGGGTTCGACCGCGTCGTCCTTTCTCACTCGTTCCCCTTCTGAGACGGGTGGTGCCTCGGACCCTCGACTTGTCTGCCCCTCCACGATGCTTCATACTGGCGCGGGTGGAGGGGATGCCATGAGGCAGTTGGTGGTCCTGGTTGGGCTGCCCGGATCGGGGAAGACGGCCTTCCAGCGCGAGCATCCGGAGTGGGTCGTGGTGTCTCGAGGGGCCATTCGCGAGTGGATGTTCCGCGGTTCGTACGATCCCGCCGGCGAGAGCACCGTGGATCGGGTGTTCCAAGCCGCGCTCGTGGAAGCCGTCGATTCCCCTGCCGAGATCGTGTGCGTCGACGAGCCGAACCTCACACGTGCGGACCGTCTGTCGCTCGTCGAGCTCGCACAGCTTGCCGGCCGGGAGCCGCACGCGCACGTTCTGCCGATGACGTCTCCCGACGCGCTTTACGAGAGGATGGAGCGGAACAGGAAGAGGCTGGGGCTCGAGAAGCCCTACCTCCGGCTCCGATCCTTCCCGCGAAAGGCGTACGCCGAACTCGTCTCTCGATACGAGCCCATCGACCGAGAAGAAGGGTTCGCTTCGGTGACGTACGCGCCCGAGGCGGCGTCACCCTACGTCGGAGGCGGAGCCGTCACGAAGGGCAAGCCAGCGCCAGCCCGTGACCCACTGCCGCTCTTCACGGCCTGACGACAACCCTGCGCGTCGATGTCTCGAATCCCCTCTACTAGGAGATTCCGAGCAGCGCGTTGATGCGCGCCCGGTCGAAGCCGACGACGACCTCTCCGTCGATGTCGATCACTGGAACGCCGTACTGGCCGGTCTTCTCGACCATGGCCTTCGCCTTCTGCATGTCGGCCGAGACGTCGATCTCCTCGAACGACACGGCGTGTGCCTGCAGGTGCTGTTTCACGGCCGTGCACCACGAGCACGTCGGGGTCGTGTAAACCGTCACAGTGTGTTCCACGATCCGTTCTCCTTCATACACAGCTTCAGAATGCACTCGACGCGACTCTCGATTCGGTAGCAGTTGTGGGTTCCGTCCCTCTCCTTGCGCAGAATTCCCGCTCGCTCGAGCTTCGCCAAGTGGTACGAGATGGCGGGCTGGCTCAACCGAAGACCCGCGAGGACCTCCTGGCAGCGGATGGGCCCTCGCATCAGCCGCTCGACGATCTGCAGGCGGGGCTCGCTCCCCAAGGCGGCGAACGCGTTCGCCCACCCTCTTCGCTCGCTCCGGTCGGTCATCGGTTGCTCCTTCCGCTCCATCGATCTAGCATCGTACCCAAGTTCGATCGGTTCGTCAAGTATTTGAATATTTGAATAATGGAGGAGACGATGACCTCAGTCGTCTGGACGGGCGGGATGCGGTTCGTGGGGAAGGGAGCGAGCGGTCATGAGGTGGCCATGGATGCCGCGGGGCCGGACGGAAGAGACAGCGCGGCTCGCCCGGTGGAGACGCTGCTCTGCGCGCTCGGTGGGTGCACGGGGATGGACGTTATCTCGATCCTGCGGAAGATGAAGACGGAGCCGGCGTCTCTCCGCATCGAGATCGAGGACGAGCGCGCTACGGAGTACCCGAAGGTCCTCCGGAAGATCCGGCTCACCTACGTCGTGGTGGGCGCCGTGCCGGAGGAGAACCTGCGGAAGGCGATCGACCTCTCCCTCGCGAAGTACTGCCCCATCGCGAACACCCTTGGTGGGGTGGCGGAAATCACGTACGGCATCCGAATCGGCGCCGCCTAGGGGTCGGCAGCCTTCTGCACGATCCGCTCGACGTCGATGTTGGAGCGGACATGATCGAGGGCATAGTCAAGGATAGCCCCCGGGCGGATCCAGAACCGGTCGAGGATGCTGGCGCACAAGGACGCCGTGACCATGGCGTTCTGCCCCGCGATGATCACGGGAACGCCGAGCCTCTCCGCATGATCCAGCACCTCGCGGCTCGGGCGATGATTCCCGGTGAGCACGAGACATCGCAGCTCGGGGACCTGGAGCGCCGCGAGGTGGATGTCCTCTCGATCGCCGCCCGTGATGACGGCGAACTCCGGAGTCCGACGGAAGCTGCGGAGGGAAGACTCCGTGCCCATGGCTCCGATGACGAAGTGCCGGACGTCGCGGTTGAGGTCGGGGCGGGTGAGGGTTCGGCCGCCGAGCCTCTTTGCGATCTCGTCGGTGTTCACGGAGCGGAGGTTCGGGTCGTAGGGGATGATCCCGAGGACCTCGGCGCCGCGGTCGGCGAGGAAGGAGACGAAGACCTCCTCGATCCGCGTGTAGGAGCGGTCCAGAGGCACGTCCTTCAGGATCACCCCGAGGACGTTTGGGCCGCCCTCGAACAGCCGGAGAGCGCACAGAATCCTGTCGATGGCTTCTTCCCCGTCGTACTGCGTGAGGAGGAGAACGTCGGCGTCCAGCAGGTCGGCGAGATCGAGGTCGCTCAGTCCCGCGCTTACGCCCAGGCCAAGGTAACTGCGGCCCTCGATGATGGCTACGTCCCGTTCGCCCGCCAGGCGAGCGAACGCTTCGACGATGCGCCGGCGGAACCCGCGGTCTCCGGACTCGATCGCCTCATGGAGGAACGGACCCTCCAGCGGAACCGGGGCCATGTCGTGGACGTCGTCCTCGAGCGAAAGCAAGCTGCGAAGCGTGGTGACGTCGCGATCGATCGGGGCACCGGTCTCGTAGGACACCTCGTGGCTAATCGGCTTCATGTACGCGATCCTGGAACCGCGGTCCTGAAGCGCTCGCCCGAGTCCGAGGGAAAGAAGGCTCTTCCCGGAGTGCTCTTCTGTGGAAACAATGAGTAGGCGCTTCATTCCCCCTCGCAGGACTCGAGCTCGCCAACGTCCTGGGGAATGGTAGTCGGCGGCCCAGGGGAAGGCAATGCCGACGTGACGCTCACAAGTTCCCCACAGCTTGGTCGGACGGGCTCCACAGCCGTCCTGCAGAATGGATACCCGTTCTCGGGATCGCGCGGCGCGACGCGCTTCGTTGGGCGCCCGGGGACCCGGAGCTATAATGGAACTGGGCATGAAGCGCATCCTCATCGTGGACGACGAAGAGATGATCGTGAGAACCGTCAGAGCCTACTTGGACCGGGAAGGCTTCAAGACGTACACGGCGTTCGACGGGGCCACGGCGCTTCAGGCATTCGAGGAGAAGGGTCCCGACCTGATCATCCTCGACCTCATGCTTCCGAAGATGAGCGGGATCGAGGTGACCCGCGCGATCCGGGCCAAGTCCTCGGTGCCGATCATCATGCTGACCGCGAAGGCGGCGGAAGCGGACCGCGTCGTCGGTCTCGAGTTGGGGGCGGACGACTACGTCGTGAAGCCGTTCAGCCCGCGCGAGCTGGTGGCTCGAGTCCGCGCCGTCCTCCGCCGGTACGAGGGCGAGGGGATGGAGGCGGAGCGCATCCTTGCGGGGGACTTGTCGATCGACCTCAAGACGCGGGAGTTGCGGGTGAAAGGGGAGCTGGTCGATCTCACTCCGACGGAGTTTGACCTGTTGACGTACCTCGCCCGCCATCCAGGACAGGTCTTCACGCGGCTCCAGCTGCTGCGGGAGGTTCAGGGCTACACGTACGATTCGTTCGCGCGAACGGTCGACACCCATGTGAAAAACCTGCGCCGGAAGACCGAACAGGATCCGAAGAACCCGCAGTACATCCAGACCGTTCACGGCGTCGGGTATCGATTCGCCCGACAGCCCTGACATGGTGCGACGGTTCCCACTTGCCGTCAAGCTCGGGCTTGCCTTCTTGATCACGATCCTGTTCTCGGTCGCGCCGATCTACTTCCTGACGGAACGCTCCGTCGTACAGCGCTTCGACAAGTACCGCGAGCTGGAGCGGCAGCGCAACTTCGCGCAGTTCAGCACGCAGCTTGCGCTCTACTACCAGCAGTGGGGAAGCTGGCGTGGGGTCGACCGCCTCTTCTACTGGCTCGTCGCCGGCGAGCCCGGTGGCAGCGTGATCGAGGGGATCGTGGCCATCTACAACATCCCCCTGTCGTTCGCCAACGAAGACGGCGAGATCATCGTCAGCACCAAGCCGGACATCGGGCGGAAGCTCACGCAGGCCGAGCGGGACAGCGGGCCGATCATCGTGGACGGCGTCCAGGTGGGCACGCTGCTCCTCTTGGACTACGTCACGCCAGAGGAGAGAACGTTCCTGGCGTCCGTCAGGCGATCCGCGGTCATCGGGGGTGGGGCCGCGACCGCTACGGCCCTGATCCTCGCCATCTTTCTCATTACTCAGATCCTCTCGCCGCTTCGCACGCTGAGCGCCGTCACCGAGCAGGTCGCGCGGGGCGACCTGCCGGAGAAGGTGCGGCTTCGGTCGCGAGACGAGTTCCGCGAATTGGGCGAGTCGTTCGACCGCATGGTCGACAACCTTCGTCGATCGGAGAAGCTGCGCGAGTCGATGACCGCCGACATCGCCCACGAGCTGCGCACCCCCGTGACCATCATCCAGGGCACGCTCGAGGCCGTCCTCGATGGGATCTACGAACCGACCGCCCAGACGATTGCCCCGATCTACGAAGAGACGCTTCACCTCGGCCGTCTGATCGATGACCTCCGCGACCTGGCCTTGGCGGAGGCGGGGGAGCTGCGGCTGTCGAAGGAAGCGACCGACATCGGACAGCTCGTCCGCCAGGTCGTCGAGGCGGCGGTACCGTCGATGGACGACGCCCCGAACGTGGAGGTGGCCGTGGAGGAAGGGCTGAGTCCCATTCCTGTGGACCCGAAGCGGATTCGCCAAGTGATCGCGAATCTCCTCAGCAACGCGCTGCGGTACACCCCGAGGGACGGACGGATCGACATTTCTGTTCACGCCGCCGAAGGGGAGGTCGAGGTCTACGTGTCCGACACCGGTCCGGGGATCTCGCTGCAGGATCTTCCACGCCTGTTCGAGCGGTTCTTCCGAGGGGACCCGGCGCGCAACCGCTCGGGAGGCAGCGGCCTGGGCCTAGCGATCGCCCGCAGGTGGGTCGAGGCCCACGGGGGCCGAATCTGGGCCGAGAACAACCGCACGCGCGGAGCCCGGTTCACGTTCCGACTGCCGCTGGCTTGAACCAAGACTCGTCCCCGGGTTACGATGGATTGTGTCTACGTTCTACAACCCCCATCGCGGGGAAATGTCTTTTGACGAGGTCGTCGACGAGCTCGTGGCGGAGATGAGTTCGAACCCGAAAGACCGGTTCGAGATTCTCATCGGAACGGATTCCTCTACCACGGTCGACCGGCTCGATTTCGTCAGCGCCGTTGTCCTGCACCGCCTCGGAAAGGGAGGGCGCTACTTCTGGACGCGCCGTCGTGAGCGCGCCATGTCATCGCTCCGCCAGCGGATCTGGCGGGAGGCGTGGCTGTCGTTCGAGTTGGCCCAGAAGCTGATCGCCCGACTGCCGGCGGTGTCCCTCCTCCACTACAACCTGGAGATCCACGTGGACATCGGCGAGAACGGCCGCACCAAAGAGATGATCGACGAGGTGGTGGGGATGATCATCGGCAACGGGTTCGCCGTGCGGATCAAGCCTCACGCGTACGCCGCCTCGGCGGTCGCCGACAAGCACACCTAGTCCCGCGCGCGGCGGACGAGGTCGTACGCGCGGTTTCGCGGCAGGCCCGCAGCGATCTGGAGTATCTTCTGCAACGCGGCCCTGGGGATAGGCTCGCCATCGAGATTGGACAGGATCGCCTCCGCCATCTTCTCCGCCGCATCTCGGCCGGGCGGAGCCCCACCCTCGATCACCAGGACGCACTCGCCGCGGACCTCGCCCCGCTCCCGCAGGACGCCGAGGATCTCGGTCGCGGTTCCGCGCAGGAACTCCTCGTGAAGCTTCGTCAACTCCCGCGCCAGGACGATGCGCCGGTTCGGGAGAGACCGCCCTAGGATCTCCAGGGTTTCGAGCATCCGGTGCGGAGACTCGTAGACCACGGTGGTTCGGGTTTCGTGCGCCAAGCCCGCGAACCACTCCGCGCGGTGACTTCGCTTGCGGGGAAGGGCCCCGTCGAAGCAGAACCGATCCGGTGCCAATCCGGACGCGGTAACGGCCGCGACGACCGCCGTGGCTCCGGGCACTGGCTGCACGACGATCCCCGCGTCGATCGCGGCACGGACCAGCGGGAACCCCGGATCGCTGACGAGGGGGGTTCCGGCGTCGCTGACGAGGGCGAGGTTCTTGCCCTCGCGGAGCAAGTCCACGAGCTCCTCCGACCGTTCCTGCTCGACCCCCTGGTAGAGGCTCGAGTAGAACGGAGTCTTGATTCCGTGGTGTTCGAGAACCCTGCGGGTCGTGCGCGTATCCTCGGCGATCACGAAGTCCACGGATCGGAGCGTGTCGATCGCCCGTAGGGTGATGTCGGACAGGTTGCCGATCGGGAGCGCAACGAGGAACAACCGGCCGCGCGTCGTCATCGGATGGCCGCCAGGATGGCGGGCAGGAACGCCGGCAGGTCCGTCGGCGTTCTCGACGTGATGAGGTTCGCATCGACGACCACGGGCTCATCGACCCACACAGCCCCTGCGGCGCGGAGGTCATCACGGATCGATCGGGTCGACGTCAGCCGTTTGCCCCGGACGATTTCCGCGGAGACAAGGAGCGAGCCGGCGTGACAGATGGCCGCGACGGCGATCCCTCGCTCGTAGGCTTGTTTGACGAGAGTGACCGCCTGGGGATGGGTGCGCAGTCGGTCGGGAGCCCAGCCGCCCGGGATGATGACCGCCAGAACCCCACCCAGGTCGACGTCCGCGAACGACAGCTCCGCCCGGACCTCGAGTCCGCGTTTTCCCGCATACGAAGCGCCGGTCTGTGGGCCGACGCAGGTCACGCCGATCCCCTCCTCGAGAAGGCGGTAGTACGGGACCCACAGCTCGAGCTCTTCGTACCCGTTCTCGACCAAGATCAGGGCCTCCTTCACGGCAACCACCTCGCCGTGACTCTAGTGACTCCGCGGGAGTCGCGCAACGGCGATCTTTGACTCTCGACGTGGCAGGGCGCCGCAACGCGTGAACGCGGCGAGCGAACCGGGTTTCCGAGGCGAACGTGTTGACTTCGCGGTACCCGACTCGATAGGCTGGTCGCGGCTTGAGGTTGACGTTGTGCCTGTTTCCGGGAGCGACGTCGCGCCCTACGAGACGACAGGAGGTGCGATCCGATGAACGGCAGTTCGCTGCTTCTCCTTCTGGTGGCGATTGGCGTCGGCCTGGCTGTCCTCTTCCTATTCTCGGCGCCCGAAGCGGGCCCCGAGCCGGCGGTCGCCTCCGCGCCGGCTCTCGCCCAAGATATGGGCGGATCGAGCCTCGAGAGCTACGCGGGCGCAGGCCGCCCGTCGTTGGTGGCCGACGCCGGAGCGGACGTCACGGTCGGGGAACGAGAGACCGTCCGCTTGGCGGGCATCGGCTACGATGCGGCGGGGGGGGCGGTCACGGCGCTGTGGAGCGTCGAGCCGCGCCTCGGCTTCTTCAGCGATCCTCACGCTCTCGACTCCACGTACACGGCCCCGTCGGCGTGCGATTGCGAGGACTGCGTGACGATGACGCTGACGGTGTTCGGACGGAGCGGAGCCTCCGTGAGCGACACCATGACGCTTCACGTCCGGAACCTATGGGCGTGCCCGTTGAGTCTGACGTCGTGTGGGTCTCCTCCGGCCGCCGTCACGTGCTGCACGACCTCGGCGCCCGTCGTCGATCGGTGTCCCAAGCCCGACGTTCCGTGCGACAGCCCTTGCATGTCCCAGGCGCCCACCGTGCCGGCGTGCGGGCAGGTTCCGGTCGCCTGCCGGTGTAGCCAGGGGTGCGGCCCAGCGTGGGACTCCGCGTGGCCGGTATCGTCCCCTCCGCTGGCCGCCCGCGATCGCCCCCGGCCGATGATCGTTCGGCAGTTTGAGCGGCACGTTCTTGAAGGGACCAGCGTGCGGCTGCGGGGAACGATTGCCAACCCGTCGTGCGCGTCCGTCTGCTACGTGTGGTCAGCCACGAAGGGTTGGTTTGAAGGCGCCGACACGCTCGAACCGATCTATCACGCCCCGTCGACGGACCGCTCGGACGGAGAAGCGGTCATCGTGACCCTGACCGCCTACGACGCGTCGCCCGGGGCGAGCTACGACCAGATTCGGTTCCGGATCGACAACGCCGGCAACTGATTCTGGGAACCTAGGATCCGCTCGACGCCGCGCCCCAGCGTGACGATCGAAGGGCCACGTGGTAGGGGAACAGCTCGGCTTCGAAGACCCCTGCGCGCACGGCGGGGTCTTCCTGCATGAACCGGCGCCCCTCCTGCTCATCCGACGCCTCGAAGATGACGATTCCGAAGCCCGCTCGGTCCTCGCTGAGCGTTCGCCCGGCGAGGAGAACGGTCCCTTCCTCCGCCCAACGCTTCAGATAGAGGAAGTGCTCGTCGACGGCGTGGATCTCCTCCGGCGTGGGCGTCTCGTAGAACCCTACGCGGGTGGGCCGGACTCGATAGAGATACTGCGGCACGGGCCCTCCTCGTACGAAGATGGAGTCACTCTTCGACGCGTTCGACCACGATGCTGCACTCGGTGACCAGGGCCGCGACGGCGCCAAGCGCTGCAAGAGTCGGAAGCAGCAACGTCCCGACAACTCCCAACGTGAGAGGGATCTCGACGAGCGTCTTCCCTTCGCGATTCTTGATGGTGATGCGGCGGATGTTGCCCTGGCGGACGAGCTCTCTGACCGTGGAGAGAAGCTCCTCCCCCGTGATCTTCAGCTCCTCGGTTCGGGTTGCCTTGGCCACGGATCGGCCCTCCTCATTTCTGTCCGACATCGACGCCGGGAGGCCATTCTCCATGACGGAGCCCGGCGCGGCAAGACGGGTGCACGCTCGGGGGATCGCGTTTCTCGGCGTGCCCCGCGCCGCCCACCCTTGAGGACGCGCGCTTCCGGGCTTATAAACGCGGTGCCGGAACTCGATTCCCGCTGGGGAGGTCTATGGACCAGGAATCTATCGCCAATCTACGGCGCGATCTCTGCAAGATCGGTGAGCACCTTTGACCCCTCCGCGCTGGAGCGCGAGATCGCCTCGCTGGAAGCGAGGATGTCCGAGCCGGGATTCTGGGAGGATCGGGAGTTGTCGTCGGCCGCAGCGCGCGCTCTAGAGCGCCAGCGGGGCCTGCTTGCGCGGCTTCGCGCGGCAGAGCAAGAGGTCGACGAGATCGATGTCCTTCACTCCATGGCGCTGGAGGCCGCGGACGAGGCCGAACTGCTCGCGCTCGATCGGCGGGCCGCCGCACTCGACGCAACGTTGCGGAAGTTCCGGATTGAGCTTCTGTTCTCGGGCGAGCACGACGTCTCCGACTGCTATCTGTCCATCAACGCGGGCGCGGGGGGAACGGACTCCCAAGACTGGGCGGAAATGCTCCTTCGCATGTACGGCCGCTTCTGCGAGCGAATGGGCTTCTCGGCGACGCTGCTCGCCGTCAGCTCGGGCGACACAGCCGGGATTCGTAGTGCCACGCTCGAGGTGAAGGGGAAGTACGCCTACGGCAACCTGCGTGGCGAGGCGGGGGTCCACCGCCTCGTGCGGCTGTCGCCGTTCGATGCCGCGCACCGAAGGCACACGTCGTTCGCGGCGGTGTCGGCGGTCCCCGTGCTCGAGGAGGCCGTGCTCGAGATTGACCCGAAAGATCTGCGGATCGACACGTACCGCTCGTCGGGGGCCGGGGGACAACACGTCAACGTCACCGACTCGGCGGTTCGGATCACCCATCTTCCCACGGGAATTGTCGCGTCCTGTCAGAACGAGCGCAGCCAGCACCAGAACAAAGAGACAGCCATGCGCATCCTGACCGCTCATCTCGTCGAGCGGCTCGCCAGGGAGCGGGCCGAGAAGCTGGAGGAGCTCCAAGGGGAGCGGAAGGAGAACGAGTGGGGAAGCCAGATCCGCTCCTATGTTCTTCATCCGTACCGCCTCGCCAAGGATCATCGGACCTCGGCGGAGACGAGCGACGTGGACGACGTCCTCGATGGGAACCTGACGCCGTTCGTGGAAGCGTACCTTCAGGCGCCGGCCCCGGGCGAGCGAAGTTGAGGCCTGCTACGCCTTGGGG
>CAZWQN010000040.1:4557-10569 GCA_964635895.1 uncultured Thermotogae bacterium | reverse complement strand
TGCCAGCCGTGCGTGAGGTAGGCGCGGGCGACAGATGCAGTTCCCTCCGGGCGAAGGGTGAGGGAGCGCTCGCCTCGGTCCTGGAAGGTGTACATCTCCTTTGTGACGATGTCGGTCGACTCGCCGACGCCGCGGGCGAACAGCTCCGTGTGCTCGACGAGCGGAACGCGGATCTCGCGGTAGTTGTAGCGCCGCGCCATCTCGCGCACGGCGTCCTCCGCGAGCTGCCACCACGGGATCTCGTCGGGAAGGATGTCGTACATCCCTCGGACCAGGTCGTAGGTCATTTCAGCTCGCGCAGAACGTTGATCATCTCGATCAAGCTCTCGGCGGCCTGGACGCCCTTGTTCCCGGCCTTGGTTCCCGCCCGCTCGATCGCCTGATCGACGGTGTCAGCGGTGATGACCCCGAAGGTGACCGGCACGTCGGCATCGAGACTGACGCGGGCGACGCCCTTCGTGATCTCGCTCGCCACGTACTCGAAGTGGGGTGTGGCGCCGCGGATGACGGCGGCAACCGCGATGATTCCGTCGTAGCGGCCGGTGGCCGCCATTTCCTTCGCCGCTCGCGGCACCTCGAACGCGCCGGGCACCCAGCAGACGTCGGTCGCCGTCTCAGCGACGTTCGAGCGACGCAGCCGGTCGAGGGCGCCCTCGAGGAGCCGCCCGGTGATCAGGTCGTTGAACCGGCTGACGACGATGCCGACGCGAAGTCCTTTCCCATCGAGCTTCCCCGTGAAGGTCTTGCCCACGATCTCCTCCTCCGGTGCAGGTCGCCCGACGAGCGGCCTCACACCTTGTTCAGCTTGTGCCCCATCTTCTCTTTCTTCGTCCGAAGGTACCTGCGATTGTAGTCGTTGGGCGCCGTCTCGATCGGCACCTGCTCGACGATGTCGAGACCGTAGCCGGAGAGGCCGACGACCTTCTTCGGGTTGTTCGTCATCAGGCGGATCGAGGTGAGGCCGAGGTCGCAGAGGATCTGGGCCCCGATCCCGTAGTCGCGCAGGTCGGCGTCGAAGCCGAGCCGCTCGTTCGCCTCGACGGTGTCGAGCCCCTGGTCCTGCAACTGGTACGCGCACACCTTGTTCAACAGGCCGATCCCGCGACCCTCCTGGCGCATGTATACGAGGACTCCGAGGCCTTCCTCGCCGATTCGCTCGAGCGCGCGCTGGAGTTGGGTCCCGCAGTCGCAGCGGAACGACCCGAAGACGTCGCCGGTGAGACACTCGGAGTGAACGCGCACGAGCACGTTCTTCTTCCCCGCGACGTCGCCCATGACGAGGGCGACGTGCTCGTCCTCTCCAATCGGGCTCGTGTAGCTGTGGATGACGAAGTCGCCGAACCGGGTCGGCAGCTCGGCGGTCGCCGCACGCTGGATCAGCCGCTCGGTTCTCTTGCGGTACGCGATCAGGTCGGCGATGTTGACCAGCCCAAGTCTGTGCTTCTCGACGAACGCCTCGAGCTGCGGCAGGCGGGCCATCGTGCCATCGTCGTTCAGGATCTCGCACAGGACCGCCGCCGGTTTGAGACCGGCGAGCCGCGCGAGATCGACGGTCGCCTCGGTGTGTCCGGCGCGGCGTAGGACTCCGCCGCTTCGCGCGATGAGCGGGAAGATGTGCCCGGGGTGAGCGAGGTCGTCGGGGCCCGTCTCCTCATCGACGAGAAGGCGAATCGTTTCGGCGCGATCGAACGCCGAAATGCCGGTCGAGATCCCGTGCCGCGCGTCGACGGAGACGGTGAACGACGTCCCGTGCAGGGCCGTGTTGTCCGGACACATCGGCGGGAGCCCAAGCCTGCGGGCGCGATCCTCGGTGACCGGAACGCAGATGAGGCCGCGGCCGTGCTTCGCCATGAAGTTGATCGACTCCGGCGTTGCGTGCTCGGCGGCCATCACGAGGTCGCCCTCGTTCTCGCGGTTCTCGTCATCGACCAGGACGAGCATCTCCCCCGCCCGGTAGCGGCGAATCGCTTCCTCAATGGCCAGAAACATGTCCGATCATCCTCTCCACGTACTTCGCCAGTATGTCGAACTCGAGGTTCACCGGGTCTCCCGCGCGCCGCCCGCGGAGGATCGTGCCCTCGTACGTCGCCGGGATCACGGCGCAGTGGAACGAGTCGCCGGTCACCGCAAACGGGGTCAGGCTCACGCCGTCGACCGCGACGGAACCCTTGTCGGCGACGTACTTCGCGAACTTTGGCGGAAACGAGACGATCAAGCTCCACCCCTCCTTGTCGCGGAAGAGGCCGCCGACCTTGCCCACCGCGTCGACGTGCCCGAGGACCCAGTGGCCGTCGAGGGCGCGGCCCGGCGCGACCGCCAGTTCGAGGTTCACCGCCGACCCGACGCGCAACGAGCCGAGCGTCGTCCGCGCGGCGGTTTCCGAGGATACGTCGGCGACGAACGCGCCCGCCGCCACCGACCGGGCCGTGAGGCAGACGCCGCTCACGGCGACGCTCCCGCCGACGGCAAGCAAGGTTTCGAGCGCGACGGGCAGACGCACCTCGAGGGAGCCCGGATTCGCTCGGAGAACCTCTCCGACCGCTTGCACAATCCCCGTGAACATGGGCGGGATCGAGTGTAGTGCATCCGAATGCCCTGTTCAACGGAGTTGCACGTCCTCCGGCCCCCGGATACCCTATCCTCTAGGAGGTCACTGTGCGAATGCGCTCGGTCGTCCCCGGATTCCTTGTTCTTCTGTTGGTCCTCTGGTCCTCCGCCGCCCTGGCGGCGAAGCCCGAGATCACCTACGAGATCCTCGATCGTGAGGGGTATCGCGAGGTCGAGGTCAAGACGCCGCTCGCCGACTACATCCTGTCGGAGCAGGGCGGGGTCCTGAAGTCGATCCTCCTGACCTTCGTTCCGTACGGCTCCTCGCCCGCCGAACTTGTCCCCGGCGCGACCTCGAACGTCAAGACCCTGGGACGGCAGTACCTGGCCGACGCGATCTTCCCGTTCACGCTCTCCGCCGTCGACGCGGTCGATGGCGCCTACCAGTTGGTCGGGCCGTCAGTCGACGCCGAGACCGGCGTGTTCCGGGCCGAGTTCAACGGGAAGCTTGGCGAGATGACGGTGCGGAAGACGTACACGATCCGCCCCGATGCGCTGTACACGGTCGAGTTCTCCCTCTCGATCACGAACCGAGGTCGCCCCGTCGACCTCCAGATGACCGTAGCGAACTACATTCCGAGGACGAAGGACAAGAACCCGCTCGAGATCTACTACCTGTTCGACGGCGAGCCGGGCCAGCTTGAGCTCGCCAAGGGCTCGTTCACGTCGTTCGACGGCGTCGGCCTGATGAGCAGCACCGTCGTCTTCTTCCTCTCCCCGAAGGACGCGCGGGCAGCAACCCCGTTCCTCACGCGGATGCCGGCGGGCTCCGACCATTTCGGCATCGCCCTGTCGGCGGGCGCTGGGACGACAACGTTCGACGGAACGCTCTACGGCGGGCGGCGGCGCTTCCTCCTGATGAAGGCCGCCGACCTCCAGGCGCTCGACACGCCCGGCGTCGGCGCGCGGCTGATGATTCCGGTGATCCAGTTCCTCGAACTGCTCTATCACGCAACCGGGAACTACGGCCTGGCCATCATCCTGTTCACGATCCTGGTGCGCGTCATCCTCTGGCCGCTGATGCAGAAGCAAATGCACTCGATGGCCAAGCTGCAGCAGCTCAGCCCGAAGATGAAGCAGATCCAGGAGCGGTTCAAGGACGACAAGCAGGCGATGCAGGAACGGATGATGGAGCTGTACCGCAAGGAGAAGATCAACCCGATGAGCGGGTGCCTGCCGATGGTCATCCAGCTCCCGATCATCTACCTGATCTGGCGCGCGATCCTCCTCGCCGGCGAGCAGATCCACCTGTCTCCAGGATTCCTGTGGGTCCCGGACCTCAGCCTGCACGATCCGTACTTCGTCCTTATCATCCTCACCACCGCCGTCATGCTGCTGCAGCAGTGGCTGATGACTCCCCAAACGGGGACCGAGAGCTCGCCAGGCGCGAAGTGGATGGGCTACATCTTCCCCGTCGTCATGGCTGTCCTCTTGTGGAAGTTCCCCGCGGGGCTGTGGCTCTACTACTTGCTCACGACGGCAGCTCAGGTCGGCCAGCAGGCGCTCGTCAACCGCCAGATGAAGCGCTCTGCCCGCCTGGCTTCCGCGGCTGGCACGTCGAGCGACGTCGGAGACGGGGACGGCGGGACGTGGACGCGCTGAGGCAAGCCGCCGAGGCGTTCGTCCGCCGGCTGCTCGAAATCCTCGAGGAAGACGCGACGATCGAGGTCGAGGAGGATGGAGAGGAAGGCCTCTACGTCAACCTCGTCGGCAACCTGTTCTCCCTTCCGGAGGAACGACCGATTCTCACGGCCCTCGAACACCTGCTCCGCGGCGCGCTGCGGCGACAGACGGGGAAGGAGATCGAGGTCGTCGTCGACGCCAACGGCGCGGTGAAGCGGCGACGCGCCGAGCTGATTCGCTTCGCCCTCGGGAAGGCCGAGGAGGTCGTGCGCGAGAAGAAGACCGTCCGCCTGAACGCCATGCCAGCCCACGAGCGGCGAACGGTCCACGTAGCGCTCGCGAACTTCCCCGGGATCCGAACGTACAGCGTGGGGTCCGGCGAGGGCCGCCGCGTTGTGATGGAGCCGGAGGAGAAGAAGACGCCGGAATGAGCGGGGACACCATCGCCGCCATCTCCACACCAATCGGGGAAGGCGGCATCGGCATCGTTCGGCTAAGCGGGTCGACAGCGATCGAGATCGCCGACCTCGTCTTTGTCTCTCCCAAGGGGGTTCGTCTTTCCGACGCGCCGACACACACGATCCACTACGGACACGTCGACGACGACGGCCGGAGAGTCGACGAGGTTCTGGCCTCGGTCATGCGTGCGCCGCGCACCTACACGCGCGAGGATGTGGTCGAGCTGGGCTGCCACGGCGGCATCGTGGCCACGCGCGCTGTCCTCGACGCGCTGCTCGCCCGCGGCGCTCGCCTCGCCGAGCGCGGCGAGTTCACGAAGCGCGCCTACCTCAACGGCCGCATCTCGCTCGACCAAGCCCAGGCCGTCGCGGACATCGTGCGCGCGCAGACGCGCCTCGGGCTCGAAGCGGCCGTCGACCGCCTCGGCGGCCGGTTTTCGCAGGCGATCGCCGCGCTGCGCGACGATCTCGCCGCGATCCTCGCCGACCTCGAAGTGGAGATCGACTTCCCCGATCTCGATGTCGTGGTTGACCGACTTCGACCCCGCATCGAGGCCGTCGCGGCTCGCGCCGCCGATCTCCTCGCCCGCGCCGAGCGGGGAAGCGTCGTCCGCGAAGGGTTGACGGTCGTGATCCTCGGGCGCCCCAACGTGGGCAAGTCGACGCTCTTGAACGCGCTCCTCGCGGAAGAGCGGTCGATCGTGACGCCGATTCCGGGGACGACGCGCGACACCGTCGAAGAGGTGGCGTCGATCGGCGGCGTGCCCGTTCGCCTGATCGACACGGCGGGCCTGCGCACGCCAACGGATCGGATCGAAGCGGAGGGGGTGCGCCGAACGAGGGAGGCGACGAAGCGCAGCGACCTTGTTCTCCTCGTCCTGGATCGAAGCGAGCCCCTGACCGACGAGGATCGCGCCCTCCTCGACACCGGTTGGGGAGTGCCGACGCTCCTCGTCTTGAACAAGAGCGACCTCGCGCCCCGGATCGGCGACGTTCCTCGCGGAACGTGGGTCGATCGGGTCGAGATCGCCGCCAAGAGCGGCGAGAACCTCGCCGCGCTTCACGATCGCCTTCTCGGTCTGCTTCTCGGGGGGGAGATCCCGTCCCGGAACACGATTCTCCTCCTCGACACGTGGGAGCGCGACCTGTTGCGACGCCTGCGGGACGGCGCGGCGCGCGCCGTCGAGGCCATAGATACGAGGCTCTTCCCCGACATGATCGCCGAGGAGCTGCGCTGCGCGTACACCGCGTCGGGGGACTTGCAGGGGATCGACGTCGGGGAGTCCATCCTCGACGCCGTCTTCTCCCGGTTCTGCGTGGGGAA